>NZ_CP067420.1:3224500-3543500 GCF_016653635.2 Skermanella sp. TT6
TGGCGGCCCTGGCGGCCCCCCTGCCCGCCGTGCGCTTCTGCCCGACCGGAGGCGTCACGCTGGAGAACGCGCCCGACTACCTGGCCCTGCCGAACGTCGCCTGCGTCGGCGGCTCCTGGGTGGCACCGGCGGATGCGGTCAAGGCGCGCGACTGGGGCAGGATCGAGGAACTGGCCCGCGCCGCGGCGGCGTTGCGGAAGTAACGATGCCACAGGGAAAGTGTGAGCGGATGGCCCAACCGAAGCAGCGTTTGTAAGGCCGATGCTCTAAGATTGTAAGGGAAACCGGGGTCAGACCACCATTTCGCCGGAAGATGGGTAATTGCTCACGGGGTTGGCGAAAAGGGTTGCGCTGCGGCCTAGAATATGAGTCCACTTCGGGATGGAGAAACCGCCGCGCTATCGCCTGAGTGAGGCTGAGAAGGACGCCCTGCTGGTCGAGCAGGCGGCACTGATCGAGCGTCTGGCGGCGCGGGTCGCCGAACTGGAAGCGCTGGTCGGGAAGCCGCGGAAGACGTCGGCCAATTCGCACATTCCGCCGTCGCAGGACGGCCCTGGCGGTGCGTCGCGCAAGGCGGACGCCAAGCGCCGGCGCAAGCCGCGGCCGTCGCGGCCCGGAGTGTCGCGCCCGCTGGCCGACGATCCGGACCGGACCGAGCGCCGCCTAGCCGAGTGCTGTCCGCATTGCGGGACGGCGGTGCCCGAGGCCGCCCAGCGGTGCCGGCACCGCTACGACCACATCGACCTTCCGGTGATCCGCCCGGTGGTGACGCGGGTCGAGCTGTTCGGCGGCCGGTGCGGCGATTGCGGGCGGCGCTACCGGGCCGCCCCGCCCGCCGCCATGCCGCCGGGCACCCCTTTCGGGCCGGGCATCCGGGCGCTGCTGGCCTATCTGCACCACAGCCATCATGTCGGCTTCGAGCGGCTGTCGCGGATGCTGGAGGAGTTGTTCGGACTGACGATCTCCGAGGGGGCCATCGCCAATGCGTTGCGCCGCATGGGGGTGGCGTTCGACACGGCCTGCGCGGCGATCAAGGCCAAACTCCTGGGCGCCCCGGTGATCGCCTCGGACGAGACCACGACGCGGGTCAACGGCGTGACCCACTGGCAGTGGGTATTCCATTCCGGGCAAGCCGTGCTGCACACCATCGCGCCGGGCCGGGGCCGGGCGGTGCCCGCCGGGATCCTGGGCGGGCATAGGCCCGAAGTGTGGATCTCCGACCGCTACGCCGGGCAGCAGGAACTGGGACGGGTCCACCAAGTCTGCCTGGCCCACGTTCTCAGGGACGTGCAGTACGCCATCGACTGCGGCGACACCGTGGTCGCGCCGAAGATCCGCGATCATCTACGCTGGGCCATCCGCGTCGGCAAACGAAGACCGGGCCTGAAGGACAGTACGCTGGCCGCCTACGCCGCCAAAGCCGAGCGGGACCTCGATGCCCTGGTCGGCGTCCCCGCCGCCCATCCGGCCGGACGCGAGCTGCAGCGCCTGGTCAAGGCCTGGCGGGGCAAGTTCTTCGTCTTCCTCGCCGACCGCCGCGTGCCGCCGACCAACAACGGCAGCGAGCAGGAAATCCGCCCGTCCGTGGTCTTCCGCAAGGTCACCAACGGCTTCCGATCCGACTGGGGACCGGACATCCACGCAGGCTATCGCTCCGTGATCGGAACGGCCCGCCGGCAAGGTCAATCCGCCTGGACCGCCATCCGCGACCTCATTGGCGGAACCTTCGCCGTCGCCTGACGGCTCACGATCCGCCAACCCCGTGAGCAATTACGAAGATGGGCATTCGGAAGGCTTTGTGCGAAATGGTGGTCTGACCCCGGTTTCCCGCCGCCGCGAACACCTCGCCACAATACAGTTGCGCTGCGCGCCCTACCGCCCGATCATGGATCGTTCGAGCACTTTTCTTCTATTTGCGCACGCTCAGCCGCTTGCAGGATATGCTGCCGCAACTCTGCATACATGCGATTGATTTCCCCTACGGCTTCCTGCACGATCGCATGGATACTTTGCGCGAGGTCACTCTTTGGATAGTCAGGGTCGGGATGAGACGTGACGGTCCCGCTGGTAAGTTCAAGTCCACCCTGATCTTGAGCTTTGTCCCGCTCTCTGTCGAGCGTCACGACCCCTTGAACATCTGCTCCTGCTTGTAGTTCTCCCGGCCAACGCCGTCGATCAGGCGGAGCTGGTGGGTCAGCCAGTCGATGTGCTCCTCGGTATCGGTGAGGATGTCGGTGAAGAGCTCGCGGGTGATGAAATCCCGGATCTGCTCGGTGAGCTCGATCGCTTCCAGCAGGGATTCCCGCCCGTTTTGCTCGGTTTCCATCTCCAGCTCGACCATCTCGGGCACATCGTTCCCGGTCTTGATCTTGTTGAGGTCCTGGAGATTGGGCATGCCTTCCAGGAACAGGATGCGCTCGATCAGCCGGTCGGCATGCTTCATCTTGGAGATGGATTCCTGGTAGCTGTGGTCCGCCAGGCGCTCCAGGCCCCAGTCCTTGAGCATGCGGGCGTGCAGGAAATACTGGTTCACCGCGGTCAGCTTGCCCGTCAGGATCTTGTTCAGGTGGCGAATAGCGGCGGGATCGCCCTTCATCTACAGTCTCTTTCCCCATGCGGGCCGGTAACGGAATCGTCACGCCCATCATCGGGTTCCAACCCCTACTTGTCGATATGGTTTCAGTCCGCCGGCTCAGATTGTGCGCTTGCGCCGATCGCACCGTCCGCCCGGCCACACCATTATTAGGCATGCAAATGACTCGCAAAATCATTTGCATGCCTGGGCGGTGTCGCCTATGGATGAATCACCAACACAACTTTCCGGGACCCCATTCGGGGAACGAAGCATGACGAGACCCCGCGCCTTACGCTGGCTGACCCTCACGATCGTATCGCTGATGTGCCTTTCCACGGCCGCGCTGGGTCAGGTCCCGAGTTCGGAGGCGCCGCCGGCGGCACAGGAACAGCCGGTGCAAGGGCAGCCGACACAGGAAGTCCCGGACACCCCGCCCCCCGTCGCGGCTGAAGATACGGCGGAACCCGCTCCCTTGGAGCCCGCCGAGACCGACCCCGCCGCGGGGGAGCCCGTCGGGATGGAAGAAGCCGCGCCGCTTCCCGCAGCCCACGACCTGTCGCCGTGGGGCATGTTCATGGCGGCCGACATCGTCGTGAAATCGGTCATGGTCGGGCTTGCGCTCGCATCGGTGCTGACCTGGACCGTGCTGGTCGCCAAGGCGATCGAGCTGGGCGCCGCCAAGCGGCGGGTCGCCCGGGCGCTCGGCGCGATCGGGTCGGCGCGTTCGCTGGCCGAGGCCGCCGAGCACAGCCGCCCGGCCTACGGCCCGGTCCACGGCTTCGTCAGGGCCGCGGTCGCGGAGCACGACCTGTGGTTCGCCGGGATGGACAAGGGAGGGCTGCGGGACCGGATCGCGTCGCGTCTGGAGCGCCTGGTCGCCTCGTCCAGCCGGCGCATGACGAAGGGCACCGGCATCCTCGCCACCATCGGATCGACGGCCCCGTTCGTCGGGCTGTTCGGCACGGTCTGGGGCATCATGAACAGCTTCATCGGTATTTCGGAGGCGCAGACGACCAACCTGGCCGTCGTGGCGCCGGGCATCGCCGAGGCATTGCTCGCCACCGCCATGGGGCTGGTCGCCGCCATCCCGGCGGTCGTGATCTATAACGCCTTCGCCCGCGGCATCGCCGGCTACAAGGCCCTGCTGATGGATGCGGCGGCGGAACTCCAGCGCCTCGCGTCGCGTGACGTGGACCGTGCGATGGTTTCCCTGCGCAAGGCGGCGGAGTAGCACCATGGCAGCCAAGCTGGACCAGGGCGACGACGACCTGGACGAAACCCACGAGATCAACGTCACGCCGTTCATCGACGTTATCCTCGTCCTGCTGATCATCTTCATGGTCGCGGCGCCGCTGGCGACGGTCGATGTCCCGGTGGACCTGCCCTCCTCCACCGCCAAGCCGCAGCCCAAGCCCGACAAGCCGCTCTATCTTACGGTCCAGGCCGACCTGTCCCTGGTCATCGGGGACGAGGCGCTGGGCGGCGCGCCGCTGGCCCCGGCGCTGGATCGGGCGACCGGCAGCGACCGCGAGCAGCGAATCTTCCTGCGGGCCGACCGGACGGTGGACTATGGCGACCTGATGTCCGTCATGAACGACCTGCGCGCCGCCGGATACCTCAAGATCGCGCTCGTCGGCCTCGAAGGCATGGCCCCGACCGATCCTGCCGCCGCCCGACCATGAGTTCCGATGTCCTGCGCTGGGGCCTGAGCGCCGGCTTCGTGCTGGCGGTCCACGCCGGCATATTGGCCAGCGTGCTCGCCCTGGACACCCCTCCTCCCCCGGCGGAGGTCGCCGGTCCCATCCTGATCGACCTGCCGCCCGAACCGCCCCCGCCGGAACCCGCCGTCGAGCAGCCGGCGCCCGAGCCGCCCCCGCCCCCACCGGAACCGCCTCCACCGGAGCCGCCCCCGCCGGAGCCCCCTCCCCCCGAGCCGCCCCCGCCGGAGCCGGAGCCGATCCCGGAGCCTCCGCCGCCGGAGCCGCCCCCCGAGGAGGAACCGCCGCCCCAGGTCGAGCCGGAAGTGGCATTGCCGGAAATCACGCCGCCCAAGCCGCCCCGGCAGAAGCCGCCGCCGCCGCGCCCCAGGCCGGTCGAGCAGCCGCGCCCGCCCGAGCCGGCGCCGCCGGCCCCAGCACCTCCGCCGCCCGCTCCCGCCCCGGTCGCGGAAGCCGAACCGGCACCGGCGAGGCCGCGGGCCGTGGCGCAGTCCTCGGTCATGCCGAGCTTCCAGCAGCGGCTGCTCCAGCATCTGAACCGGCACAAGCGCTATCCGCAGTCCTCCCAGCGGATGCGCCAGCAGGGGACGGCGCTGCTGCGGTTCACCATGGACGCCGAGGGTACCGTGCTGTCGTACCGGCTGGAGAAAAGCTCCGGCTACGACGCCCTGGACGAGGAGGTGCTGGAGATGATCCGGCGCGCCCAGCCCCTGCCGAAGATCCCGGCCGATCTGGACCGGACCTCCCTGGAACTGGTCGTCCCGGTGCAGTTCGCGCTACGCTGAACCCCGTTCCAGCACCGACTCCAGCGCCCGCACGGCGCTGGAGTCGTGGAACGCCCCGGGAGCGGCGCGGCGCAGGGCCTGGCGGAGATCGGCGCGGTGGCGGCGGTCGCGTCCCAGGCGGACCGCGATCTCGACATAGCCGTCACGGCACGGGGCGATCGTCTCCCGGATGCCGGTCATCTCCAGGATGCCGGCGGAATGGCGCTGGCGCATGAGCCCGCCGGGCAGCGTGACGATGGGCAGGCCGTGGGTCAGGGCCTCCAGCGTCGTGTTGTGTCCGGACCAGGAGGGATTGTCGAGGAAGATGTCGGTCAGCCCTGCCACGGCGTGGAAGCGGGCATGGTCCATCTGGGGCAGGAAGCGGCAGTGGCGGCCGGCATCGAGCCCGGCCCGCGCGAAGGCGGCCGCGAGGCGCCGGCGGAAGGTGAGCGCCACGCGCGGCGCCGGCATGTAGTCGATGAAGAGGAACAGCGCGTCCGGCAGGCGCGCCGCGATCCGGACAAACAGGTCGTCGTCGCACGGCAGGTACTTGAAGAGGGACTGGCAGCACCAGAAGACCGGCGAGTCCTCCGGCAATCCCAGGTCGGCGCGGCTGAGCGGCACCGCCGGCGGGTCGAGCGGGCGGTATGCGTAGCCCAGGTTCGGCAGGGGTACGAGCGTCTCGCGGTAGTGGGCCTGCGCCCCCGGCGGCTCCATCAGGGCGGAGCTGAGATACAGGTCCATGGTCGGCAGGCCGGTCGTCACGGGATGGCCGGTGGACATGGCCTGGACGGGAGCCAGGCGGAGCGCCGCCAGCCGTGCGGCCATCGGGTCCATGCCGACGTCGCCGAAGACCAGTGCGTCCAGGTCGTCGCGCCGGATCGCCTCGGCCCAGGAGCGGACCCCGCCCATCCCCCGGCGGAACGCCTGCGAGAGCGACTCGAACCGGGTCGTCTCGTCGTCGGACGCCGGACCGGTGTGATAGCAGAACAGGGCGACCCGTTCGGGATCGAACGCGTCCGCCCAGCCGCGCAGAGACACGTTCACGGCGGAATGCCTGCCGATATGGCCGGCGACGAACCCGACCCTGAGAGGCCCGCCGTTCCTGACCCGGGGCGTCAGCGGCCGGGAGAATTCCGGATAGCCCGAGGCCATCAGGCCGGAGACGAGGTCGCCGTAGAGGGCCTGGAGGGTCAGGTCGCAGCGGCCCTGGTAGGCCAGGTAGAAGGGCTGGCTTTCGCCCACCGCCGCCGCGGCAGCCGCCCGTTCGGCCACCGGGGCGGCGGCGTAATGGTCCGTCAGCTGAGCCAGGCGGGTGGCATAGGCCTCCCGTGCGCGGTCGACTTCGTCCATGTCCCGGTAGATGATCGGCAGTTCGGCGAAGCAGCGGCGGAACCGGGCGGATGCGTCGGAACGGTCGATCGCCAGGGCGCGGTCGAAGCATTTCCGGGCCTCGCCGTGCCGGGCCAATTGCTGGAGCGCCGCGCCGAGCGTGAGATGGGCTCCGCCGTGGGCCGGGTCGATCGAGAGGGCGCTCCGGTAGCGGGAGGCGGCCGCGGCGGCACGGCCGGCGGCAAGCTCCCCGTTGCCGAGCAGCAGATGCGCCTCCGTCAGCTCGGGGTCCAGGGTCAGGGCGGCGCGGCAGAGGCCGGCGGCATCCTCGGCCGCCCCTTCCTCCCGAAGCAGCGCGGATGCCGCCAGCATCGTACCGGTATGGTCCGGCCACCGGCGAAGCACCGCGCCGTAGCAGTCCGCCGCCCCCGCCCTGTCGCCGGTCCGCTTCAGCAGGTTGCCCAGGTTCAGGCCGAGGCCGGCGTGGTCGGGGGAATGCGCAAGCGCACTCCGGTACGTGGCGATGGCGGACGGGAAGTCGCCCAGGTCCGCCAGGGCGCCGGCGAGCACCAGCGCCGCGTCGGCATCGCCGGGGCGCGAGGCGACGACGGGGGCGATCACGTCGCGGGCTTCCGCGGGGCGGCGCAGGTCCGCCAGGAGCGCCGCCCGGTTGAGCGCCACCGTCGGATGCCCCGGCAACAGGCGGCAGGCCTGCTCCAGCGCTGCCAGCGCCCCGGACCGGTCGCCCGTCCGCCGGAGCGCCGCCGCGATGTTGTTGTAGAGCGTGAAGTCGTCCGGACGCTCGGCGATGGCGCGGCGGTAGAGCGCGGCGGCCTCCGCCGGGCGCCCGGCGGCCATCAGGGACCGGGCGTCTTCATCTGTCGCGGCAGGTTCGGACATGATGCCATCCGGGGACGAAGCGGGTAAGAGGCTGAGCCTTGGGGAGCGACCCTAGCGCCCCGTCCGGTTGCGGGACAACACAAACCGGCGGGACAAACCGGCGGGACAAACCGTCGGGACGCCCGCCGACGCTTCGTGCGGCTGAACGATTGCGGTGCTAACCGTTTTTTCACCAGGCCTGCCCGACCCTGGAGCGGAGCATTAACCATGGGAATCGGGTTGCGGCGATGGAACGGGTTCGGGACCGGCTGGGGCGGGCTTCGACGGGCGTTTTGACGGGACTGGCGATCGGGCTTGCGGTCTTGCTGCCCGCGCCCGCGCCCGCCGCTGCCGCGTCACCGGCGGCAAAGCCGGCCATGTGGGTGGAGCCGGCCGTTCCGGAGCAGGCTCCGCTGGGGCCTGAACGGGCCGCGGGTGCCATCGTCTGGGCCCATGGCCTGTCGCTTCACGACGAGGATTCGCGCGCGCCGACGCCGCCCTACATCCGCGCCCTGGCCGAACAGGGCTGGGACACCTTCAGGCTGAACCGGCTGCGCCAGGCCGACAGCCTGGACGGAACGGGAGCCCGGCTGGCCAAGGCCGCCCGCGACCTGCGCGCCCAGGGCTATGCGCGAATCGGGCTCGCCGGCCAGAGCTTCGGCGCCTTCGCCGCCCTGGCGGCGGTCGCCGAGGACGGCGTCGCCGACGCGGTGATCGCCACCGCCCCGGCCGCCTACGGCAGCTTCACCGATTCGTTCGGGACGTGGCGGGCAAACGCGACCGAGCTTTACCGTCTGCTGCGGCAGGTCGGGACGACGCCGCTGATGACGGTCTTCTTCCACGGCGACGGCTACGACCCCGGCGGACGCGGGGACATGACGCGGGCGATCCGGGGAAACCGGCCCGTCCGGGACCTGATCATCGACCAGCCGGCCGACCTGATCGGCCATTCCGCCGCCGCGAGCGGGCTGTTCGCCCGCCGGTTCGCCGGCTGCATCGGCCGCTTCGTCGCGGGGCTGATCCGCACGCCGGCCGACGAGGCCGATTGCGAGACGTCCTGGGGACGCCGGCCGAGCGCCGACCTGGGAAGCGCCGGCGGCGCCCCGCGGTTCGGATCGACTCTGGCGTCGGTGAAGCCGTCGGTCGCGGCCGGCTTGGCCGGCTCCTGGTATGGATTCTACCGGAACGGCCGCGAGGTGATGCTGAACATCGAGCAGGTCGAGGGCGACCGCGTCGTTGCCAGCTACCTGCTGGGCTCCGGCCTGATGGCGCAGGAGCGGGCGGAATCGTCGCGCCGCGAGGGTTCCTTCGCGGGCGGCGAGCTGGTGTTCGACGAACCCGCGCTGAACCAGCTCCGCTTCCGGCTGCGCCCCGACGGGGCCCTGGCCGGGTCCTGGCAGGCCCGGGACGGCAGCGCCACCCTCGACACGGTGCTGCGCCGGATGCCCTGAATTTTCCGCCCGTGCGGCCGGCGGAATGCGCTATTCATGAGGTAAGGAGACCAATAGCCGAGGGGGAAGCGATGAGGGCCAAGGCCGCCGTACTGCACGAGATCGGGCTTCCCAGGCCGTATGCGGACAGCAGGCCGCTGCATATCGAGGAGGTCGAGCTGGCACCTCCCGGCCGCGGCGAGATGCTGGTCCGGATCAAGGCCGCCGGCCTGTGCCATTCCGACCTTTCCGTCATCAACGGCGACCGGCCCCGGCCGATGCCCATGGCGCTGGGGCACGAGGCGGCCGGCATCGTCGAGCAGATCGGCGACGGGGTCGAGGAGTTCCGGCCGGGCGACCACGTCGCGCTGGTCTTCGTGCCGAGCTGCGGGCTGTGCGGCCCCTGCTCCGAGGGTCGGCCGGCCCTGTGCGAGCCCGGTGCCGCGGCCAACGGTGCCGGCACGCTGCTGGGCGGCGGCATGCGGATCACCGGTCCGCAGGGCCAGCCGATCCACCATCATGTGGGTGTCTCGGCCTTCGCGGAATTCGCCGTGGTCTCCGCCCGGTCCGCCGTGAAGATCGACGACACCATCCCGTTCGACGAGGCGGCGCTGTTCGGCTGCGCCGTGCTGACCGGCGTCGGCGCGGTGGTCAACACGGCCAAGGTCTTCGCCGGCGCCAGCGTGGCGGTGATCGGTCTGGGCGGCGTCGGGCTGAACGCCATGCTGGGCTGCATCATGGCCGGGGCCGACCGGGTCGTCGCCATCGACATGATCGACCGCAAGCTGGACCTGGCGCGGCAGCTGGGGGCGACCGACGTCTTCAACGCCGGGACGCCCGACGTGGAGACCCGGATCAAACAGGCGACCGGCGGCGGGGTGGATTACGCCTTCGAGATGGCGGGCTCGGCCCCGGCGCTGGAGATGGCCTATCGGATCACCCGGCGCGGCGGCACGACGGTATCCTCCGGCCTCGCCAACCCCGCCAAGATGATGTCGATCCCGGCGGTCTCGCTGGTCGCGGAGGAGCGGACGCTGAAGGGAAGCTACCTGGGCGGCGGCGTGCCCAAGCGCGACATTCCCCGCTACATCCGGATGTTCAAGAAGGGCAAGCTGCCGGTGGACGCCCTGATGAGCGAGCGGATCCGGCTAGACGAGATCAACGAGGCATTCGACAAGCTGGCGGACGGCACCGCCGTGCGCCAGCTCGTGATGTTCTGAACGGGTGCGGAGGGTGCGCGTGCCGCCGCCCATCGGTGCGCGGGACGCGCACCCTCCGCCCTGTTCGCTTTCCGTCAGAAACTCAGCGCCTTGGCCCGGACGACGCTCGGCAGGGTGCCGATCCTGTGAAGAAGCTCGTCGCTGATCTGCTGGTCGACCGACACCAGGGCGATCGCGTTCTCCCCCGGGGCGGTCCGGCCCAGGTGGAAGGTCGCGACGTTGACGCCGGCCGAGCCCAGCGTGGTGCCGAGATGGCCGATGAAGCCGGGCTTGTCCTCGTTGCGGATGAACAGCATGTGGCTGGACACCTCGGCCTCGATCGGCACTTCCTCGATGCCGACGATCCGGGGCTTCTCGCCGCCGAACAGGGTGCCGGTCAGGGACCGGCTGCGCTGCTCGGTATGGACGATCACGCGCATCAGGGTCTGGTAGTCGCTGGCCCGTTCGCGCTTGGTCTCCGCGATCTCGATGTCGCGCTCGCGCGCGATCACCGGGGCGTTGACCATGTTGACGCTGTCCAGCAGCGGCTTCAGCAGGCCCATCAGGACGAGGGCGGTCAGCGGCCGGGTGTTCAACTCGGCGACGTGCCCCTCGTACTCCACCGTGACGCCCTTCAGGCCGCTCTCGGTGATCTGGCCGGCGAAGCTGCCGAGCTGTTCGGCCAGCTGCATGTAGGGCCGCAGCTTCGGCGCATCCTCCGCCGAGACGGACGGCATGTTGAGCGCGTTGACCACGGCGCCGGAGACGAGATAGTCCGCCATCTGCTCCGCCACCTGGAGCGCCACGTTCTCCTGCGCCTCGGTGGTGCTGGCGCCCAGGTGCGGCGTGCAGATCACCTGCTCCATGCCGAACAGCGGGTTCTCCTTGGCCGGCTCGGCCGCGAACACGTCGAGGGCGGCGCCCGCTACGTGACCGCTCTCGATCGCCGCCTTCAGGTCCGCCTCGATGATCAGGCCACCGCGCGCGCAGTTGATGATGCGGACGCCTTTCCGGCACTTCGCCAGCGACTCGGCGTTGAGCAGGTTGCGGGTGCCGTCGGTCAGCGGCGTGTGCAGGGTGATGAAGTCGGCGCGGGCCAGCAACTCGTCCAGTTCCACCTTCTCCACGCCCAGGTCGACCGCCCGCTCGTGGCTGAGGAACGGGTCGTAGGCCACGACGCGCATCTTCAGCCCCAGCGCCCGGTCGGCGACGATCGAGCCGATATTGCCGCAGCCGACCACGCCCAGCACCTTGGCCGTCAGCTCGACGCCCATGAAGCGGTTCTTCTCCCACTTGCCGGCGTGGGTCGAGGCGTTGGCGGCCGGGATCTCCCGGGCCAGCGCGAACATCATGGCGATGGCGTGCTCGGCCGTGGTGATGGAGTTGCCGAACGGCGTATTCATCACGACCACGCCGCGGGCGGTCGCGGCCGGGATGTCCACGTTGTCCACGCCGATGCCGGCCCGACCGACCACCTTCAGGCTGGACGCGGCGGACAGGATGTCCTTCGTCACCTTGGTGGCGGAGCGGATCGCGAGGCCGTCGTAGCCGCCGATGATCTCCTTCAGCTCGTCGGGCTTGAGGCCGGTCTTGACGTCCACCTCGACGCCGCGCTCGCGGAAGATCTCGACCGCGCGCGGGCTCAGGCTGTCCGAAATGAGGACCTTGGGCATTCCAGTACCTTCCTTCCGGGTCAGCCGGCCTTGACGGTTTCCGACTTGACGGTCTCGAAGGCCCACTCGATCCAGGGGATCAGGGCTTCGATGTCGCTCCGGTCGATGGTGGCGCCGCCCCAGATCCGCAGGCCGGGAGGCGCGTCCCGGTAGGAGGCGGCGTCGAGGGCCACGCCCTCCTTCTCCAGCAGGGCCGCGACCTTCTTGGCGACGTCGGCCTGGGCGGCGGAGTCCAGCGCGGTGATCTCCGGATCGACGATCTTCAGGCAGATCGAGGTGCAGGATCGGATCGACGGCTCGACCGCCAGGAAATCGATCCAGGGGGTGCGGGCGACCCAGTCGGCCAGCGTCCGGAGATTGCCTTCGGAACGCTCGATCAGGCCGGGAAGGCCGCCGACCGACTGCGCCCATTTCAGGCCGTCGATCGCGTCCTCCACCGCCAGCATGGACGGCGTGTTGATCGTCTCGCCCTTGAAGATGCCCTCGTTGAGCTTGCCGTCCTTGGTCATGCGGAAGATCTTGGGCATCGGCCAAGACGGCTTGTAGCTCTCCAGCCGGGCCACGGCGCGCGGGCTGAGCACCAGCATGCCGTGCTGCGCCTCCCCGCCCAGCACCTTCTGCCAGGACCAGGTGACCACGTCCAGCTTGTCCCAGGGCAGGTCCATCGCGAAGGCGGCCGAGGTCGCGTCGCAGAGGGTCAGGCCGTCGCGGCCGGCCGGGATCCAGTCGCCGTCGGGCACGCGCACGCCCGAGGTGGTGCCGTTCCAGGTGAACACCACGTCGCGGCCGAAATCCACCTGGGAGAGGTCGGGCAGCGAGCCGTAGTCGGCCTGGAGCGTCCGGGTGTCGGCCAGCTTCAGCTGCTTGACCACGTCGGTCACCCAGTCCTTGCCGAAGCTTTCCCACGCCAGCATATCGACCGACCGGGCGCCCAGCAGCGACCACATCGCCATCTCGACGGCGCCGGTGTCGGAGGCCGGAACGATGCCGATGCGGTAGTCGGCGGGAATGCCGAGGATCGACCGGCTGAGCTCGATCACCTCGGCCAGCTTGGCCTTGCCGGGCTTGGAACGGTGGGACCGGCCGAGCAGCGCGTCGGAGAGCGCCTCCAGCGTCCAGCCAGGACGCTTCGCACAGGGACCGGAGGAGAAATGGGTGTTCTTTGGCCGCGCAGTCGGCTTCATGGAGGCTATTCCTTGCAGAATAGTTGCAACCCGTTGGGGGGTCGTGGCCCGGCGCGGATACTAGTTATCGCCTTTTCCCAAATCAACCGCGCAATTCCGTTCCGCGCCCACGGCATGGCGGAACAAGATAATTAGCCGGCCGATCAACAACATCACGCGGCGGCGCCGGGGAACCCGACCGACCAGAGCGCCGACTGAAGCTTGGCCATGCCCTGCTTGCGCTCCGCCTCGCTGCCGAAGCGCTTGGCCCAGGTCGTCTGGAAGTCGGGGCTCTTCATGGCGCGCTCCAGCGTCTCGGCGACGAAGGTGCGGGCGCGGCCCTCGGGGAAGCTGACCTGTCCGCAGACCTTCAGCAGCATGGCGATCCGTTCCGCCAGCGGCTTCTTCACGCCCATCACGCCGTTGCGGAGCGCCTCGAACACGGCGCCGTCCAGTTCGTCCAGGACCGGCCCTGCCGCATCGTCGGCCAGGCCGGCCAGACGGATCGAGGACTGGAGATCGACCAGCGCCTCCACCGTCTCGACCACGCTCCTGCGGCCCCCGGCCGTCTCGCGGAGCAGCGGCTCGGTCTCCATCAGTCCGGCGAGGTGGCGGCGCAGCCTTGTTTTGTCCCGCTCGCCGGGAACCATGCGGATCAGGCGGCTGAGCCGGTCGATCCGTTCCGACCGGGTGCGCAGCCCCTCCAGTTCGGTGGCGACCCGCGCCTCGGTGAGGACGGAGCCGATCCGCTGCTCGAGGGTCGCCCGGATCTCCTCGTCGGCGCCGAGCCCGGGGTTGACCTCTGACAGCCAGCGGCCGAGCGCGCCGACCGCCTCGATCTCCTGGAACAGACCTTCGTCGGGCCGCAACGCCGACCGGCCGGAGAGTTCGGCCAGCAGCCGGCGGCGCAGCACCGTGCGGCACCGGGGCAGCAGGTTCGCCTTCATCAGGGTGTTGAGCCGGGCGAGGCCGACCAGCGGACCTCCCTCGGGGTAAGAGAAGGTGCCGGCATGCAGTTCGGCCAGCAGGATCACCGTCTGGTCCGGCCGCAGGCGCCCGCCGCGCAGCTCGCGCAGGCTCGGCGGCGCGTCGAGGATCTCCGCCGCGAGCATGTCGAGCAGCCTGTAGTGCCGGATCTCAAGGCCGGGCTGGACCAGCAGGACCAGCCGCGACAGCTTCTCCCCCCAGCTGCCCGCCCCCATCAGGTAGCGGGTCAGGGCGCGCAGGCAGTGGTAGGAGAATTCCTCGGCATCCGGAAACCGGCTCTCGATCTCCCAGACCACGGCGAGGAACTTGCCAGCCTCGATCTGCGGTATGGAATGCTTGCGGTCGTCGGCGTGCAGCGCCTCGATCGCCTTGTGGACCGCATCGATCAGTTCGATGTAGCGCGCCTTGCCGGCCTTGGACGCATCCTTGGCGCCCTGGACCTGGGCCATCGCGGCGCGCTGGATCGCCCCCTCCACCATGCCCTTGCCGGAGGCCAGCTCCGTGGTGTGCCTGACGGAATGGATCAGTTCCAGCGGAGTCATCCGGCGCGGCTCCAGGAACCGGGCGAGCAGGACCCGGATGTCGTCTCTGGCCTGCTCCCGGTGGAAATCCCGGCGGGTGCGGCAGGGCGTGCGGGCACCCAGCGTCGGCAGGCCGGCGGGATCGGGATCGGTCCGGCCGGGTGCCACCCATTTCAGCAGGATCGTGCGGTCGGAATGGTCGAAACCGCCGAAGCGGGTGGCGCGAACCACCCGGACACCGTCCAGCCCCCGCAAGGCCAGCACTTTCTCCGCCGCCTTCAGCAGCGTCGCGGCGGACGGAGATTCGACCGCAGGCTGCCATGCCCCGTCCTGGAGCATGTGCATCTCGTATTCGATACTGACTTCGACGGACGTGCGGTCAGGCATGCGAACGCCACCCCCACTTCTGAGGAAGTCATATATACACTATCCGGGCAGATAAAGAATAGAACTTAGACGGAGATCGTTTCGGGAGTCCTGCGGGCAATTATGTGATCCAGTAGAATGCTAAGTACTGATTCGTCCCGCTGATTATAAGTATTGTATTGAAGGCGAACTCGCCCCCGGTCGTCGCGGCTGCGGGAGGGCTGAACTTCAGTTACTTCGACAACTACCTTCAGCGTATCGCCGGGCCGGACCGGGCGCAGCCAGCGGAGCTGGTCACCGCCGCTACCGCCCATGCTGCTGTCGTGGATGATGCCGGTATCGCGCAGCAGGCGGAAGGTCAGCGCCAGGGTCTGGAAGCCGCTGGCGATCAGGCCGCCGAAGGGTCCGTTGGCGGCGGCCACGGCATCCACATGGAAGGGCTGCGGGTCGTACATCAGCGCGAAATCGATGATCTGCGCCTCCGTCAGGGTGACACCCGCCGTCCCGAACCGGTCGCCGACCCGAAAATCCTCGAAGAACATCGACTTCATGCGCTTTGCCTCTCCCCATGGCTGGCTTGCTTGGCGGGCCGCGGTCACAGCCTCTTGGTCAGATGGATGATGCCGTCCGAGGCCCCGGCAGGCCCGGGCGGAACGGGCTCGAAGCCCAGCGACCGGTAGAGCCCCAAGGCGGCGGCCATGGACGGCAGCGTCTCCAGATGCATACCGGTATAGCCGCGCCGGCGCGCTTCATCCAGAGCCGCCTCGCACAGGCGGCGCCCCAGCCCGGTCCCGCGCCAGTCGTCGCGGACATAGAGCCGACGCATCTCGCAGTCGCCGCCCGCCTCGGCCGGTGCGGAGAGGCCGACCACGCCGACCGGCTCCCCGTCCTGCCAAGCAAGCATCCACAGACCGGGAAGTGCGGCGACCTCGCGCTCGTATCCCGTGAAGCAGATGGCGAAATCCATCGCCCTGCCGTAGTCCAGGAGGAGGCCGCGCACGGCGCGTAGGTCGTCCTCCCCGGCCGCTTCGGCGATCCGGATCTCGGTCACAGGTAGACGGTGCCTTCCATGTAGAGAATGGCCTTGCCGGAGATCATCACCCGATCGCCGCGCAGTTCGCACCACAATTGTCCCCCCCGGGCGGAGAGCTGGCGCGCGGACAGTTCGGTCTTGCCCAGCCGTTCGGCCCAGTAGGGCACCAGCGTGCAATGGGTCGAACCGGTGACGGGATCCTCCGGGATGCCGTGATGCGGGGCGAAGAAGCGCGACACGAAATCGACGTCGCTGCCCGGCGCCGTCACCAGCACGCCCCGGTCCAGCCGGGACAGCGCCCCCATGTCCGGCTTGAGGGACGCGATGGACGCCGCGTCGTCGTAGACGACCATGTGGTCGCGGCCGGTCAGCAGGTCGGACGGAGCCGGACCGCCGAGCGCCGCGGCGAGATCCGCGCGGACGGCGTCCCGATCCTCCGCCGTCCGCTCGGGCGGGCGGGCCGGGAAATCGAGCGTGTAGAGGTCGCCGCGTCGGGTCACCGTCAGGTTGCCGGCGACCTGGGTGGCGAACTCGACCCGCTCCGTGCCGGGACGCAGGATCGACATGATGACATAGGCGGAAGCCAGGGTGGCGTGGCCGCACAGGTCGACCTCGGTGGTCGGCGTGAACCAGCGCAGCCGATATCCCTCCTGCCCCTCCGGGACGAAGAAGGCCGTTTCGGCCAGATTGTTCTCCGCCGCGAGGTCCTGCAGCGTGGCGTCCGGCAGCCAGATGTCCAGCGGCATCACCGCCGCCGGATTGCCGGCGAAGACCGTGTCGGTGAAGGCATCGACCTGATAAATCCGTTGGCTCATAGCGTCTCTCGTTCGGGTCTCAATCGTGCAGGTTGGTGAAGTCGAAACAGTCGGGATGCCGTTCCAGCCCCACCTTTTCGTAGAATTCGATCGCCGCGGGGGCCGACAGCAGGATGCAGCGCACGGTGTCGCCACCCGCCGCGGTCCGCGTCCGGACCATCAATGCCCGGCCGATGCCCCGCCCCTGCCATCTCCGGTCCACCGCCAAGTCGGACAGATAGCAGCAATAGCTGAAATCGGTGACCGACCGGGCAACACCGACGAGATTGTCACCATCGCGCGCGGTGACGATCAGGTCGGCCTTCTCCAGCATCCGGGAGATCCGCTCGGGCTGGTCGACCGGGCGGCGCTCGGCCAGGCCGGAGCGGCGCAGGACGTCGATGAACTCGGCGGGGGTGAGATCCGGTTCGCACCGGAACCGGATCTCGGCACCGCTCCTGTCGGTGAACGGCTTCAGGTGCGCCAAAACGGCTTGCTCCCCTCGTAATTCGCGTCGGCCCGGCTGATGCCGATATCCTTCAGCATGTCGTCGCTGAGCGCAAGGAGTTGCCGTCTCTGGCGAGCTTTCTCGTGCCAGGTCATCAGGATCTCGAAGACGGTGGGCAGGACGGCCAGGACCGATCGGGCGGCGGCGCGGAGAGACGTTGCGGCCGGTGCCGGCATCCCCGGACGGGGAGGTGTGGCGGCGTTAATTGTATGCATACAATCCTCCATCCTCTGGCGTTCTGCCTCGATACATTCGAGACAATGCGATTATTGCTTGCTTCGGATGAGGGTCAATGAATACATTGTCACCATGACAACTTGGCTCCCGGATCTCGACAGCTACCCAGGGCCCCGCTACCGGGCCATCGCCGACGCGCTGGCCGCGGACATCGCCGCCGGCCGGCTTGCCGTCGGCGAGCGCCTTCCCACTCACCGCGACCTGGCCTACCACCTCAAGGTCACGGTCGGCACGATCACGCGCGCCTACGCCGAGGCGGAGCGGCGGGGCCTGATCGGGGGAGAGGTCGGGCGGGGCACCTACGTGAAGGCGGGCACCGTGCGGAGCGCCGGGGACGAGTGGCCGCAACTGCCGCCACCGCCGGGCGACACGCCGGCGGTGGTCGACCTGTCGCTCTGCACGCCCAGCGCCGCCGGGGTGGCGGAAGCCCTGGCCGCCCTGCTGTCCGGCATGAAGGATCCGGCCGGGTTCGCAGATATGCTCAACTACCCGCCCCATGGCGGGCTGCCCGCCCACCGCGAGGCTGGGTCGCGGTGGCTGACCCGTCACCGGATCTCGGCCGGGCCGGAGACCGTGCTGGTCACCAGCGGCGCGCAGAACGGCATGGCCATCGCCTTCACCACGATCACACGGCCGGGCGACCTGATCCTGACGGAGCGGCTGACCTATTTCGGCATGAAGGCGCTCACGGCCACCCTCGGCCTGCGGCTTGACGGGCTTTCCATGGACGACGACGGGCTGCTGCCCGACGCGTTCGAAGCGGCCTGCCGGCAGTCGGCACCCAAGGCGCTCTACACCGTGCCGACCCTGCACAACCCGACGACGGCTATCATGCCGACGGAGCGGCGGCGGCGGATCATCGAGATCGCGCGGAAATACGACGTCACCATCGTGGAGGACGACGTCTTCGGCTTCCTGGTGCCGGACGGGCCTCCGCCGATCCAGGTCCTGGCGCCCGACATCACGCTGCACATCAGCAGCCTGTCCAAGAGCATCGCGCCGGGCCTCCGGATCGGCTACCTGGTGGCGCCGCCCCGGCTGATGCCGCGCCTGGAGGCCACGATGCGCGCGCTGAACTACGCGGTGCCGCCCCTGATGGGCGAGCTGGCGACCCGCTGGATCGAGGACGGCAGCGCCGACCGTTTCGCCGAGACCCAGTGCCGGGAATGCCGCGCGCGCCACGCCCTGGCGGCGGAGATCCTGCGCGACGGCCCGGCCGTCGCGGTGCCTTCCGTCGGGCAGCATCTCTGGCTGAAGCTTCCCGATCCCTGGCGGCGGGAGGACTTCGTGGCGGAGACCCGCAGCCGGGGCATCATCCTGACCGGCGCCGACGTCTTCATGGTCGGCCGGGGCGCCGCCCCGCACGCGGTCCGCGTCGGCCTGTCCATGCCGGCCCGCCGCGAGGACGTGCGCCACGGGCTGGAGGTCATCGCCGACCTGCTGTGCAGCCCGGCCGGGGCGACGGTTTCGATGGTTTGACGGGCCTTTGCCATGGCCCGTCCGCGACCGTCCGGTAGAGTCGAGGTCAGCCTCGGCAGAAGGCCAACACCCTGCGTCAACGCTCCACAGGACTCGTCAGAACCTCTGTGCAGCACCACTCGAGCTGCGCGCGATCAGGTCGATCCGCCCTGGGGCAGCTGATCCGTTGCGTTGCGCCATGGGCGCAACCTACGATCGCCGGTCCGCATCACCTCCGCCCTGCATCGAGCCGTAGGTTGCGCCCATGGCGCAACATAGTGCGCCGAGTGGAACGGCCGGCCACGAAGACCGAATAGGTCCAATCATCCACGGATGCCGACAGCATTAGAACCCGTCGGCGACGGTCCAGGCGTGATTGAGCGGGCCGTGCCCGGCGCCGTAGCCGGGGGCCTGCCGGATCGCCTGGTCAACGTAGTTCCGGGCGCGGGCGACCGCCTCCGGCAGGGTCAGCCGCTGGGCGAGGCCGGTCGCGATCGCGGAGGCCAGCGTACAGCCGGTGCCGTGGGTATGCGGGGTATCGATCCGGCGGGAGGTGAAGACCTCCTCCCCGTCGTTGGTCAGCAGCAGGTCGGTGACCGTCTCGCCTTCCATGTGGCCGCCCTTCAGGAGCACGGCCTTGGGGCCGTAGCTGAGCATCAGGGTGGCCGCGTGGCGCATGTCGTCCAGGTCCAGGATCTCCAGGCCGCTCAGCACCTGGGCTTCCGGGATGTTGGGCGTGATCACGTCGGCGCGGGGCAGAAGACGGCGCTGAAGCGCGTGGCTGGCGTCGGGGTCGAGCAGCATGGTCCCGCCCTTCGCGACCATCACCGGATCGACCACCAGCGGTATGTCGCCGCCGAGCTCGTCCAGCACGTCGGCGACCGTCTCGATCACCTCCCCGCTGTGGAGCATGCCCGTCTTGATCGCGTCGGCCCCGATATCCTCCAGGACCAGCCGCATCTGCTGGGCGATGAACTCCACCGGCACCGGATGGATGCCGAAAACGCCCAGGGTGTTCTGCGCCGTCAGCGCGGTGATGGCGGTCGCGGCATAGCCGGTCAGCGCCGTCACCGTCTTGATGTCGCCCTGGATACCGGCGCCGCCTCCGCTGTCGGAGCCGGCGACGATCAAGACCCTTCCCCTCATTCCGCCGCTTCCTGTTGCCGCACCGCCGCTTCCTGGATCCGCTGAACGATATCCCCGACGACGGCATTCACCAAGGCTTCATCGTCGCCTTCGGCCATGACGCGGATGACCGGCTCGGTCCCGGACTTACGGATCAGCAACCGGCCCGAGCCGCTCAGCCGGGCCTCGCCGTCCCGGATCGCCGCCTTCACCTGCCCGTCCTCCAGCGGTGCCGCGTCCCCCTCGAACCGGACGTTCTTCAGGAGCTGGGGCACCGGCTCGAACACCCGGCAGACGTCGCTGACGCGCCGGCCGCTCTCCTGGATCACGGCCAGGACCTGGAGAGCCGCGACCAGCCCGTCGCCGGTCGTGCCGTAGTCGCTCAGCACGATATGGCCGGACTGCTCGCCGCCGACATTGAAGCCGTGCTCGCGCATGTGCTCGACCACGTAGCGGTCGCCGACCGGGGTGCGCACGAGATCCAGGCCGAGCCCCTTCAGCGAACGTTCCAGGCCCAGGTTGGACATCACCGTGGCGACCACGCCGTTGCCCTTGAGCTTGCCCGACTCGCACCAGGACTTCCCGACCAGACCCATCACCTGGTCGCCGTCGATCTGACGCCCCTTCTCGTCCACCAGGATCAGCCGGTCGGCGTCGCCGTCCAGCGCGATGCCCAGGTCGGCCCCGTTGGCGACCACCTCGCTCTGGAGCATCTGGGGGGCGGTGGCGCCGCATTGGCGGTTGATGTTGATGCCGTCGGGCTTGACCCCGACCGAGACGACTTCCGCGCCGAGTTCCCACAGGACCTTGGGCGCCACCTTGTAGGCGGCGCCGTGGGCGCAATCGACCACGATCTTCAGCCCGTCCAGCCGAAGCCCGCGCGGGAAGGTGTTCTTGACGAACTCGATGTAGCGGCCGCTCGCGTCCTCCAGCCGGCTCGCCCGGCCCAGCGCCGCCGGCTTGACCAGCGACGAGCCCAGGGGATCGGCCAGCCGGCCCTCGATCTCCGCCTCGACCTCGTCGGACAGCTTGTAGCCGTCGGGGCCGAACAGCTTGATGCCGTTGTCCTGGAACGGGTTGTGGGAGGCCGAGATCATGATGCCGAGGTCGGCGCGCAGGCTGCGGGTCAGCATCGCTACCGCCGGCGTCGGCATCGGCCCGACCAGCACGACGTCCATGCCCATGGCGATCAGCCCGGCCGTCAGGGCCGGCTCCAGCATGTAGCCGGACAGGCGGGTGTCCTTGCCGATCACCGCCAGATGCCGGTGATCGCCCCGATGGAACTGGACCGCCGTCGCCATGGCGACCTTGAGGGCGGTTTCCGCGGTCATCGGCTCGATGTTGGCGGTGCCGCGGATGCCGTCGGTGCCGAAGAGTTTTCGCGTCATCATTCCTCTCGAACAGTCATGCCGTACTTAACCGGAAAGTCCGGCAACAGCCAAGGCCCGGGCCTCATTTCCCCCGAAGGTGCAGCCCCGCCCAGAGCGCGCGGGCCTGGCAGGTCTCGGCGACGTCGTGGACGCGGAGGATCTGGGCGCCCTGGTCGAAGGCCGCCAGCGCCCCGGCCAGCGAGCCGGCCATCCGGTCCTTCGGCGCCTCGCCGCGGCTGAGCGACGCGATGAAGCGCTTGCGGGACAGCCCGATCAGCAGCGGCACGCCCAGCCCATGGTACAGCGCGGCGTGGCGCAGGATCTGGAGATTGTGCTCGACCGTCTTGCCGAAGCCGATGCCTGGGTCGACGCAGAGATCGCCGGCGGGCATGCCCGCTTCCAGGCAAGCCGCGACCCGTTCGGCGAGGTAGGCGTACACGTCGGTCGGCGCGTCGGCGTACTCCGGCGCCTGCTGCATGGTCCGGGGCTCGCCGCGCATATGCATCAGGACGACCGGAACCCCCGACCTGGCGGCGACGCCGAGGCTGTGGGGGTCGCCGGTCAGCGCCGTGACGTCGTTGATGATCGCCGCTCCCGCCTCCAACGCCGCCGCCATGACCGCGGCGTGGCGGGTGTCGATCGAGACGACCGCACCGTGCCCGGCGAAGTGCCGGATGACCGGAACCACCCGCCGGATCTCCTCCTCCGCCGGGACCGGATCGGCCCCCGGCCTGGTCGACTCGCCGCCGATGTCCAGGATGTCGGCCCCGGCCTCCAGAAGCGCCGTGCCCTGGGCGACGGCGCGGTCATGGTCCAGGAAGTCGCCGCCGTCGCTGAAGCTGTCGGGGGTGACGTTGACGATGCCCATGACGGCGGGCCGGTCGAGCATCAGTCCCGCGAACGGTGCCCGGGAACGGCACAGCGCGTCGAGGAGGTCCGCGGCGGCGGCCCAGCCGGCCAAGTCACCGACCGGGCCGACCGCACGCCGGACATCGGCCGTCCCCTTGCCGTTCGTCCTGGCGATCGCCTCGACCATGCCGAAGGCGAGCGGCCCTCCCGCCAGGGGAAGCGCCGTGCCGGCCTCGACCGCCCGTCCCGCCGCGTCGTGTCCGAGGATGCCCAGCGGCCGAAGATACAGGCAAGCGCCGGACCGTTCCGCCGACAAGCAAAAGCCCCGGAGTGACCCGGGGCTCGTTGCCGGCTCCATTCCCATGGGAGCCATCATGTCCACCAAATATCAGCCTTCACGTCCCCGAGCTTACGTGCCCGGCTGGGGTTCCGGCTCGAGACCGCCGGAGTCCTTGCTGCCGCTGGTCGGGACCGAGGCCCGGCGACCCGGGGTCGGCTGCTTGGGCGGCGGCGGCGTGTCCTGCTTGTCGGTGCGGACGATCGGGTCGCCGCGCAGCAGGGCATTGATCTCCTCGCCCGACAGGGTCTCGTACTCGAGCAGGCCCTTGCCCAGCGTATGGAGCTGGTCGAGGTTGTCGGTCAGGATGCGCCGCGCCGTCGCGTAGGCGGTGTCGACGATCCGGCGGACCTCCGCGTCGACCTCCGCCGCAGTCGCGTCGGACATGTTCTTGTGCTGGGTGACCGAGTGGCCCAGGAAGACCTCCTGGCTCGGCTCGCCGTACAGCAGCGGCCCCAGCTTCTCGCTCATGCCCCACTCGGTGACCATCCGGCGGGAGATGTCGGTCGCCATCTTGATGTCGGACGAGGCGCCGGTCGTGACCCGGTCGATGCCGAAGATCAGCTCCTCGGCCACGCGGCCGCCCATCGCGACGGCCAGGTCGGCCTCCAGCTTGGCGCGGCTCAGCGAGATCCGGTCGCCTTCCGGCAGGCGCATCACCATGCCGAGCGCGCGGCCGCGGGGAATGATGGTCGCCTTGTGGACCGGGTCGCTGTCCTTCATGTGGATCGCGACGATGGCATGGCCGCCCTCGTGGTAGGCGGTCAGCTTCTTCTCGTCCTCGGTCATGACCATGGAGCGGCGCTCGGCGCCCATCATGACCTTGTCCTTGGCGTTCTCGAACTCGGCCATGCCGACGACGCGCTTGCCGGCGCGGGCCGCCAGCAGGGCCGCCTCGTTGACAAGGTTGGCGAGGTCGGCGCCGGAGAAGCCGGGTGTGCCGCGGGCGATGATCCGGGCGTCCACGTCGGGCGCCAGCGGAACCTTGCGCATGTGGACCTTCAGGATCTTCTCGCGGCCCAGCACGTCCGGGTTCGGCACGACGACCTGGCGGTCGAAGCGGCCGGGACGCAGCAGCGCGGGGTCGAGCACGTCGGGACGGTTGGTCGCGGCGATCAGGATCACACCCTCGTTCGCCTCGAAGCCGTCCATCTCGACCAGCAACTGGTTGAGGGTCTGCTCGCGCTCGTCGTTGCCGCCGCCCAGGCCGGCGCCGCGATGGCGGCCGACCGCGTCGATCTCGTCGATGAAGATGATGCAGGGGGCGTTCTTCTTGCCCTGCTCGAACATGTCGCGGACGCGGCTGGCGCCGACGCCGACGAACATCTCGACGAAGTCGGACCCGGAGATGGTGAAGAAGGGCACGTTCGCCTCGCCCGCGACGGCGCGCGCCGTCAGGGTCTTGCCGGTACCCGGAGGACCGACCAGCAGCACGCCCTTGGGGATCTTGCCGCCCAGACGCTGGAACTTCTGCGGGTCCTTCAGGAACTCGACGATCTCCTCCAGCTCCTGCTTGGCCTCGTCGATGCCGGCGACGTCGTCGAACGTCACCCGGCCGACCTTCTCGGTCAGCAGGCGCGCCCGGCTCTTGCCGAAGCCCATGGCCTTGCCGCCGCCGGACTGCATCTGGCGCATGAAGAAGATCCACACGCCGATCAGCAGCAGCATCGGGAACCAGGACAGCAGCACGCTGAACAGCGACGGCACGTTGCTGTCGTCGGGCATGGCGCTGATCCGGACGCCCCGATCGGCCAGACGATCGACCACATTGGCATCGGGCGGGGAATAGGTGCTGAACGAGCGGCCATCGCTGAAGTGGCCGCTGATCTGGTTGCCCTTGATCGTCACATCCGCGACCTGGCCCCGTTCGACCTCGTTCAGGAAGTCGCTGAACGGCACGCTCGCCTGCGGACTACGGGTGGAGGAACTCTGGAACAGATTGAACAGGGCCACCAAAAGCAGCCCGATGATGATCCAGAGAGCCAGGTTTTTACCGAAATTGTTCACGGTTCACGCCTTTCGTCGGACAACCTCGGCGCCTTTCATTGCACGCCGGGCGCCAGCCCTCGACACTTGATCCCGATACATGGGAAGTCCATCAGATTAGATAATGCCGCACCCGTTTTAAACAACTACGAATGCGGATGCGCTCACAGGTTCCGGAGGGGCGAATACAACTCCGATCGCCGTCCCGGTTCCCGATTCATCCTGGATATTGAATTCGTTCGCGAAATCGAAACGCGGGAAGCCGACGCCACCGTCCTCGCGCACCAGGACGGGCAAGGTCTCGCGCACAACCGCGGGAAGTCTTTCCAGGTGCTTCGGCAGCGCGCACGTCCGGCGGCCGAGGGCCGCCACGGTGCCGGCAGCGCCGGACGGCACCGTCACCAGGAAGCGCCCGTCCCAGCGCAGGGCAGCCCCGCCTCCGGTGACGATGCGCTCGTCCGCGGCCCGTGCCTCCCGCGCCACCAGCAGCCTGCCGTCGCCGCGGGGCATGATCCGGCACCCGCCCAGGGTCGCCCCGCGCGGCGGCGCGCCGTCGGAAAGGGACCGGAGGAACCGCTCGACCGCGTCGCGGCGGGGCTGGTAGCGGGCGCCGCCGACCGAGGCGAGGCAGCGGCCCAGCGCCCGCAGGGCGAGATCGTCCGGAGCCGCCCGGACCGGATCGGGGCGCAGGAGGACGCACCCCTCCGGCCAGACCTCGGCCGCCTCCGCGAGCAGCCGCGCCGTCGCGGCCTCCAGCGCCGCCCGGGACCGTCCGGCGCGCCGCGCCGTATCCGCAGCCCGGGCCGCTGTCCAGCCCTCCCCGGCGAGCAGGTCGGCCATGGTGCGCAGCCGCGCCCGGGCAAAGGCGGCGGACCGGTTGGAGGGGTCGTCGATCCAGGGCTGGCCCGCCGCTTCCAGGAGGTCCCTCAGGCGCGACCGCGACAGGCCGAGCAACGGGCGCAGGATCCGCACGGACCCGGCCTCGCGCAGCGGCGACATGCCGGCCAGCCCGTCCGGGCCGCTTCCCTTGGCGAAGCGGAGGAGGACGGTTTCTGCCTGATCCTCCAGATGGTGCGCCAAGGCCAGGTGCAGGATGCCTTCGGAGCGGCAGCGGTCCGCGAGAAGGCGATGGCGGGCCGCCCGCGCGGCCGCCTGGATGCCGGCGGCCGGTTTCGGCCCTTCCCACCGGAGCACGTCATGGTCGATGCCCCGGGCGGCGAGCCAGCCCCCGACCTGCGCGGCCTCGGCTGCGGCATCATGTCGCAGGCCGTGATCGACCGTCAGGGCCAGCAAAATCCCGCCGACCCGGTCCGTCCAGGCCTTCATCAGGATGCAGAGCGCCAGACTGTCGGGTCCGCCGGACACTCCGACCGCGACTCGGGGCTGCGGCTCGAACGGTCCCAGGCGGTCCATCAGGTCGAAGAAGTCGCCGGCGAGATTCCGGGTCATCCCGGGCTCAGGAGCAGTTCAGCCGGCCTCGTTCCTGGTCGGCGCGACGCTTGATCGTCGCGGGAGCGTCGGGGAATTCCGAGTTGAGCTGCTGGAAGGTGACGCAGGCCTCCTTCTTCTGGTTCAGCTGCCCCAGGGACATGCCCAGCTTCAGGAGGTTGTCGGCGGCCTTCGAGCCCTTGGGGTACTTCTGGTATCCCTCGGCGAACGCCACGGCGGCGTCGCCGTACTTGCCGCGGACATAGTAGGTCTCCGCCAGCCAGTACTGGGCGTTGCCGGTCAGCGGGCTGTCGGGGTGGTTCTTGACGAACTGGCCGAGGGCCGCCTCGGCATTGGCGTAGTCGGCGGCGCGGAGCAGGCCGAAGGCGTAGTTGTACTGGTCCTGCGCGGAGCCGGCCGGCAGGCGCGCCGCTGCGGTGACCTGCTGCTGGGGCTGCTGCGGGGCCGGCTTCGGCGGCGCCGCGGCCGTCTGGCCCTGCGCCTTCGCGGCCGGGGCGGCGGCCTGGGGCTCGGCAGGCTCGGCGTTCAGCTTGCTCTCGATCTCGCTCAGCCGGTAGTCGAGGTCGGACGCCAGCTTGTCCAGCCGCTCCCGCGCCTGGGTGATGCCGAACGTGGCTTCCTCGTACTTGCCGGTCAGGGTCTGCAATTCGCTCTCCAGGCGCGACAGCCGGACCTCGAAGTCGGCCGCCAGGCTGGGCGGGACGCCTGCCCCTCCAGGTGCGGGCGCCGCGGACGATCCGGCCGGGGCCGTGCCGCCGCGGTAGACCTGCCTGTTGAGGGTCTGGATCTCGTTCTCCAGCCGGTTCAGCCGGTTCTGGATGTTGACATCGGCCTGCGCGGCCGCCGGCCCGGACCATAGCATCAGGCCCGTCAGCATGAGGCCGGTCAGCATGAAACCGGCCGGCCTGGCGCCGGCAAGCGGCGCAACTCCGCCGCACCCTTCGGTCAACCATGTACCTGTCGCTCGAACCATCGCCTCTACCGCCATCATTGTTTCCTGAACCTGATCGGACCCGGCCGTCCCAGCCGCTGCGTCGAAAGTGCCTGTTGCGCTGCCGGCCGGCCAGGGCGGCGCCCTCCCGTCGCATGCGGGACGGATTTCCGCGCCTTACCTGAAGCCGGAGGCAAAAATAAGGCGCCACACCCGGCGGCCCGCTCAGGAACCGCTTGGTGTGGCGCCCCATTCGTCAGCGGGCTTGCATCCGCTGCCGCAATGATCCGCCGTCCGCTTAGTTGACGGTGGTCACGCCGCGGCGGTTCTGCGCCCAGGCGGCCTCGTTGGAACCGAGGACGGCCGGACGCTCCTTGCCGTAGCTGGTGGTGGCGATGCGGTTCGCATCGACGCCACGCGCCAGCAGGTAGTTGCGCACCGAGTTGGCGCGACGCTCGCCCAACGCGATGTTGTACTCGCGGGTGCCGCGCTCGTCGGCGTGACCTTCGACGGTCACGGTGACGCGCGGATACTGGTTCAGCCAAGCAGCCTGACGGTCCAGGGTTGCCCGGGCCTCCGGCGTCAGGTCGAACTTGTCATAACCGAAGAACACACGGTCGCCGACATTGACGACCAGGTCCTCCTGGGTGCCCGGAGCCGGACCAGTCCGGACCGGAGCCGCGCCGGCGGTAGCCCCACCACCGGCACCGGCCGAGCCGGCGTCTTGCGGCGTGGATTCGCACGCGGCGACCAGCACTACCGCAGCCAACAGGCTCAGAACCTTCAAACGCATCTGAAAAACCCCCTACAGCGACACACGATACCAAACACGGAAGAGCGAACGGGCCGACGCTAATCTCCGCCCAGTCCATCGAACCCAGTCTACCGAAAGTTTTCGATCTCCCGACTGTCTAACCTTAGCGTCGATCGTGCAGCGCGAAAATAAATGGTTACCGCTAAGGAATCAAGGGTGACCAAGCGGGATCCGAAGCATCGAGCGGCGTGACGACCTCGCGTTCATTGAAGCCGGTCAAGTCGACGCTGTACAAACGCGCGGTCCTGCTGCGATTCCCCTCCCCGCTCGGACGTTCGCGGAAGAACATCAGAACGCGTCCATTCGGGGCCCAGGTCGGCCCTTCGACGTGGAAAGCCTCGTTCAGCAGGCGTTCGCCGGTGCCGTCGGGCCGAATCACCCCGATATGGAACCGCCCGTTGGCGATCTTGGTGAAGGCGATCAGGTCCCCGCGCGGCGACCACACCGGGCTCGCGTAGCGGCCCTGGCCGAAGGTGATCCGCTGGGCATTTCCGCCGTTCGCGTCCATCACGTAGAGCTGCTGGGTGCCCCCGCGGTCCGACTCGAAGACGATCCGCTGGCCGTCGGGCGAGTAGGAGGGCGAGGTGTCGATCGCCGGGCTGTTGGTCAGCTGGTCGACCCGGCGGGTCCGCAGATCCATGGAATAGATGTCGGAGTTGCCCGAGGTCGCCAGGCTCATGATCACCTTGTTGCCGTCCGGCGAGAAGCGCGGCGCGAACGTCATGCCGGGGAAGTCGCCCAGGACCTCCTGACGGCCGGAGTCGATGTTGAAGAGGTAGACCCGGGGCTTGTTGTTGAAATAGGAAAGATAGGTGATTTCCGGCGCGCTGGGCGAGAAGCGCGGGGTCAGCACCAGGGTCCTGCCGTCGGTCAGGAAGCGGTGGTTTTCGCCGTCCTGGTCCATGATGGCCAGGCGCTTGATCCGCTTGTCGGCCGGCCCCGTCTCGGAGATGTAGACGATGCGGGTATCGAAATAGCCCTCCTCGCCCGTGATCCGCTTGTAGATCGCGTCGGAGATGATGTGGGCGACCCGGCGCCAGTTCTCCGGCACGGTGAAATAGGCCAGACCGGTCATCTGCTGCTCGGCCAGCACGTCCCACAGCCGGAACTCGACCCGCAGGCGGCCGTCCGGCTGGCCCTGGACCGTCCCGCTGACCAGCGCCTGGGCATTGATCACCTTGAGGTCGGCGAACCGCGGCTGGTTGTGCAGCGAGGCCGGATCCTGGATCAGCGCCTTGGGATCGATCGGCCGGAACAGGCCGGACCGCTCCAGGTTGGCCGACACCACCTGGGCGATGTCTCGGCCGACCTGGACTTCGGTACCGGCCTGGCCATGGAAGGTCGAAATCGCGACCGGCATCGGCTCGACCTTGCCGCGCGTGATGTCGAGGCGCAGTTCGGCCCGGGCGCCCGCGGCTCCGGCCAGCGTGATGACCAGGACGGCCAGCGCCAGGCGGCGGGCAAGCAGGACCAGATGGTACGGGAATGCAATCATGATCGGGTCATGCCTTACTATGATCGTTGTTCTTGCGGGAACGGGCGTCCCCTGGAGCACTCGGCAGGTGCGCCGACTGGGCACCTTGATCGTGTCATAATCAAGGTGCCCAACGGTCCGCTATCCCCGGAGCATGTCGCGCGGGCTGAAGACGAAGACGGCGTCCTTCCAGAAGTCGTAGCCGTCGGGCGGGAGGGGCAGCGTGCGGCAGCGCGGGTTCATCACGGCGCGCTGGGCCGATTCGGCGACGGCCCGGAACGCGCGGTCGCGCGCCATGCGTCCCTTGTCCACCACCTCGGCCCGCATGACCTGCCCGTCGCGGCCGATCTCCAGGCGGATCTCGACCGTGATCTCGTGGATGCCGGCCAGGCCGGGGTCCACGTTCCAGCACGCCTCGACCGTCCGGCGCACCGCGTCTTCCTGGCTCGCCGTCAGGCGGTCGGAGAGCTTCGGCGCGTTGCTGGCGGCCTGCTGCTGCGACGGCGCGGACTGCGACGGAGCCGGCTGCTGCCGCTGCGGCTGGGCCGGCGCGTTCGACGGCTCCGGCTTGAGGTTCTGGAGGTTCTTCAGGACGCTCGCGAAATCCTGCTTGGCCTCGGGCTGCTTCTTCTCCGGCTCGGCCTTCTTCGGCGCCTCGGGCTTGGCGGGCTCGGGCTTCTTCGCCTCCTGCTTCGGCGGCTCGGGCTTCTTGACCTCCTTGGGAGGCTCCGGCTTCGGCGGTTCCGGCTTCGGCGGTTCCGGCTTCTTCGGTTCCTGCTTCGGCGGCTCGGGCCTGGGGGGCTCGGGTTTCGGAGGCTCCTGCTTCGGAGGTTCCGGCTTGGGCGGTTCGGGCCTCTTCGGTTCCGGCTTGGGGGCCGGCTCCGGCTTCGGCGCGGGTTCGGGCTCCGGCGCCTTGGGCGGCGGCGGGGCGGGAGCCGGCGGCGGCGGGACCGGCCGGGGCGGCGGCGGAGGCTCGGGCTGCCGCTGGGGCGGCGCCGGCTCGCGCGGGGCCGGCGGCGGCTCGGCCACCTTCGGCGGCTCGGGCGGGCGCGGCGGTACCGGCACGGGTTCCGGCGGCGGCGCCTGGGCGAGCTGCTGCTGCGGCGGCTGGGGCGGCTGCGGGGCCGGCTCGGGCTTCGCCTGGGGCGGCCGGGGCGGCGCCGGCGGCGACTCGTCGATGCGGGTATTGGTCAGTTCGCCGACATCGACGATGTCGATCGGAATCGATTCCGGAATCTCGATAGGCTTCTGCATCATTGGCAGGCCCATCACGGCGATCGCGATGACCGCCACGTGGACCACCACCGAGAAGATGATGCCATTGCGCATGATCTAGCGCGCCGCGGCTTTGGGTTGCGGCAGCTCGGCGACCAGACCGACCTTGGTGAAGCCTCCGGCGCTGATGGTGCCCATAACCTGGAGCATGGTGCCGTAGGCGATCCTGTTGTCGCCGCGCACCAGGACGCGGGCCTCCGGATTGTTCTCGGTGATCGCGCGCAGCAGCGGGACGAGGTTGTCCAGCTCCACCGCCGTCTCCTGCACATAGATGCGGTTCTGCGTGTCCACCGTGATGAACAGCGGCTTGCTGTCGGTCGGCAGGGCCGGCGCCGCCGTCTTGGGCAGGTCGACCGGCACGCCGACGGTCATCAGCGGCGCCGAGACCATGAAGACGATCAGCAGCACGAGCATGACGTCGACGAACGGCGTCACGTTGATCTCGGCGAGCTGCTTGTAGGCGCGGCGTCGGCCGCGGCCCTCGGATTTCCCGGCGAGCTGGGCTCCCATGGATCAGGCCCGTTCTTCCAGATAGCGCGAGAGGATGGAGCTGAACTCGCTGGAGAACGCCTCCAGGCGTTCAGCGTAGCGCCCCAAATCTGTCGAAAATTTGTTGTAGGCGACCACCGCGGGAATGGCGGCGACGAGCCCCAGGGCGGTGGCGAACAGCGCCTCGGCGATGCCCGGCGCCACGACGGCCAGGCTGGTGTTGTTGGAGGCCGCGATCGAGGTGAAGCTGTTCATGATGCCCCACACCGTGCCGAACAGGCCGATGAAGGGCGCGGTGGAGCCGACGGTCGCCAGGAACGACATGTAGCGCTCGGCCCGCGCCATCTCGCGGCCGATGGTCACCGACATCACGCGCTCGACCCGCTGCTGCAGCCCGGCCTTGATGCCCGACGCGTTCAGCGACCGCTCGCTGGCGTGGCGCCACTCGCGCATGCCGGCGGCGAAGGTCGCGGCCATCGGGTCGCCCGGCTGCTTGCCCACGTCCTCGTAAAGCTTCTCCAGCGATCCGCCGGACCAGAAGCTCTCCTCGAAGTCGGCCGCCTGGGCGTTCAGCCGGCGCAGCCTGACGATCTTCTCGAAGATGATCGCCCAGCACCAGACCGAGGCGGCGAACAGCATGAGCATGACGGCTTTGACCACCACGTCGGCGGCCATGAACAGCCCCCAGACGGAGAGGTCGTGGGACGCCGCCGCCGCGCCGGAAGTGATGACAGAAGGATCCATGGTACTCGGTCTCGCCTTTAGCTGTTTGGGCCTTGATCGGTCTCGCCGCGGGTCCGTAGCGCGTCCAGCGTGGCCCGGACCGGCTCCGGCAACCGCACGGGCCGGCCCAGCGGATTGATGCAGAACACGGTTAACAAAATACGAACAAGGACCCTGCGCCCGGGCACGCCAGCCATGAGGACGGTCTGCTCGAACTCCAGGGAGGCGCCGCGGATATCGATGATTCGCGTTTCGACTTCAAGCAGGTCGTCGAGCCGCGCCGGGGCCCGGAAGTCGATCTCGCACCTGCGTACCGCAAAGGCCACACCCGTGTCGCCCGCGATCTCCGCATGACGGCTTCCCAGCGCCCGCAGCATCTCGGTGCGCCCGCGCTCGGCGTAGCGCAGGTAGTTGGCGTGGAACACGAGGCCGCCGGCGTCCGTGTCCTCGTAATAGACGCGGACCGGCAGCCGGTGTACCGCGCCGTCCATGCCGCCGCCGAAGACTTCACTCATCGGGGTCTCCCTCCGGCACCAGAAGGTCGAGCTGGCGCGCCGGGATCTGCGGGACGCTGAGGCCGAGGTAGCGGAACCCGCCGTCGGTCAGCATGCGGCCGCGCGGCGTCCGCTGGAGCATGCCCTGCTGGATCAGGTAGGGCTCGACCACCTCCTCCAGCACGTCGCGCTGCTCGCCCAGGGCGGCGGCCAGGGTCTCGACGCCCACGGGGCCGCCCGCGTAATTGCCGGCGATGCAGCCGAGATAGCGCCGGTCCATGCCGTCCAGCCCCAGCCGGTCCACTTCCAGCCGGTTCAGCGCCGCGTCGGCGGCGGCGGCATCGACCGCCCCGTCGCCCGCGACCGCCGCGAAGTCCCGCACCCGGCGCAGCAGGCGCCCGGCGACGCGGGGCGTGCCGCGGGACCTCAGCGCGATCTCGGCGGCGCCGTCGGGGGTCAGCTCCAGCCCGAGCACGCGGGCGGCCCGGCTGACGATCAGCTCCAGCTCGTCCGGCTCGTAGAACTGAAGCCGCAGCGGGATGCCGAAGCGCTCGCGCAGCGGCCGGGTGATCAGGCCGGACCGGGTCGTGGCGCCGATCAGCGTGAAGGGCGGCAGGTCGATCTTGATCGAGCGGGCGGCCGGTCCCTCGCCGATGATCAGGTCGAGCTGGAAATCCTCCATCGCCGGGTAGAGGATCTCCTCGACCGCCGGGGCCAGCCGGTGGATCTCGTCGATGAACAGCACGTCGTGCGGCTGCAGGTTGGTCAGCAGCGCCGCCAGGTCCCCCGCCCGGGCGATCACCGGCCCCGACGTGGAGCGGAACCCCACGCCCAGCTCCCGGCTGACGATCTGGGCCAGCGTGGTCTTGCCCAGGCCGGGCGGCCCGAAGAACAGGACATGGTCCAGCGCCTCGCTCCTGCCGCGCGCCGCCTGGATGAAGATCGCCAGGTTCTCGCGCACCTGCCGCTGCCCGACGAACTCCGACAGGGACAAGGGCCGGATCGTGCTGTCCGCCTGCTCTCCCTGCATGGGCTCGGGCTGCACCATGCGATCCTGCTCGGCTGCCGCCATCACGCGCTAAGCTCCTTCAGTCCCATCATGATCAACTGTTCCACCTTGGCGTCGGGGCCGGCCTTCTGGGCGGCCTGGGCGACCGCCGCGAAGGCCTCGGCCCGCCGGTAGCCAAGGTTGACCAGCGCCGACACCGCGTCGCCGGTGACCCCCGCCCCGGCCGGCGCGCCGCCGGACGCGGCCGTCGCCGGACCGGCGCCGAACTGCAGGTCGGCGACCTTGTCCTTCAGCTCGCTGATCAGGCGGTTGGCCAGCTTGGGGCCGACGCCGTCGGCCTGGGCCAGCGCGGTGCGGTCCTGCGCCGCGATCGCCTGCCCAAGCTTGTCCGGCTCCAGCACGGACAGCAGCGCCAGGGCCACCCGCGACCCGACGCCCTGCACGGTGGTCAGGCGCCGGAACCAGTCGCGCTCCGCCGCGTCGATGAAGCCGAACAGGGTCATGGCATCCTCGCGCACCTGCATCTCGGTGCGGAGCGACACGGCCGCCCCGGTATCGCCGATGCGCCGGAGCGTGCGCGCCGAGCAGTAGACGAGGTAGCCGACGCCGCCGCAGTCGACGATGCAGTGGTCGGTCCCGACGCTGTCGAGCAGGCCGGACAGCTTGGCGATCATGCCCGGCCTCCCCGCACCCCCGGGATCGCCAGGGCGCCCGCGATCACGTTGCGCGTGGCCGCGTGGTGGGCGTGGCAGATCGCCACGGCCAGCGCGTCGGCGGCGTCGGCCGACTTCATCTCGACGCCCGGAAGGATCATCCCGACCATCACCTGAACCTGGTTCTTGTCCGCATGCCCGGCGCCGACCACCGACTTCTTGACGAGGTTCGTCGGGTACTCCGCCACCGGCAGCCCGGCCTTGGCGGGGACCAGCAGCACGACGCCGCGCGCCATGCCGAGCTTGAGCGTGGACGCCGGGTTCTTGTTGACGAAGGTCTCCTCGACCGCCGCCTCGTCGGGCTTCCAGCGCTCGATCACGGCGCTGAGGCCGTCGTGGAGCTGCACCAGCCGCTCGGCGAGGCTGAGGTCGCCGTCGGAATGGATGGCGCCGTTGGCGACATGGGTCATCCGGTTGCCGCAGACATCGATGATGCCCCAGCCGGTGTGCCGCAGGCCGGGATCGAGCCCGACCAGCCTGAACGGTCCCGGTGCTCGCATCAGGCGGTCAGCCGCTCCAGCAGCTCGTTGGGGATGTCGAAGTTGCCCGACACGGTCTGGACGTCGTCGTTGTCGTCCAGCACGTCGATCAGCTTCAGCAGGCTGGCGGCGGTATCCTCGTCGGGGGCCACCGTGTTGACCGGCTTCCAGGTCAGGGCGGCGCTCTCCGCCGGACCGAACTTCTCCTCCAGCGCGTCGCGCACGGCGGACATGTCCTCCATCGAGGTCGTGATCTCGTGGACGTCGTCGGTGGAGTCCACGTTCTCGGCCCCGGCTTCCAGCGCCGCCTCGAACATGGCCTCGGCCCCGGCAGCCTTGGCCGGGTAGACGATCAGGCCGATGCGGCTGAACATGAAGGCGACCGACCCGGTCTCGCCCAGCGACCCGCCGTGCTTGGTGAAGGCCGAACGGACCTCGGCGGCGGTGCGGTTGCGGTTGTCGGTCAGCGCCTCGACGATCAGCGCGATGCCGCCGGGACCGTAGCCCTCGTACCGGACCTCTTCGTAGTTGGCGTCGTCGCCGCCCGGGCTGCCGCTCTTGATCGCCCTGTCGATCCGGTCCTTCGGCATGTTCTGCGTCCGGGCCGCGATGATCGCGGCGCGCAGCCGCGGGTTGGCGGCGGGGTCCGGGAGGCCCGACTTGGCCGCGACGCTGATTTCCCGGGCGAGCTTGTTGAACATCTTGGCGCGCTTGACGTCCTGCGCGCCCTTGCGGTGCATGATGTTCTTGAACTGTGAATGACCTGCCATGCGCTTGAACCTGCCCTTCGAGAGGCTTTTCTGAGTGTCGATAGGGATGATTATGGCAGCTGTCTACCACACCCGGCGCAGGGCCGCACGCGACAGAACGGCAGCGAAGGGCGGGACGCCGGCACAGATAACCGTCAATGAGAACATGATAGCTTAATATGGCGACATTGCGGTGTTGCTCATTCGTTTTGGCTCAGGTCACATGCCTCGAAATTAAGTTGAACAATTAACTAAATATACACTTTAAAGTTTTGGAGTCATAAAAATCCAGTCGGGTTAACTCAAAAGACATTGACGCAGCGCCACTCCTGTATATACAACTGTCTTGTCCGGGCACAGCAAACAGAGTGGATGCTGAACCGCCCTAACTGACAGCACGAAAATATCTTCGCGAAAGGATTAAATGATGCTGCAACTCACCATCCTAGACTTTCAAGGTCTTGTCATTTCCCTGATGGCACCAGATTGCCGACAACGGAAGGAAAATTGCGAATGGAGTTTGAGTGGTGTGATGAAAAGAACAACAAGAACTTCGAGAAACATGGCCTTTACTTCGATCATGTGATTGCAGCTTTTGCTGGTCATATGATCGAGAAAGAGGATAGTCGACGCAAATATGGCGAAAAACGATATATTGCCATTGGCATGGTAGACAACCACGTACTTGCAATTGTATATACATGGCGTAGTGGCATTCGCCGCTTAATTTCCGCAAGAAAGGCGAGGAAGGATGAACGGAGAGCGTACAGTACGACGCTCGCTGGGCTCAACCCCGACCAGGAAAGCTGACTGGTCCAGGTTTGATGAATTGACCGACGCTGACGTCGAGGTCGCCATACGAAGCGACCCCGACGCCGCGCCCGTGCTTGATCAACAATGGTTTGATGCGGCAGAGATCATCGAACCTTCGAGCAAGGCGGCCATAAGCATCCGTTTGGATAAAGATGTTCTAGATTTTTTCCGAACGAACAGCGAGAGATACCAGACCAAGATCAACGCAGTGTTGCGCTCGTATATGCAACACGAACTGCGAAAAGCTCGGAAGTAGTCCAGGAGGACCTTTCCGATGCTTGACGTAGTGCGTGAGGCAAGGAGCATTGCCAATCAACCGCCAACTATAGCGTGAGATGTACTGCTAGATACTCGGCAGATGGTTCGCCAGCCTCGGTCCGACCCTTACCGCCTCCGCCCGGACGGTCAGCCCCGTCCGGTCGTCGGTTTCCACGAAGACGCCGCAGACGGTGGCCTCGTTCTCTGCGGGGGTCATCTTCTCCGTCGGCAGCTTGCGGACGAAGCGGGCGACCGAGACTTCCTTCTTCATCCCGATCACGCTGTCATAGTCGCCGCACATGCCGGCGTCCGACTGGAAGGCGGTCCCGCCGTTCAGGATCTGGAGGTCGGCGGTCGGGATGTGGGAGTGGGTGCCGACGACGAGGGAGACGCGGCCGTCCAGATAGTGGCCCATGGCCATCTTCTCGCTGGTCGCCTCGCCGTGGAAGTCCAGCACGGCGGCGGTGATGCCGCCGCCCAGCCTGTGCTGGCGGAGCACCTTCTCGACCGCCGCGAAGGGATCGTCCAGGGCGTCCATGAACAGCCGCGCCATGACGTTCATGACGAGGACCTTGCGCCCGCCCTGGAGTTGGAAGATCGAGGCGCCGCGGCCCGGCGTGCCATCGGGATAGTTGAGCGGGCGCAGGATGCGCGGCTCGCGGTCGATCGACCCGATCAGTTCCTTCTGGTCCCAGACATGGTTCCCGGTGGTGATGCAGTCGACGCCGGCCTCGAAGAACTCCCGGGCGATCTTGTCGGTGATCCCGAAGCCGCCGGCCGCGTTCTCGCCATTCAGCACCAGGAAATCGACCTTCAGCGCGGCGCGCAGTTCGGGAATGCGCTTCAACGCCGCCTCGCGGCCGCTGCGTCCGACCACGTCGCCCAGGAACAGGAGTCTCATGTCACCATCAATCTAATCTGAAATTCGGAGCGCCGACGTCTCCGTCACGATCCAGTCAAGCGGCTCGTCGTACCGATCGCGGGGAACGGTTTCGACCTCCTGCGCCGCGAAGCCTATGCCGATCGCCGTCACCGGCTTGATCCGCCGCAGCCGCTCCAGCGTGCGGTCGTAGAAGCCCGCGCCGTAGCCCAGCCGGAAACCGGCCCTGTCGAACGCCAGCAGCGGCACCAGCAGCGCGTCCGGCTCGACCTCCGGTTCCCCGGCGGCGGGGGCCAGGATGCCGAGCCCGGTGCGCTCCATCGGGACCTGCGGCGTCCAGCGTCGGAACAGCAGCGGCTCGCCGCGCGCCGCCACGACCGGCAGGGCGCAGGTGAAGCCGTCGAGATCGAGACGGGACAGGACCGGCCTGACGTCGAACTCGCTGCCGATCGGCCAGTAGCCGGCGACCACGGCCGGCCTGGGCATTCCGGCCAGCAGCCCGGCGACCCGGCGGCTCACCGCCTCGGAGGCCTCGGCGCCGGCGGCAGCGGCCGCTTCGGCGCGCAGCGCCTTGGCCGACGCCCGTGTCGCGTTCTTCAGGTCGCGAAGGTCGGCTGGGTCGGTCATCGGCGCGAAAAAGGAAGAGTGGAAGGAGCCGCTTGGCCGTTGGCGTGATTGCTATCCTCTGCGGCCTGCCTAAGCAGGTGGGCGCCGTGTACCGAAACCACGGTTTCGGCAGGGACAGCTCCCGAGAGTAATAGGTTATCGGCCCCAGGGATAAAGCAGCCTGACGAACCGCGCAGCAACCTTCCGATCCTTAACCTAGGCACGATCGAGCTTGGCTGCAATATCCCCGATGCGTTTTGCCAGATGATCGACGGCGGCGACCATCACGTCCTCCTCCGCCTGAGAGGTTCCGTTGGCTTCGCCCGGCGCGGCGCCGTTGCGGACGTCGGCGGCCAGGGCGTCGTACTCCGCCTTCAGGTCGAACAGCTGGTCGGTCACCAGCAGGGCCCCCATGGCCAGGGCCTGCGCCTCGCCGGCGGTCGGCGCGCGGCCGGCGATGGCGCGCAGCTGGCCGTCCAGATAATTGGCGAGCTGGCGCAGCCGGGCCTCCTGCCCGTCCTCGCAGCCGATCAGATAACTGCGCCCGTTCAGCGTAACGTCGACACGCGGCATCCGCTCCTAATCCTCCAAAACGGTCTGCAGCCGGCCTATCGCCGTATCCAGGCGCGCCGAGACGGTGTCCGCCACGCCCTTGGCCTCCGCCTCCGCCGCCCTTGCGGCTTCCAGGGCACGCGCCAGTTCGTCGCGCTCGGCGATGCGGCGGCCTTCCCGGCGGTCCAGGGCCGCGTCGAGCTGGTCGATCGCCATGTCGAGGCTTTCCAAGGCGGCTTTGAGTCGGTCCATCGGGGCGAAGCCGATCCTGCGCAGAAGTGAAACCAGTCGGCCCCGACCTTAGAGGCGCGCCCGCGCCGCCGTCAACCACGCTTCGCAGACGCCACATCCGGGCATCTCGCGTGTTGACGTGGGCAACCGGCGGCGGCATGGTGCCCGCGTTTCAGAATTTTGAAGCCTTGTCGCAACGCCGCGCGCACCCCCGGTTGCCGCCCCCCATTCTGACCCGGGGGAGCCGACCGGGGGCGGCGCGTTCAGACTCTAGCCAGGAAACCCGTCACCATGCCGACGCCGCCCACCTCCGCGACCCCCGCAAGCCCTGCCGGCGTTCCGCACGAGCAGTTGGCGAACGCGATTCGCGTACTCGCCATGGACGCGGTCGAGGCCGCGAAGTCCGGCCACCCCGGAATGCCGATGGGCATGGCCGACGTGGCGACGGTGCTGTTCGGCAAGTTCCTCAAGTTCGATCCAAAGGCGCCGCAGTGGCCCGACCGCGACCGCTTCGTGCTGTCGGCCGGCCACGGCTCGATGCTGCTGTACAGCCTGCTCCATCTCACCGGCTACGAGGAGATGACGATCGACGAGCTGAAGCGGTTCCGCCAGCTCCACAGCAAGACCCCCGGCCACCCGGAGGTGCTCCAGTCCGGCGGCATCGAGACGACCACCGGCCCGCTCGGCCAGGGCATCTCCACCGCGGTCGGCATGGCGCTGGCCGAGCGGATCCTGAACGCGCGGTTCGGCGACGACCTGGTCGACCACTACACCTACGTGATCGCCAGCGACGGCGACCTGATGGAAGGCATCAGCCACGAGGCGGCGTCCTTCGCGGGCCACCTGGGCCTGTCCAAGCTGATCGTCCTGTGGGACGACAACCAGATCTCGATCGACGGCCCGACCAGCCTCAGCTTCACCGACGACACGCTGAATCGCTTCCGCGCCTATGGCTGGGACGTGCGCGAGATCGACGGCCACAATCCGCAGCAGATCACCACGGCGATCGAGTACGCCCGGACCACCGACGCTCCCTCGCTGATCGCCTGCAAGACCATCATCGGCTACGGCGCGCCGACCAAGGGCGGCACCCACCATTGCCACGGCTCCCCGCTGGGCGCCGACGAGATCAAGGCGGCGCGCGAGAAGCTGGCCTGGACCCACGAGCACTTCATCATCCCGGAAGAGATCACCCAGGTCTGGCGCGGCTTCGGCCAGCGCGGCGTGGCAGAGCGGGAGAGCTGGCAGGCCCGCCTGGACGGCGCCGACGAAAGCCTGCGCAGGAGCTTCACCCACGCCGTCTCCGGCGAGCTGCCGGCCGATTTCGACGCGGTGATCGACGGCTTCAAGAGCAAGGTCTCGGCCGAGCAGCCGAAACTGGCGACCCGCGTCGCCTCGGGCAACGTGCTGGACGTCCTGGTCCCGGCGGTGCCCGAGCTGATCGGCGGCTCCGCCGACCTGACGCCCAGCAACAACACCCGCGTCAAGAACACCGGCGCCGTCCAGCGCGGCGACTTCCACGGCCGCTACGTCCATTTCGGCGTGCGCGAGCACGGCATGGCGGCGGCGATGAACGGCATGGCGCTGCACGGCGGCATCATTCCCTACGGCGGCACCTTCCTGACCTTCAGCGACTATTGCCGCCCGGCGATCCGCCTCGCCGCCCTGATGAAGTCCCGCACGATCTTCATCATGACCCATGACAGCATCGGCCTGGGCGAGGACGGCCCGACCCACCAGCCGGTCGAGCATGTCCCGGCGCTGCGCACCATCCCCAACCTGCTGGTCTTCCGTCCGGCCGACGCGGTCGAGACGGCGGAGTGCTGGGCGATCGCGATGAAGAGCGTCCACCGCCCGTCGCTGATGGCGCTGACCCGCCAGAACCTGCCGACGGTCCGGACCGAGCACACGACCGAGAACCTGTCCGCCAAGGGAGCCTATATCCTGGCCCCGGCCGACGGCGAGCGGAAGGTCACGATCTTCGCCACCGGGTCGGAGGTGGAGATCGCCCTTCAGGCCCGGGCCACGCTCCAGGCCGAGGGCATCGGCACGGCCGTGGTCTCCATGCCCAGCATGGAGCTGTTCGAGGAGCAGGACGAGGCCTACCAGGACGAGGTGATCGGCGAGAACACGGTCCGCATCGCCGTCGAGGCCCAGGTCCGCCAGGGCTGGGATCGCTATATCGGCCGCAAGGGGACCTTCGTCGGCATGAAGAGCTTTGGCGAATCGGCGCCCTACCAGGATCTCTACAAGCATTTCGGCATTACCGCCGATGCCGTGGTGACGGCCGCCAAGGCCAAGTTGTAAACGGGCGCGTCAAAGCCCGCGAACGTATTGGGATAGGAGGAATCGATGGCTGTTAAGGTTGCGATCAACGGATTCGGGCGTATCGGCCGTCTGGTGCTGCGCGCGATCTACGAATCCGGCCGCACCGACGTGGAGGTCGTCGCGATCAACGACCTCGCCGACGTGCATACCAACGCGCACCTGCTGAAGTACGACAGCGTCCACGGCCGGTTCCCGGGCACCGTGGAGGCCCGCGAGGGCGTGCTGGTCGTCAACGGTCACGAGATCAAGGTCGTCCAGGTCCGCGACCCGGCCCAGCTCCCCTGGGGCGACATGGGCGTCGAGATCGCGCTGGAATGCTCTGGCATCTTCACCAAGCGCGACGATGCCGCCAAGCACCTGACCGCCGGCGCCAAGAAGGTCCTGATCTCCGCCCCGGCGACGGACGAGGACCTGACGGTCGTCTACGGCGTCAACCACGACAAGCTGACGGCCGAGCACAAGATCGTGTCGAACGCCTCGTGCACGACCAACTGCCTCGCCCCGGTCGCCTTCGTGCTGAACAATCTGGTCGGCATCGAGAAGGGCTTCATGACCACGATCCACAGCTACACGGGCGACCAGCGCATCGTGGACACGATGCACAAGGACCTGCACCGTGCCCGCGCCGCCGCGCTGAACATGATCCCGACCTCCACCGGCGCCGCGAAGGCCGTCGGCAAGGTGCTGCCGGAACTGAAGGGCAAGCTGGACGGCACCGCCATCCGCGTGCCGACCCCCAACGTCTCGGTCGTGGACTTCAAGTTCATCGCCAAGCGGGCGACCAGCCCGGAGGAGATCCAGAAGGCCATCTCCGACGCCGCGGCCGGCCCGCTCAAGGGCATCCTGGGCGCCTATGACGAGGAGCTGGTGTCGACCGACTTCAACCACGACCCGCACTCCTCGATCTTCGCCCTGAAGGAGGTCAAGGTGATCGACGGCAACTTCGTCCGTATCCTGACCTGGTACGACAACGAGTGGGGCTTCTCCAACCGCATGGCCGACACCGCCGTCGCCATGTCGAAGGCCGGCTGAGCAGCCCGGCCGAAGTCCTGACGTGAAAGACAGTGCCCGGGAGCATCGGCCGATGCTCCCGGGCACTTTTCGTTGGGGACGCCGCCGAGGTCAGCGGGCAGCCTGCGCGGTACGTCCGGCGCCGCCGAGGCCGAGAAGCTTCTCAGGCTTCAGCGCATGGGCGCCGGCGCCGAGCAGGGCCTGGACGACCAGGGTCACCGTCCAGAACGCGGGGAACTCCCAGCCGCCGCCGGTGCTGCCGAACATCCAGCCGTTCGGCAGGTGCTGGAGGGTGGCGCCGATCATGATCGGCAGCAGGGCGATGGCGACCATCCGGGTCCAGGCGCCCAGGATCAGGGCGAGGCCGCCGCCCAGTTCGCCCAGGATGACCAGGTAGGCGAAGAAGCCGGGGTAGCCGATGGTCTCGAAGAACTGCACGGTGCCCGGGATCGTGAAGGTGAAGATCTTCAGCCCGGCGTGGGCGAGGAAGAGGATGCCGAGGCTGACGCGCAGCACGAGCGCGGCGTAATCGGCCTGCGACTGGGTCGAGTGAGAAGCGTTCATTGTCCGTCCATCCCGATCTGCGGCCCGCCTCGCGGACCGCTTTGGTGAAGGGGCGGATTGTCCGGCCCCTGATGGACAGAACTGTGCATTGAGAACCCCTGGAGGTTAATCCGCTCGTTCCGGCATAAATAAGCTACGACGAGTATACAATCCGGAGTGCCGCCCCATGGATCGGATCACCGCCCTCGCCGCCTTCGTCCGCACCGTCGAGTTGGGCAGCCAAGCCGCGGCGTCGGAGGATCTCGGCCTGTCCCGGGCGATGGTCGGCCGGCATATCCACCAACTGGAGGACCGGCTGGGGGTCCGCCTGCTCAACCGCACGACCCGCAAGCAGAGCCTGACCGAGGCCGGGCTGGCCTTCTTCGAGAAATGCGCGAGCATACTGGACCAGCTGAGCGAGGCCGAGCGGGTCGCCAGCGAGTTGCAGGCGGAGCCGCGGGGCACCCTCCGGGTCAACGGGCCCATGAGCTTCGGCAGCACCCACCTCGCCTCCGCCCTGGCCGCCTATTGCGAGCGGCACCCGCAGGTCCGTATCGACCTCGTGCTCAACGACCGGCAGGTGGACCTGGTGGAGGAAGGCTACGATGTGGCGATCAGGATCGCCCGCCTGACCGACTCCAGCCTCATCGCCCGGCGTCTTGCCCCGATCCGGATCGTTCTCTGCGCCTCCCCGGACTATCTGAGCCGGAATGGAACGCCGCGCACGCCGCCCGAACTCGCCGGGCACAATTGCCTGCTCTACACCTATTCCCCCACGCCGCTCGACTGGACGCTGATCGGTCCCGACGGGGTCGAGACCACGATCCGCGTGTCCGGCAGCCTGTCGGCCAACAACGGCGATGCGCTGGTGGCCGCGGCCGTCGCCGGGCAAGGCATCGTGCGCCAGCCCACCTTCATCGTCGGGGACGCGCTCCGCGACGGCAGGCTGGTGACGGTGCTGCCGGATCACGCCCTGCCGCAGCCCAGCGCCTACGCGGTCTATCCCCATGCCCGCAACCTGTCGCCCAAGGTCAGGAGCTTCGTCGATTTCCTGGCCGGGCATTTCCGCGGAGTCCCTCCTTGGGATGTCGGCCTTGATGAGGCGTCAGCTTCCCGTTAACCATCGACATCTAACATCCCCGGTTCAAGGCGGCCGAACTGACAGCAACCGGAGATAACAGATGCCGAAGATCCGCGCACCGATCCGCCTGCTGGCGGCACTGCTGCTGCCGATGCTCGGGGCACCGGGAGCCTCCGCCTTGACCCTGACCATCCCGCCGGGAGCGGCGCCGGAGATCGTCTTCGACCATGCCCGCGACGCCTGCGAGAAGTTCGACGTGCCCGACGTTCCGGCCAGCGTCTTCAGAGCCCATGACGGCACCGTCCGCCTGATCGCCAGCCATTGGACCAACCGGGGCATGGCCGGTCCCGACCTCGACCATCTCCGGCACTCCTGCGACATCCTGTACGAGGGTGGCAGGGATGACGATCCCTCGGCCTTCGACGACCGGGGCTGGATCACCAGCACCTACACCCTCGACGGCAGGACCGTCCATGCATTGGTCCACAACGAGTTCCACGGCCACCGCCGCCCGGCCCTCTGCCCCTCCGGAGGCTACATGGAGTGCTGGTACAACACCATCACCTATGCGGTATCGACCGACGGCGGCCGGACCTTCAAGGCGCCCAGGGGCCGTCGGCTGGTCGCGGGCGTGCCATACCGGTACGATCCGGCCCGCGGGAAGCGCAGCGGCCTGTTCAACCCGGCCAACATCATCCGGCGAGGCGACCATTTCTACACGATGATGAGCGCCGCCCCGCAGGGCGCGCAGGCCTTCGGCATCTGCCTGATGCGGACAGACCGTTTGGACGACCCGGCATCCTGGCGGGCCTGGGACGGCCACGGTTTCAGCGTCCGCTTCATCGACCCCTACCGGGAAGAACCGAACCCGGCCGGCCCGCCGGCGACATGCACGCCGGTTCCCGGCTTGACGCGCCTGGTCACCAGCCTCAGCCTGCACCGCCCCTCCGGCCTCTATATCGGCCTGTTCACCCACCGTCAGCCCACGGGAACGGACGGCGCAACCGTCGACGGCGTCTTCTACAGCACCAGCCCCGACCTGCTGGCATGGTCGCCGCCCCGGCTGCTGTTTCCGACCCCGGTCACCCTGAACAAGGGATGCGACACCCGGCCGGTGGTCTATCCGTCGCTGGTCGATCCCGACAGCCCGTCGCGGAACTTCGAGGACACGGACGACGACGCCTATATCTACATGACCCGAATCACCATGGATGGATGCAAGACCGGCTGGACCCGAAATCTCGTCCGCATCGGAGTCCATATCGACCGGTAAGCCCGCACCGCTCGACGACCGAATACTGGGCTAATTTCTTCAACCCTTGTTCACAATCCTGTCATGGCTGTTAAATTTTCTGTTTCAGGATAAGTATTGGGGTAAACTTAAATTTCTTTCTAATCAAACAATACTGTCGCACCCGAATGCATAAAATTGCCTTCGTGTGAGTACGAATGTATTTTGGCGGGAACATCCACCATGGGTTCCCTCATGAAGTTCGCATCCGCGGTGATCGCCGACCCTATTCCAGCCTTCATCAGCCGATGGAAGGAATCCGGCGCGGGAGAGCGCGCGAACTGTCAGCTGTTCCTGTCGGAACTGTGCGATCTGATCGGGGTTCCCAGGCCCGACCCCACGCGGGACGACGACCGCTACAACCTTTATGTGTTCGAACGGAAAGTGGCGTATCCACGTGCCTACGGCGCGGTCAGCACGGGAAGGATCGACCTCTACAAGCGCGGCTGCTTCGTGCTGGAGGCGAAACAGGGCAGCGACCAGAAGACCTTGTCGCTGAAGACCCGGCGCGGCACGGCGGTCCGCGGCGGCAAGCACTGGGAGCGCACGATGAACGACGCCCGGCTCCAGGCGCTGGCCTACGCCCGCGCCCTGCCCGCCCGGGAAGGCCCGCCACCCTTCGTCATCGTCGTCGATGTCGGGCATTCGATCGAGCTGTTCGCCGACTTCAGCGGAACCGGCCTGCGCTACGACCATTTCCCGGACGCAGGAAGCCACCGCATCCTGCTCGACGACCTCACCCGGGCGGAGATCCGCAACCGCCTCGCCAAGGTCTGGACGGCGCCCTTCGACCTGGACCCTTCCCGGAGCAGGATGGTGCCGCCCCGGCGCGCCGCGGACCGGATGGCGGCGCCCCGGCATATCACGGCTGTCGTTCCCGCACAGGGGTTCTGACGGGCCAGAGCATTGATCACTGGGTACGAAGTAATTACATCATTCACAGATCAACGCAGATGGACACAGATAAGGAAGAGCTCAAATAATTATCTGTGTCCATCTGCGTTGATCTGTGGACAAGTAAATCTGTGACCCGTTCCGGAAGCTGATTACCGAGCGCCCTGGAAACTGTCGAAATGGAGCTTGGAGGCGAAGACCACCGCCTGGGTGCGGCTGTAGACCTTCAGCTTCTGGAGGATCGCGGAGACATGGGCCTTGACCGTCGTCTCGGCGATGTTCAGCTCAAACGCGATCTCCTTGTTCAGCTTGCCGGTGCCGAGCATTTCCAGCACGCGGAGTTGCTGGGCGGTGAGGGTCGCGATCCGGCGGGCGATCTCCGCATCGTCGTCCCGGCCGTTGCACTCCGTCGTACGCTGCTCGCGCTGGATATGCGGGGGAACATAGACGTTGCCCTTGATGACGGTGCGAAGGGCTTCCGCCATCTCCTCGCGCGGGGTCGATTTGGGGATGAATCCGACGGCGCCGTAATCGATCGCCTGATAGACCAGCTTGGCGTCCTCGTGCGCGGAGACGATCACGACCGGCAGGGCCGGGAACTGGGCGCGGAGTGCCAGCAGGCCGCTGAAGCCGTTCACCCCCGGCATGGACAGGTCGAGCAGCGCCAAGTCGAAATCGCCCTGCGTGCGGATCGCCTCGATGGCTTCCTCTAGGTTTGAGGCTTCCGTGGGGAGGCTGCCCTCGACCGATAGCGAGAGCGCAGTCTTGAGGGCGTCTCGAAACAGCGGATGATCGTCCGCGATCAGAACCTTGCACATGGCTGCTTGTTGCGCTCGTTGTAGCGGCGTTTCCTGATAACCGAGTGTGCTTCGGGTTACGGCACGATGCAAGATGGAACTCGTCACAAAAGCGCGGTTCCTCAGCGGAAAAAGGGGGCCGGTTCGCACCGGCCCCCCGAAGCCATCCAATCAGGCGTCCCGAAGCTTCGGCACCGGCCTCAGGCCTTCGGCAGCTTGAACACCCAGAGCATGCCGCCCTGGTTGATGTCCTTGACCTTCTTGGCGACCTCGCCGCCCCACAGCGGGACGGCGCCGCCCCAGCCGGACACGACGGAAACATACTGCTCGCCGTCCATCTCCCAGGTGACCGGGCTGCCGACGATGCCCGAGCCGGTGTTGAACTTCCACAGCTCGGCGCCGGTCTTGGCGTCGAAGGCCTTCAGGAAGCCCTCCGGCGTGCCGGTGAAGACCAGGTTGCCGGCGGTGGTCAGGACGCCGCCCCACAGCGGAGCGGGGTTCTTGTATTCCCACACGATCTTGCCGGTCTTCGGGTCGACCGCGCGGAGCGCGCCGATATAGTCGTCGAACAGCGGCTTGATGGTGAAGCCGGCGCCCAGATAGGCAGCACCCTTCTTGTAGGTGATCGGCTCGTTCCAGATGTCCATGCCCCACTCGTTGGCCGGGACGTAGAACAGGTCGGTCTCCGGGCTGTAGGCCATCGGCATCCAGTTCTTGCCGCCCAGGAAGCTCGGGGCCGCGAAGATCGGCTTGCCCTGCCCGGCCGCGGCGCCGCCGCCGTCCATCGGGTTCGGCGGACGGTTCTCCTCCACATAGATCGGGCGGCCGGTGTTGAGGTCGAAGCCCTTCGCCCAGGAGGTCTGGGTGACGAACGGCGTGGCGCTCAGCAGCTTGCCGTTCGTCCGGTCGATCACGAAGAAGAAGCCGTTGCGGTCCGCCTTGGCGCCGGCCTTGATGATCTTGCCGTCCTTCTTGAGGTCGAACGAGATGAACTCGTTGACGCCGTCGAAGTCCCAGCCGTCATGCGGCGTGGTCTGGAAGTGCCACTTGATCTCGCCGTTGTCCGGGTTGATCGCCAGGGTGGACGAGGTGTAGAGGTTGTCGCCCGGGCGCAGGTGCGAGTTCCAGGGCGCCGGGTTGCCGGTACCGAAGAAGAGCTGCTTGGTCTCGGGGTCGTAGGTGCCGCCCAGCCAGGTGGCGCCGCCGCCGGTCTGCCAAAGGTCGCCGGTCCATGTGGCGTTCCGTACGCCGGTCATGGTGCTTTCCTTGCCGTTGAGGGTCCCCATGTTCCCCTCGATGGTCGGCCGGGTCCAGATCACCTCGCCGGTCTCGGCGTCACGGGCCTCGACCGCGCCCAGCACGCCGAATTCGCCGCCGGAATTGCCGGTGATGATCTTGCCGTCGACGATCAGCGGCGCCGCGGTCATCGAGTAGCCGGCCTGGTAGTCGGCGACCTTCTTGTTCCAGACGACCTTGCCGGTGTCCTTGTTGAGGGCGACCAGGCGGGCGTCGAGCGTGCCGAAATAGACCTTGTCGCCCAGGATGGCGGCGCCGCGGTTGACCACGTCGCAGCACGGCATGATGCCTTCCGGCAGGCGCGCCTCGTACTGCCACTTCTTCTCTCCGGTGCGCGCGTCCAGCGCGAACAGGCGGGAGTAGGAACCGGTCACGTAGATCGTGCCGTCATGGACGATCGGCTGCGACTCCTGGCCGCGCTGCTTCTCGCCGCCGAACGAGAAGGCCCAGACCGGAGTCAGCTTCTTGACCGTGTCGGTGTTCAGCGCCTTCAGCGGGCTGTGGCGCTGGCCCTGGTGGCCCATGCCATAGGTCAGCACGTCGCCGGGCGTCTGGGCATCCTTCAGGATGTCGTCGTTGGTCGGGCCGGCGGCCTGCGCGGCACCCGTCGCCAGACCGAAGGCGAGCCCGCCGGCGACGGCGCCCGCCACGGCATAAGACGTCTTAATTCGCTTCATAAAGTCAGCCTCCCTCAAGAGCACACGACGCCGGCGCCGGGTCGCCGGGCGGCCGCCGGAGCAATCCCGCCCCGACAGCCAAGCCCCGGCCTTGCCAAATCTTCCCGGGCCCGCAGGCCTGTTTGTCCTTGGTCGGGGAGCTTAACCTCATGCCGGACCCAAGCAATTGGCAAAAAGTACAATAGGTATGGAGATGCAAAATCAAGGAAACGCAAATCATCCCGCGCCCGTGAGGAAGCGGGTTGAGCCGAATCGGACCCTCTTTAGTTCACGCGCGGCAATACAGATTGTTCTATTTTTGGGTATAGGTGCGCCACCGAGCGCGTGAATTCCTCCCGAAGGACGTTGAGGACGGCGAATCGCGCCGGTATTTCGATCGCCATGACTTCGTTCATGTCCAGGCCGGTCTCCGCCGCCCCGCGCAGGGTCGCGTCGAGCCAGGTCAGGTAATCCCGGGTCTGGCCTATCGCTGCTTCGTCGGACCGGACGGTGCCGTGGTTGGGCACCAGCACGGCGATGTCCAGCGCCTCCAGTTCGTCGAGCGCCCGAAGCCACCGCGCGATGTCGGCGTGCGGCGTGGTCGGCGTCCGGTCGGAGAACACGAGCCCGCCCGCGAAGAGGACGCCGGTGGTTTCGTCGAACAGCGCGAGGTCGGCCGCGGTGTGCCCGTCCAGCGGCATCAGGCGAAGTCGATGCCCGCCATAGACGACGGTGGCGCCCAGCACGGGTTCGGTCGGGACGACCACCTCGGTTCCCCGCATCCAGTCGCCGATCAGCCTGTACATGTTCTCGGTGACCGCCGGGCCTTCGCTGCGGATGCCGTCGATGGTGCCCGGAAGGGCGGCGACCGGCACGTCGGCGAAGGCCTGGGAGCCGAGGAAATAGTCGGGATGAAGGTTGCTGACGAACACCTTCGCGATCGGCCGCGGCGTCACCCGGCCGATCGCGGCCCTCATCTCCTCGCCATATCGGCGGCTCGGTCCGGTCTGGATGACGATCACGCCGTCGTCGGTGACGATGAAGCCGGAATTGAGGATGTTCCCGCCGTTCTCGGCGGTGAAATGCTCGGCTTGCCCCTCGAACACATAGGTGTCGGCGGCGATCCGGCGCGCCTCCAGGCCATAGGTCCGCCCGGCGGCCTGGACGGCGCCCGCCGGCATCAGGATCAGGCATAGCAGCCCGACCGCCCCCTTGAGCGTGCCTCTCATCGCCGGACGGGGTCCAGCGCGCTCTGCCGCCACGGCAGGGGAACCTCGGCCTCGATCTCCGTGCCGTTGTTGTCGCGGCCGCCGATGCCGAGAGACCGGCTTCCGGGCGAGGGCGTCACCTCGACGGTGAAGACCGGGTTCTCCGACACGGGCTCGAAGCTGTCGATCCGCGCCAACTCGCGCCCGTCGGCGTCCCGGATCGCCAGATCCTCCAGGTAGAAGGCGGGGATGCCCGGCGCCAGGCCCGTGTCCATCGGATGGCGCACCCGCAGGCGAAGGCGGGTGAAACCGGATTCGGGGGAGGTCCAGGCGCGGGCCTGCACCTCCCCCAGATGCCGCTCCCAGGTCGGATCGCCATGGGCCAGCGCCGGGGACGTGCAGCCGCCGCCCGCCGCGTCGACGAACACCCCGCCCACGTGCCAGACGCCGTCGGGCGTCCGCGCCGCCGCCCGGATCGGAGTCGCCTGCTGAAGCTTGAGGCGTAGCGCGATGGTCGGCCGAGCCGCGACCGGGCGATAGTTGAGGATCCGCGGGATCGGGTTCATGTCGGCGAAGACGACTATCTCCTCCACCGCGCCCAGGGCCGTCGCATCGACCGACACCGGCACGTTCAGCGCGTCCTCGGCGCTCGCGGGGGCGGAGACCCGGACCCGCCCGTCGAACCGGACCGGTCCGCCGCCCAGGATGACGGCATGCATGTCGTCCCACATCACGGAGCGGAGAGGATCGGGTTCGGTGGCGACGGCGCTCGCAGCCGAGGTCGCCAGCACCACCGCGGCCAAAACTGCGCCAAGGGTCTTCAGCACGCGCGCTCTCCCCATCCTATGCGCCCCCATGCTTCGTGGGAGCGTCCGCTTCGGGTCCTCGATCCCATTGGGATCCTATTGGGCAGGCCGATTGTGCGTCAGCCCGTGATTCCCGTAGATTTCCGTCACCTTACCACTTTCGAGAAGCTCGGTCACGATGTCCCCGACCCGGTAGCCCAGGTCGCGGGCATCGTGCTTCACCGCCAGGCCGATCGGCCATTCCGCCGGCGTCAGGTTCGGCGCCGGCATCGATCCGATCGGGAATTTGGCCCGATCGGGTCCCAGCGCTCCCTCCAGTTCGCTCAGCGGGGCGAAAACCGCCGCCACGGCACCCGCGCGCAGGCCCGCGACCGCCTGCCCGACATTGGTATAGTGGACCACGTTGGCGGCGAGCCGGCCCCCGAAGGCGCCGCTGAGATAGAAGTCGGGGACGGTATCCAGCTCGACCCCGACCTTCTCGGTCTGGAACACGGGAAACCCCGCGGTCTCGGAAACGCGCGCCGGATCGCGGGCGACGGCGTAGGTCTCCCGCTGGTACGCCCCGAAGATGACCACCAGATCGTTGCGCTGCGCGAAGGTCCGGTTGACCGGCACATGCATCATGATGTCGGCGACGCCGCCGCCCAGGATCGGCCCTTTCCAGACGGCGTTGCGCAGATCGTCGTCCATGGTCTCGTCCGCGGTCAGTTCCATGAAGTCGACCCGCAGCCCCAGCTTCTCGCCGATCGCCTTGCCCAGGTCGACGTCGGCACCCTTGAGGACACCGTCCTCGCGGTAGGAGAAAGGCGGGAAATCACGGTAGACGGCGATCCGGACCACCCCGCGCGCCACCACGTCGTCGAGCGGCACGGCCGCGGCCGAGACCGCCGTCGCCGCCGTAAGGACGACCGCGGCGGCGACGGCGCGGCACCAGGAAGCGATCGTTCCTGCCATGGACACGCTCACTGTTCGGCGACGGTTTCGAGCCAGGCGCGGATCGTCCAGAGCGCTTCCTGCCCCAGGGCCTCGTCGAACTTGGGCATATAGGTCACGCCGTTGCGGATCGCGCCGTTGACCACCCGCTCCTTGTACCACTCGTCGCCGCTGTCGCCGGGCTCCAGGAAGCGGAGGTCCGGCGCGATGCCGCCGGAGACGGCGCCCAGGCCATGGCAGCGGGCGCAGTTCTGGTTGAACGCCGACTTGCCGATCTCGATGGCCCGCTCGTTGCCCCGGTAGGGATTGCTGTCCCGCCATTCCTTGCCCAGGGGCTCCAGCCCGCTGATGTCCACCGCCTGGGGAGTGACGTCGCCATGGGCGAAGGCGGCCGTCGGGGCGGCGGCAAGACCGCCCAGCAGGAGGGCGGCGGCGGAGAGCCGGGCGAACCGAGCGTTCATTATCAGGTCCTTTCGCAAACAGCGGTGATCGCTTCGTTGCGATGGATCATATCCAGGACCGGCTTGGGCACTAATTGGACTATGGTAGCAGCCGGCGGATGATGAGATTACGCAAGTATAGACGGGACAAGGTTTTTTGCCCGAAGTACTGGGCCGACCCGGCATGGTTCCAAAGTCTAATGCGCCGCACCCCGCCCATGCCGATACCTTGGCCGCGAACATGACGTCTAGGGAGAACGGTGCGATGAAGATCGTGAGGGTTGCGGCGGCGGCGGCGGTCGTGACGTCGGTCCTGGCCGGGCCGGCGCTCGGACAGACAGTTTTCGTTTCGAACGAGAAGGACAACACGCTGAGCGTGATCGACGCCCGGACCCTCCAGGTGACCAAGACCATCAAGGTCGGCAAGCGCCCGCGCGGGATCACCCTGAACGCCGACGGCAGCCTGCTCTACATCTGCGCCAGCGACGACGACACCGTCCAGGTGCTCGACGTCGCGACCGGAAAGATCCTGCACAATCTCCCCTCGGGCGAGGACCCGGAGCAGTTCGCGCTGCATCCCGACGGCACCCACCTGTTCGTCGCCAACGAGGACGACAACGTCGTGACGGTCGTGGATATTCCGCAACGGAAGGTCGCCTACCAGATCGATGTCGGCGTGGAGCCGGAGGGGATGGCGGTCAGCCCCGACGGCGCCTGGGCCGTCAACACGTCCGAGACGACCAACATGGTTCACTGGATCGATACGGCCAAGCGGACCTTGGTCGACAATACGCTGGTCGACGCGCGGCCGCGCCACGCGGAATTCTCCAAGGACGGGTCCAAGCTGTGGGTCTCGGCCGAGATCGGCGGAACGTTGGCGGTGATCGACACGGCGACCCGCAAGGTCGAGCATACCATCCAGTTCGCGATCAAGGGCATCGCCAAGGACAACATCCAGCCGGTCGGGGTCAAGCTGACCGACGATGGACGCTACGCCTTCGTGGCGCTGGGTCCGGCCAACCACGTCGCGGTGGTCGATGCCAGGACCTTCGAGGTGGAGAAATACCTGCTGGTCGGCCGCCGAGTCTGGCACCTGGAGTTCACCCCGGACCAGAAGCGGCTCTTCACGTCGAACGGGGTCAGCAACGACGTGTCGGTGATCGATGTGGAGTCGATGAGCGTGGTGAAGTCGATCCCGGTCGGCCGTTATCCTTGGGGCGTGGCGATCAAGGAATAGTATATAAGGGGATGTGGGCCCCGGACCCGGGCCCGGAGGAAACGCAAGGGATAGATGACCGCACCCGCATTGGAGATCGAGGGGCTCAGCTACGGCTATGGCCGAGGCTTCGCCCTGGACGACGTATCCTTCCGTGTGAACGAGGGCGAGTTCACCGCCCTGCTGGGGCCAAACGGCGCGGGCAAGACGACGCTGTTCTCGCTGATCACCCGGCTGTTCGAGGCGCCCCGCGGATCCATCCGCGTCTGCGGGATCGCGCTGCGTGACCAGCCGACCCGTGCGCTGGCCCGGATGGGCGTCGTGTTCCAGCAGCCCACGCTCGACCTCGACCTGACCGTCCGCCAGAACCTGCACTATTTCGCGGCCCTGCACGGCATCGGGCGACGCGATGCCGCCGGCCGGATCGATGATGCGCTGGAGCGGCTGGACATGGGCGAGCGGGAGGGCGAGAAGGTTCGCCAGTTGAACGGCGGCCATCGGCGCCGGGTGGAGCTGGCGCGCGCGCTGCTCCACCGGCCGGACCTGCTGGTGCTGGACGAGCCGACCGTGGGGCTGGACGTCCCGGCCCGCCGCGGCATCGTCGAGCATGTCCACGACCTGTGCCGGACCCAGGGCATGGCGGTGCTGTGGGCGACGCACCTGATCGACGAGGTCCATGCCGACGACCGGGTCGTCGTGATCCACAGGGGCCGCATCCTCGCCGACGGCACCGTCAGCGAGGTCAACCGGACCAACGCCTCGACCAACCTGACCCAGACCTTCCACCGGCTGATCAACCAGGTGGCCGCATGAACCTTCATTACTGGCGCGCCCTCAACGGCATCGTGACCCGCGAGGTGCTGCGGTTCCTGCACCAGCGCGAACGCTTCCTGGCGGCGCTGGTCCGCCCGCTGGTCTGGCTGCTGGTGTTCGCGGCGGGCTTCAGGGCGGCGCTGGGCCTCTCGATCATCCCACCCTACGAGACCTACATCACCTACGAGACCTACATCGTCCCGGGCTTGGTCGGCATGATCCAGCTGTTCAACGGGATGCAGAGCTCGCTGTCCATGGTCTACGACCGGGAGATGGGCAGCATGCGGACGCTGCTGGTCAGCCCCCTGCCCCGCTGGTTCCTGCTGACGGCCAAGCTGCTGGCCGGAACCGCCGTCTCGATCCTCCAGGTCTATGCCTTCCTGGCGATCGCCGCCGCCTTCGACATCGTGCTGCCGCCCCTGGGCTACCTGACGGCGCTGCCGGCCCTGGTCGTCAGCGGACTGATGCTGGGCGCCGTCGGCATGCTGCTGTCCTCCACCATCAAGCAGCTGGAGAACTTCGCGGGAGTCATGAACTTCGTGATCTTCCCGACCTTCTTCCTGTCCTCGGCGCTCTATCCGCTGTGGAAGATGCAGGAATCCAGCGTGCTGCTCTACCAGATCTGCGCCGCCAACCCGTTCACCCACGCGGTCGAACTGATCCGGTTCGCCCTCTACGTGCAGATCAACTGGGTGTCCCTGGGTTGGACCGTCCTGGCCCTGGCGGTGTTCCTGGCCGCCGCCATCTACGGCTACAACCCGGCCCGCGGCTTCATGCCGCGGAAGGCACAGGCGGATTGAGAGTCCTCAAGCGTCCGGCCCGCCCGAAAAGGGGCCGGACGCTTCGCCGGGAATATCGATACCCTACGGGTGGAACGATATTGGACGCCGTGAGAGATGGAGCACTGACCAATGTTCCGATTCATCCGGCACACGCGTCGCCGTTACCATGCCGTGTCATACCAGTCCGCCCCCATTGACCTATCCGAAGGCTGAGTCGTTCTCGACAGCCGGAAGTATTGGCGGGACGCTTCGGCATGGGAACTGTCGTCGCCTCAATCGGCAGCGCGGGTTCGGTCATTTCAGCGTGATTCAGATAGATGATTCTGAACACGACTGTACTCATTAGATTGCATTACTCTTCCGCGACACCTCTCATTGATTGCTGCCGACGGAATATGAGGTTATGCTTCCATCCTGACGGCAGGGAATCAGCCGCAACGCCGAAGCGGGGATAAATGACGTTTTCCTGCTTTCCTGGGGTTGGAACTTGGCCACATCCACATGGCAGACGTCGTGATCTATGATGTTTCTTATGAGTTGGCAGAAAATCATACTGATAAAATCCATGTCCCGAATCCGCACTTTGCCTGCTCGTCTTGCGGACACTGCTGTCGGCAGCTTCAACGACATGCTCTATACCGTGAGCTTGATCGTGGAGACGGCATCTGCCGGCATTTCTCCGAATCCTCCAATCTCTGCACGATTTATGAAAGTCGTCCGGACTTATGCCGGATCGACCAGATGTACGAGGCCCTTTTCGCCGCACACATGACGAGATCCGATTACCACGCGGCCACCCACGCCGCCTGCCTTGCGCTGCAATCCGATGCTTCGGCGAGCCTTCCATTTCCTGAACCATGAACAACGAGACGGGACGACAGACGTGTTCCTTTCCGCTTTGGACGATCTGGAGAAAACCGCCTTCCTGGCCCTTGCCGATGCGGTCATCCAAGCCGACTACCACCTCGCCCCCCAGGAAGAGACAATGCTGTCCGCGATGCGCGCCGAGATGGGCCTCCCGGAACTTGCCGAAGTTCCTGAGATGGACATCAGGACGGCTGCGAGCGTGATCGACAGCCGCCGTTCGCGGGTCGCCGTCATGCTGGAACTGGCAGGGCTGGCCTATTCCGACGGGGAGGTTCATGCGGAGGAAGAAATCCTGCTGTCGCGCATCGGCGCGGAATTCGGCTTCACGGACGATGAGTTGCTGGCTCAGCGCGAGTGGGTCATGCGCCAGCTTGCCCTGGCCAGTGAGGCCAAGGTGATGATGATGGAGGGTGCCTGAGATGCCGATTCCCCTGATCCTGGCGGGCGCGGCCGTCCTAGTCGGCGGCGTCGGGCTGGTCGGTGTCGCAAGCGCCGCGACCGATATGAGCAAAGCCAAGGATATCGCCGGTAAGGCCAAGACACGCCTGGAAGAGGCGCAAGAACGGCTTCAGCGGGCCGGCGATCAAACCAACGAAGCCCTTGCGAAGCTGGGCCGCGCGAAGCTGGCGGCGAGTTCCGGCACCTTGAAGCGGGTCGTCGCCGTGGCGGACCGGGTGCATGTCGGCAAAGACCAGATGAAAATGGCGATCGTCCCGGGCATTACGGTCACTCCGGAGACCGTCCAGGATATGAAGGACATCGCCTTCAAGGCGCAGGACATCCTGACCGCGGCGGCGGGCGGGCTGACCACCGGTGCGCTGGCGGGTTTCGGCGCCGCAGGGCTGGCCTTCACGATCGGTACCGCATCTACCGGCACTGCGATAGGCGCCCTGAGCGGTGCTGCCGCTACCAATGCGGCACTTGCCTGGCTTGGCGGCGGCGCGATATCGGCAGGCGGCGCCGGCATGGCCGGAGGCACGGCGCTTTTAGGAGGATTGGTGGCCGGCCCGGCTTTGGCGATCATGGGCATAGCCGCGGCCATAAAGGCGGAGAAGGGCCTGACCGAAGCCACGGCCTATGCCGCCGAGGTCGACGTGATGGTGGAGAAGATGAAAACGGCCATTTTCAAGACCCGAGCGATCGACGCGCGCTCCGCCCAGATCGGCAAGACGATCCGATGCCTCGAAGCCCGGACCAAACCATTGCTTCAGGGAGCGGAAGCCATGCTGGATGCCCGAGGCCAAGAAAAAGTCAACTATGGCGACTTGGCCGATCACGAGCAGGCACTTTACAAGACCGTCCTTGCGCTCGGAGGAGCGCTTTATCAGGTCATAGAAGTGGATATCACCAACGAACTCGGCGAATTGACGGCCGCCAGCGCCCAAGCCATGCGTGATGCCAACGGTTTGATCGCTTCCGTTCCGGCCGGCAGCGCTTGAAGATAGGGTCGGAACAGCATGTCCAAACCGAAAGCAGAAGCTGGCAGCCTCATCAAGGCTGCCGATCCCACCAAACTTGCGGCGGCGGCCGAGAGGCTGATCGACGCATACAAGGAGTGGATGATCGTCAGGGAGCAGGAAACGACGAAGCGGGAATTGATCGCGGCACAACGTGATGCTGCGATCGCCAAGATCTGCGCGGATCGCGATGTCTTGGTCACCTACCTCAAGGGGCAGTTCGAGACCCAGGGCAAAGCGCTGGACGGTTTGTTCAAGGGACTCGACAAGGCACTGGATTCCAAGGATCCCGACCTCGTCGGGCCGATCCTCAGCAGCATCGTCGAAACCGTCAAGACCTCTCCGCTGGGCGACATGCTGACGCTGGACCAGCGTATGAAGGACAACTCCTTTACCTTCGTGCTCGGCGGAAACTGACGGTCACGGCATCATGCCGTGACTTTATGGGTAAATCGTTCGGCGGGATGTTGCCCAATCCGGCGGCACGGGTTAAACCTTCGGTACGAAACCGCAGCCGCCCGTGTTGCCTGAAGGCGCCCTTCCGGAACCCTGTTGATGACATCGAGCCCGAACGTCTCGCCGCGAACCTCGCCGACCCATACGATCGCCATCTACAACCACAAGGGCGGCGTGGGTAAGACCACGGTTTCGCTTAACCTTTCCGTGTGCCTGGCCGCGGCGGGATATCGTTGCCTGCTGGTCGACATCGACCCGCAGCAGAGCAGCACCACCGTCCTGTCGCGCACCGGCGCATCGCCGAACCTGGTGGACGTCATCCGAAAGCAGGCGGTGATCGAGGACGCGCTGCACGAGACCGTGGTGCAGAACCTGTGGATCATCCCGTCCACCCGGGCGCTGACCCTGCTGGAAACCGGGCTGGACGATCGGGTCAGGCCCAACCATGGGCTGAAGCGCTACCTGACCTTTTCGGAGGACCGGTTCGATTTCGTCGTGATCGACTGTCCGCCGGCCATGGGCCTGCTGTCGCTCAGCGCGCTTATCGCGGCGGACAGCGTGCTGATCCCGACCACGTCGGGAGCCTTCTCGATCCAGGGCGTCCAGCGGACGGTGGAAACGGTGAACGCGCTGCGCGGCGGCCTCAGTCCCGGCCTCGTGGTCAACGGGATCCTGGTATCGTTGTTCGAGGGGACCCGCCGCGACCAGCAGACGCTGAAGGACCTGGGCAGCCAGTTCTCCGGCCTGCTGTACCGAAACCGCATCCGCTTCGATCCGGAAATCCTGAAGGCGGAGGTCAAGCGGGCGCCCTCCACCCTGTTCAATCGCGGCACCCACTCGACCCAGGACTATATCTTCCTGACCGCCGAGTTGCTGGGCCGGATTCACCGCCACCGCCGTTTGCCGGACGCCGAGTTCTCGTTCGACGACATGACCCGGACGATCACCGAAACCCTGGCGAAGCCGGAGTTCACCACCCTGGCGCCTGATGGCGAGGGTGATGCGGGGAGTGGCGATCCGGAGAAGCCGGCGGCGGACGGCGCGGACATCGATGCGACCGGCGGCGATCGGAGGGGCGGGCGTGTCCGGCAACTGGCGCTGGCGGCGGCGATCTTCGTGGCCGGAATGGTCTGCGGCGGGTCGCTCGCGACATGGCTCGGGCCGGAAACCCTTGCCATGTTCCAGACCGCCGGGGCCGGCGACTGAACGTCCGGCCCTCTTCATCGGGCTCGCTTCATCCGGCACGGGCCGGACGGGCAGCCGGATCAGGCTGCGGTGCGGGCCGTCCGCGGAGGCGCGGAAACAACGGGCGCCTCGCCGCGGTGTTTGCCGATGTGCCTGATGCGCGCCACCACGCGCTTCCAGGCGCGATCCAGCGGGGTGAGATCCTCCAGCTTTTCGCTGGGGCGATTGTACTTGTCACCGCAAAGAGAGAGGATGACCATGATGCGAAGTCCCAAAGCTCGGTTCAGACGTTTCGAATCTAAGCATTCTCGGGGCTCGCACCATCCCTGTTTGCTGCAACGCAGCATCGCGGCGTATGAATGACGCCGTTCATGAACGCCTAACCTTTACGTGCAGTCGGCGGGTAGCACGATACCGCAAGGCATATGCCTTCTCCTGGAAACGGACACCTCGGCAGGTACTCCTTCGGCATAGCCCCGTCGGAGATGCTGACCCAATCCCCGGAAGAGGTGTTCCATCTCCCAAATTCATGCACGCCATCAGATTACTTGATGGCGAACATGCTGATGCGCCGGAGGAAAAAGAAGATGATCGAGGCCATGCAGGACGTCATCGAACTCGCAGCCGCCCCGAGCGTGCGCGAACGGCTGGTCCGCCGGTTCATGCGGGTTCGCGGCCGTACGGTGGGGCTGGCCGCCCCGCTGACCCCCGAGGACCAGATCATCCAGTCGATGCCCGATGTCAGCCCGACCAAATGGCATCTCGCCCACACCACGTGGTTCTTCGAGGTCTTCCTGCTGAATCGGTACGCCCAGGGCTACACGGCTTTCGACGAACGGTTCGGCTACCTTTTCAATTCCTACTACAATAATCTCGGCAGCCGCCATCCGCGCCCACACCGCGGCATGCTGTCGCGGCCGAGCTGGGACGAGGTCCAGCGTTACCGCGACCATGTCAACGCCGCCTGCGTCCGGCTGATCCGCCAGGTTCCGGACGACACGCTGGACGAACTGTCGAAGATCCTGACGCTGGGCTTCAACCACGAGCAGCAGCACCAGGAACTGATCCTGACCGACATCAAGCACGTTTTCTGGTCCAATCCGCTGCTTCCGGCATACCAGTCCGCCCAGAACCAGCCGGCCGCGACCACGGCGCCCCAGAAATGGTTCGAGCATGCCGGCGGTCTCGTCCAGATCGGCTGCGACCCCGACGGCACGGGCTTCTGCTTCGACAACGAGACGCCGAGGCACCACACCTACGTCCAGCCCTTCCGCTTCGCCGGACGGCCGGTGACCTGCGGCGAGTACCGGGAATTCATCGAGGCCGGCGGCTACGACAAGCCGAAATACTGGCTGTCCGACGGCTGGAACGAGGTCGAGTCGCAGCAATGGCGGGCGCCGCTGTACTGGCAGAAGCAGCACGGCGACTGGCATGTCTTCACGCTGGCCGGGCTTCGCCCGCTGGTGGATTCCGATCCCGTCTGCCATGTCAGCTTCTACGAGGCCGCGGCCTATGCCGCCTGGGCCGGCAAGCGGCTGCCGACCGAAGCGGAGTGGGAGCTGTTCGGCCGGACGCAGCAGGTCGACGGCAACCTGGTGGAGTGCGGGACGCTTCACCCGACGGCGTCGCCCTGCGCCGGGATGGGCCCTTGGCAGATGTTCGGCGATGTTTGGGAATGGACAGCCAGCCCCTATTCGCCCTATCCCGGCTTCAAGGCGCCGCCGGGCGCGGTCGGCGAATACAATGGCAAGTTCATGTGCAACCAGATGGTGCTGCGCGGCGGCTCCTGCGTCACGCCGTCCGACCATGTCAGGGCGACGTACCGCAACTTCTTCCCGCCCTCGGCGCGGTGGCAGTTCTCCGGCTTCAGACTCGCCGAAGACATCTGAATGGGGTAGGCTCGCGGTCGACACTCCTCCTACCGGAAGCGACCGCCATGGCCCCTCGTCCGACTATCACCACAGCGGCGGCCGGTCCGACCCTGGACGACGCGCTAGCCGCCAACCGCGCCTTCTACCATGCCTTCTCCAGCCGCGACTTCGCCGCGATGGAGATGCTTTGGGCACAGGACGCGCCGGTCCTGTGCATCCATCCCGGCTGGGCGCCGCTGGTGGATCGCACGCTGGTCCTGACGAGCCTGCGGGACATCATGAGGAACCCCGCGACGCCGAAGGCCTTCAGCCGGAATGACCATGCCTTCATCTACGGCGATACCGCCATCGTCATCTGCGAAGAGGTTCTGGAAGTCGGCGTCCTGGCCGCGACCAACATCTTCGTGAACGAGGGCGGCACCTGGCGGATGGTGCATCACCAGGCGAGCCCCATCGCCGTCCGTCTGGAACAGCAGGAACCGCCGCCCCGGACCGTCTTCCATTAGGGCGGTACTCGATCAGGTCGACCCGCCCGGGACAGCCGATCCGATGCGTTGCGCCATGGGCGCAACTACGACCGTCGGCCCGCATCATCTCCGCCCTGCATCGAACCAGTAGGTTGCGCCCATGGCGCAACACAGTGCGAAGAGTGGACCTGAGCGGCCCAACCTTATCGGGAACCGCTCTAGCGGCCCGGCAAAGCGTTCTTGATCGATTTATCGTAGGTCGGCCTTGGAGGGTCGATGCAGGGTGTCGGCGTTCGCCCTGACGGGCGAAGGCCGCCCTACCGCACTCCGCTCCGCCGAACGTCACCAGAAACTCTGTGCGGGACCACTAAGTCAGGCGGCGTCCCAGGCCGGCGCCCAGCCGGGATTGACCAGCCGGCGGTCGCCCCGCAGCGAGTCGATCTCGGCCCGATCGTCGGCGTCCAGCCGGAAGTCGAAGATCTCGAAGTTGCTCCTCAGGTGCTTCTCGCCGCTGGCCTTGGGGAGCGCCGCGACGTTGCTCTGGTCGATCAGCCAGCGCAGCGTTACCTGGACGGCCGACTTGCCGTGCTTCTCCCCGATCCGGGTCAGGACGGGATGGGTCGCCGCCTCGCCGCGGGCGATCGGGCTGTAGGCCGTCACCATCATGTCGTGGGAGCGGGCGAACTCCAGCACCGGCCGCTGCGACAGGAAGGGATGATACTCGACCTGATTGCACAGCAGGTCGGCCTTGTGCCGCTCGACCGCGTCCTTGAGCAGGGCGGTCGGGAAATTGCTGACGCCGATGTTGCGCGCCTTGCCCGCGGCCTTGACGTCCGACAGCGCCTGAAGGCTCTCGCCGAGGGGGAACTTGGGGTTGGGCCAGTGGATCAGCAGCAGGTCGACATGGTCGGTCCGCAGCTTCCTTAGGCTTTCGTCGACCGAGCGCTGGAGTTCGCCGTCGCCGATGCGCTCGTACCAGACCTTCGTGGTCAGGAAGATATCGTCGCGAGGGATGCCCGAGTCGGCCAGCGCCTCGCCGACCTGCTCCTCGTTGCCGTAGGCCTGCGCGGTATCGACATGGCGATATCCCATCGCGAGACCGGCCCGGACCACCTCGGCGCACTGCGCGCCCGACAGCTGCCAGGTTCCGAGGCCGAGCGCGGGCACCCGCGCCCCCTTGAGGTTCACGTATTCCATCTTCATTCCCTTCGAGTAACGGAAAGCAAACCACTGCCGGACATCATGGTTCCGCCAGGCCGACCCGGCGGCAGGGGTATCATATCGACTGGATGGACTCGTTGGTTTCGCACAAGGCTCCTGGCAAACGGTCCGCAGGCGGCGGCTCGGGACGCTCGTCCCAGGTGGCCGGCGGGAGAGCGCTCGCCGCGTCGCTGTCGCTGGTGCTGTTGGCCGGCTGCGAGACGCTCCGCGCCGGTGGCCGGCCGCCCGACAGCATCGCCGTCAATTTCCGCACCGACCCCAGGACCGGCAACACGGACGGCCCCTTCGACCCGGCGACCGGCAGGCCGGTGCAGACGCAGATCGGCGAGGACGGCATCCTGCGGGTCGTGATCGACCCGGTGACCCACGCGCCGCGCCTGCTCCCCGCGGACCTGCCGAAATCCCCGGCAGCCGAATGAGCCTGCCCCGGTTTCCTGCCGCCGCGCGGGTGGCGGCCGTCCTGCTGCTGGGAAGCGTCCAGGCCGTGTCCGCCCAGCAGCCGGCGCCGCCCGGTTCCGGCTCCGTCGCGTCGGGCATCACTCCGGCACGCTACTCGATCCCGGCGCCGGGGAAAGGGCGGCTGACCGCATCGGTTCCCCCATTGCCGCCGAAGCCGCTGCCGCCCCCGGACCTGCTGGGAGACTCAGCGGCGCCTGCGGCCGCGATGCTTCCCGCCGTCGCGAAGGTCACGCCCTACCAGCCGCCGATCTTCTGGCCGCCGGCGCCTCGGCGCAAGCCGGGCGGGACGGTGACGATGACGGCGGCAGTGCCGGCGGCGGCACCTCCGGCTCCCCCTCCGCCTCCCCTCGCGGCGGCTCCCCCGGCTTCGGCCCGCGACGGCTATACCGCCGTGGTCCCCATCACCGTCTTCGGTCCCGAGGACGCGCCCGTGACACCTGGGAGCGCACCGGAACCGACGCTGGAAGAGCTTGCTGGAACCGAACCGATCGTCTTCACCGTCCGGCTCCCGACCGTCGTCCTGCGGGAGGCCGCCCCGTGACCGCCAGGCCGGCCGCCCTGCCCGGTCACGAACCGGCCGAAGTCAGCAAGACCTCGACCGTGCGCGAGGTCTTGCCCCGCTGGAAGGTCAGGCGCATGCCGTCCGGCCCCTGGTGCTTCAACCGGGCGGTCAGGTCGGCGACGCCGGCGACCGGCCGATCACCGGCATGGGTGATGACATCGCCCGGCTTGGCGCCCAGGGCGGCGGCGCGCGACCCCGGCGCCACGCTGACGACCCGCACCCCCGGCGCGGCATCCTCGGCCATGATGCCCAGCGCGTTCCGGGTGCCGGGATTCTCCCCCTTTCCATCGACCTTGTCCGCGACCCTGCCGGCATCGCCGATCAGGCCGGCGAGCGTCCGCTCCAGCAGATCGACGGGAACCGCGAAGCCGACACGCGACAGGCCGGCGGGCGCCGCGACCACGGCCGTCGCCATGCCGATCAGGCAGCCGCGGGAATCGAGCAGCGGGCCGCCGGAATTGCCGGGGTCCAGGCTGGCGTCGGTCTGGATCGCCTTGTCGATCCGCTTGCCGGCGCCAAGCTCGACCGGCCGGTCGAGGCCGCTGATGATGCCGCGGCTCAGGCTGACGCCGATCCCGTACGGATTGCCGATGGCGAAGACACCCTGCCCGACCTTGAGCGACCGGGAATTGCCGCGGGCCACCCAGGCCGGAGCGGCGGCGGCATCCACCTGCAGGACCGCGATGTCCAGATCGGCGGCGACCGCGATCATGGCCGGCCGGACGGTACGGCCGTCGGCGAACCTGACGGTCAGCTGCCGGCCGGGTCGGATCACGTGTTCGTTGGTCACCACATGGCCGGCGCGGTCCCACAGGAACCCGGTGCCGACCGTCTTCGCGCCGCCGCCGGAGGACTCGATGGTCACCACGGCCGGCGCCACCGCCTCGAACAGGGCGACGGGGTCCGGCTCCGTGCCGCCCGGCGCGCAGGCCGAAGCCTGGGCGGGACTGCTCCAGCCGAGCACCGCGGCTAGGGAGGCGACGATCATTCGGGTGTTCAGCGTTGCGCGCATGGCGGTCTCCGACGGGGCGGTCTCTGTGGATCAAGGTCTCGGCCCTGAATGGCAAGCGCCGTGCCAGCGGCGGAGTCCAAGGCCTTTTATGAAATTCGGGCGAAACGTCGCGGCAGGACTTGCCCGATGCCGGGGGGATGGCGATGCAGATTCTGCCTAAGCCGCCGATCGCCCGGCTTCTTCTGCCGGCCCTGGTTTCGGCCCTCCTGCTCTGCGCGACGATCCCCGCCCGTGCGCAGGGAGGACCCAATCTCGGCGCCCCCCAGGTCGGCGAGACGATCCTGAACCGCGACGTGGAGGTCCGGGTTTCGCCGGACGAGGCGAGCCGCGTCGTGATGATGCTGCCCCGGGGCAAGACCGTCGCGGCGTTCGGCACTCCGCGGCGAACCGCCTGGACCCAGATCGGCCTGGGCGGCCGGGACGTGGGCTACGTGCCGAGCGACAGCCTCGACAGCATCTTCATCGCGCGCACGGTGGCGAGCCGGGCCGCCGTGGTCGGGCGGCAGCGCTGGACCTTCCCCGACGGCACCCTGCGCGGCACCCACGTGCTGGCGGGCGATGCCTCGGGCACGGAGATCAAGGACGGCAAGAAGCGCGAGACGAAGCTGGAGCGCGGCGCCGTCCTGGGCCTGCTCGACCTGCAGGGCGGCAAGGCGCGCATGACGTCGGACACGATCGCCAGCATCACCCTGCCCCCCGACCGGCTGCTGCCGATCATCGGCGTCCACGACTACGACTTCGCGGGCAGCGGTCCGCCCCGGACCTTCTACGCGGCGCGCGTCGGCGAGTTCCTGACCCCCGTGGAGGCGGAGAACGGCTGGACCGGCTTCGTCGCCGCCGCCGGCCCCCAATACGCCCCCTACGCGCATTTCGTCTATCCCGAGATCGGGAGGGACGGCATGGCGTTCGCGCTGGCGTTCGGGCCCCTGGACCGGACCGGCGTCAACAATGTCTGCGTGGCGCTGGCCCAGCGCATGCTGGACTGCTGGATCGTCGAGGTGGAGTCGTTCTGACGCCTGCGTTCAGAACTCCTCGTAGGGCCTGCTGTGGGTGTAGCGGTCGACCGCGTAGCGGATCAGCACGGCGATCACCGTGGCCGCGGGGAGCGCCAGCAGCGCGCCGACCAGGCCGAACAGGCTGCCGCCGACCAGCAGCGCGAAGATCACCCAGACCGGGTGGAGGTTGGTCCGGTTGCCGACAAGCACGGGTTCCAGCACGCTGGTCTCCAGCACGTTGCTTGCGGCATAGATCAGAACGACCAGCAGAGGCTCCAGCCAGCCGTCGAACTGGACCAGTGCCACGGTGACCGCGGCGATGAACATCACGAGGTTGCCGACCACCGGGACGAACACCAGCAGCCCGGTCAGCACACCGATCAGGATCGCGAAGTTCAGCCCGACCAGGTAGAGCCCGACAGAGTGGATCACCGCCTGGATCACGGCGCTCAGCGCCATGCCGCGCAGGAACCCGGCGAGCCGGTCGGTCATCTCCCCGACCAGGTCGAACACGACCTTCCGGGACCCGCGCGGAACCAGTCTCCTGATCTGGCGCACCACCGGGTTCCAGTCGCGCAGCAGGTAGAAGGTCACGACCGGGGTCAGGACCAGCAGGAGCGCTATGTCGAACAGGGTGGCGGCGAAGCCCAGAAGGTCGCCGGCCGACTGCTGCACCCATTCCGCCGTCCGCTGGGCGATCCGGCGCAGCAGGTCGGTATCGTTCAACACCTCCGCCCCCGGCACCTGGGCGGCGGCGCCGGTCAGCATGGCGCGGACGCGGTTCAGCAGGTCCGGGAGGCCATCCGCCAGATCGCGCGCCTGCTCCACCAGCACCGGCAGGAGCAGCGCCAGGATTCCGGCAAGGATGCCGAAGGTCAGCAGAGTCACCAGCAAGGCGGCCCAGCCGCGCCGGACGCCTTTCCGGCCGAGCCAGCCGGCCAGCGGGTCGAACGTGAAGGCGAGGCCGGCGCCGACCACGAAGGGAACCAGCGTCCGTCCCAGGACGGCGATCAGCCCGATGCCGAGCGCGATCACCAGCCCCCAGATGACGATCCGCAGCCAGTTGGGGATGCGCGACGCCGGTTCCTCGGCGATGACGACCTTTTCCATGTCAGGTCACCGGACCCCATTCCCGGCCAGCACGTCGAGCGCCGCGCCGGCGAGCCGGGCATGGCCGAAGGCGGTCGGATGGACCTGGTCCCAGAAGATGTGCCGGTCCGGGTCGGAACAGATCCGGCCACCCCCGGCGCAGGGATCGGTCAGGTTGACGCCCGGCTCTCCAAGGAGCCGCGGGTCCTGGAAGACCCGCTCGACCAGGCCGTGGACGTCCAGGCGGACGATCCGCATGCCGTGGCGCGCCTCGACGCCGGCCAGCAGCTCGTCCAGCGCCAGGTTGAACCCCTCCGTCACCCGGCTGGCGATCCGGCCGACCGTCGGGCCGAACTGCCGCACGGCCGGGACCTTCGCGAGGTCCGGCAGGTTCGGCATCAGGATGGTGCCGGCCCCGGCGGAGGCGAGGTCGTCGGCGATGCCGCCGAGTACACGGACCGCGTTCGTCGCCAGGAGGACGGGGTCCTGGCCCGACACGGCGGCCAGGAGGTCGTTGGCGCCGCCGTAGACGATGAACAGGGTCCGACCGACGGACCGCCGGTCCGGCTCCTCGGCCAGGTACCGGTCGGCCTGGACGCGCAGATTGTAAGGGCTGGCCGGATCGTGGGCCCGCGCGCCGCCGACCGCGTAGTTGGTCCCGCCGGAGATCGCCGGCTCGACCGGAAGGCTGAAATGCCGCGCGAGGTGCTCGACCCAGACGGGTCCGTTGCTGAACCGCGCGCCGGCCGCGTTGCCGGTGTCGGAAAGGCTGTCGCCGAACACGACGATGCCGTCATAGGCCCGCGGCTCCGCCGCGATGGAGGCTGATGCGAAGCCTGCGCACATGCTGATCGTCATTACCATGGTGAGGATGCGGAACGGACGTGTCATGCTTTATCCCAAGGACCTGATACCGTTCTCCGACCCCGTAAACGTGCAGCGGCGGCTTTGTTTCCGGCCCCTTTCGGGATCCGGGGCACGCGTTCGGATCATCCGGCGGACCTTGTCCGCGGCATCTTGGAAGGCACATCTGTTCCCCTGGGGTGTTTCGCCCTGGGATCCGGAGCTATGGCAAGGCGGGAATTCATGGAAGGTCTGGTTCGTCGGTGGGGTGCCGCGCTGCTGATGGTGGGGTTGTTCGCGAGCGCGCCGATCGCCGTCACCGCCCAGGAGGAGTCCGGGCAGCAGGATCCGGGCTGGATCACACGCCAGATCCAGAACCTGCTGAGCGGCCCCGGCCGGACCGTGACGATCGGCCGGGTCAGTTCCAGCTGGAGCCTGGACGTGACCCTTTACGACCTGGCCATCGCCGACGACGAGGGCGTCTGGCTGAGGGTGGAGCAGGCGGACCTGGACTGGGCCGCGGGCGCCCTGTTCCGCCGGGAGTTCCGGATATCGGGCCTGGACATCACCCGGATGGACGTGGACCGGCTGCCGGCGGGGCAGCCGGACGAGCCGCCCAGCGACGAGCCCTTCTCCCTGCCGCAGATCCCCGACCTACCGGTCGGCCTGGACCTGCGCCATCTCGCGGTCAACGAATTGCGCCTGGGCGCCCCCGTGCTCGGCGGCGAAGCGGCGACGCTGGGCATCAGCGGCAGCGCCCGGCTCGGCCGGGGTGACGCCGGACTCGGCGCCGACCTCAACATAGAGCGCCTGGACAGGCCGGGCAGCGGCAGGCTGGCGGTCAACTACGCGCCCGAGACCGACCTTCTGGACCTGAACCTGACGGTGGAGGAGCCGGAGGGCGGGATGATCGCCCGGACCGCCGACATGCCGGGACTCCCGCCGGTCAACCTCGCCCTGCGGGGCTCCGGCCCCCTGTCCGGCTGGGATGGCCGGCTGGACGGCGCCGCCGGCGACATCGCCCGGATCGGCGCCGACGCGACGATCCGCGGCGTCGACGTGGCGGACGGCGTCCGGGGTTACGGGATGTCGATCCGCGGCGACACGGCCTTCGCCCGCCTGCTCGATCCCCAGGCCGCCGTTCTGGTCGGCGAGACGGTCGGGTTCTCGGCCGAGGCCGTGATCGATCCCAACAGCCGGGTGACCCTCTCCCCGGCCCGGGTCACGCTGGCGGCCGGGACGGCCGAGTTGTCCGGCACCTACCGGTTCGACCCGCAGGAACTGGACTTCGACTACGCCCTGGAGGCCGGGGCGGACTCGGCGCTCCGGACGCTGGTGCCGGATGTCGCCTGGCAGTCGGTCCGGCTGGCCGGGACCGCCGAGGGACCGGTCGCGGCGCCCACCCTCACGGCCGACCTGACGGCCGAGGCCGTCGATGCCGCCCAGGCGGCGCTGGACCGGGCGGTGCTGCAGGTCCGGGCGGTGCCCTCCGCTCCGCTCGACCAGCCCGGATCCACGATCGACGTCACGCTGAACGGAACCCTGACCAACCCCAGGTCGCCGGCCGATCCCCGGATCGCCCAGGTCGCCGGCCGGGAGGTGACGATCGAGGGCAATGCCGTCGTGACGCCCGGCTCGGGCGAGATCCGCGTCGCCGACCTTCGCGCCAACACCTCGGCCGGCACCGCCAGCGCCACCGCGCTGGTCGAGCGCTGGGGCGAGGCCGTCGGCGCGCAGGTGGTTCTGGACGTCCCGGACCTCGCCCGCCTGCCCGACCTGCCGGTCGCAGGCGCCGCCAGCGTGCGGACCGACCTCGCCCTCGAACAAGGCGGGCAGGTCCTGCGCGGCGAGGCGACAGCCGACCTGCGCGGACTGAACAGCACCGATCCGGCCCTGGAGCCGATGCTGCGAGATCTGGCGGGGGACGCCGTGACCCTGCGGCTCGCCGCCAGCAGCCAGGATGCCGCCCGGACGGTCGAGGTGACCGAGCTGGCCCTGGACGCGCCGGTGGGCAGCCTGACCGGCACCGCGACCGTGCGCGAGTTCGGCCAGGACATCGCCGGGAACGTCGACCTGACCCTGCCCGAGCTGTCCCGCCTGTCCGCGGTGGCCGGGACGCCGCTCGCCGGCGCCGCGCAGATCCGGGCCGACCTGAGCGGCGGCAACCGGGAGACGCTGGTGCGCGCCGACCTTACGGGCGGCGTCACCGGCCTGGACACCGGGACGCCGGCCGCCGATGCTCTGGCCGGCGACAGGGTCGATCTGTCCGGGCTGGTGACGGTCGGGACCGACGGCTCGGTGGATATGCCGAGGCTTAAGATCGACGGCCGGCACGTGGCGCTGACCGCCGCCGCGACGCTGCGGGAGAACCGTCTGGACGCCCGGTGGCGGGCCGACCTGCCGCGCCTCGCCGTCCTGAAGGAGCCGCTGGCGACCGACATCGCCGGTTCGACCTCCCTGGAGGGGACCGCCGCAGGGCCGCTCGACTCGCTGGAGGTGCGCGCCGACCTGGACGGCCGCGACCTCGTACTGGCCGGCCGCAACGTGCCGACGGCTGACCTGGAGCTGAGGGCGACCCGCGTGCCCGGCGCCCCGCGCGGCACCCTGGTCGCATCGGCCATCGTGGACGGGCAGCCGCTGGACGCCCGCACCGGCTTCGCTCTGGAGGGCCAGCGGCTGGACCTGTCCGACATCTCGCTGGGGGCGGAGCGGAACCGCATAGCCGGGGCGATCCGGGTGGCGCTCGACCGCATGACGGCATCGGGTCGGCTGGCCGGGGATATGCGCGACCTCGGCGTCTTCTCCGCCCTGGCCGGCCAGACGCTGGGCGGCAGCGGCAGGATCGAGGTCAGGCTGGACGATCCCCAGGGACGGCAGTCGGCCACCGCCGCGGTCCAGGGCCGGAACATCCTGGTCGCCGGCCCCGAAGGGACGCTGCTGGCCGCCGACCGGATCACCCTGAACGCCGACGTGGACGACGCGCTGGGCGCCCTCCGGTTCGACGCCAGGCTGGACGGGTCCGGCATCGCGACCGGGGGCGCCGACCTCGCGACCCTGACCGCCTCGGCCTCCGGCACGCCGGCCCAGGCGGAGTTCCAGGCACGGACCAGCGGCCAGGCCGGCGAGCCGGCCCAACCTGCCCGCGTGGCGCTGGCGGGCGGCTTCAGCCAGGAAGGCAATCTCCAGCGGCTCCGGCTGGAGCGGCTGGACGGCACCTACGGCGGACAGCCGTTCCGGCTGGTCAATCCGGCCACCGCGACGATCGGTCCGGACCGCTACGAGGTCCGCGACCTGCTGCTCGCCAGCAACGAGGGACGCATCGCGCTCGACGCCGGGCTGGTGCGGAACGCGATCGAAGGCTCGGCGACCCTGACCCGCGTGCCGCTGGCCCTGGCGGAACTGGCCGCCCCCGGCCTGGGGCTGGACGGACAGCTCAACGGCAATGCCAGCTTCGCCGGAACCACCGCCGACCCCCGCGCCGACCTGGACCTGAGGGTCAGCAACCTGACCGTCGCGGGCGGCGAGGCCGCCGGGCTGAGCGGCATCGACATCTCGACCACGGGACGCTGGCGGAACGGCCGGCTGGCGCTCGACGGCACTGCCGTGACCCGGCAGCGCGACGGCATCGACATGAGGCTGGCGGCGGAGCTGCCGCTGGTGCTGCGGCAGGAGCCGCTGACCGTCGAGGTGCCGATGAACGCGCCGGTCTCCGGGGCGCTGCGCGGCAACGTGGAGTTGGCCACCTTCAACGACCTGCTCGCCACCACCGGCGACCGGGCGCAGGGGCGGCTCGACGTGAACCTCGACCTGGGCGGGTCGCTGGACAACCCGCAGCTGGGCGGCCTGGCGACGCTCAACGACGGCCGCTACGAGAACCAGGCGGCCGGCACCGTCATCCGCGACATCGTGATGCGGCTGCGCGGCGACGGCACCCGGCTGACCATCGACCAGTTCAACGGCAGGACGCCCAACAACGGCATCGTCGAGGCGTCCGGCTCGGTCAATGTCGATCCGGCCGATCCGCGCGCCTTCGACGTCCGGGTGGGCGCCAGCAACGCCCAGCTCGTCCAGATCGACCTGGCGACGGTCAGGCTCGACACGCTGCTGAGCCTGACCGGACCGCTGGACAACCCGCTGCTCCAGGGGCCGGTGCGGATCGAGCGCGCCGAGATCCAGGTGCCGGAGCAGCTTCCCCCCAGCGTGGTCGAGATCCAGGTCGAGGAGATCAACCGCCCGGGTGCCGCCGATACCGCGGCGTCGGGGCCGGCGGAGCAAGCCCCATCGCCGTTCCAACTCCGCCTGGACCTGACGGTGGAGGCGCAGAACCAGATCTTCGTGCGCGGGCGCGGGCTGAACGTCGAGCTGTCCTCGGACGTCCAGGTCACCGGGACCGCGGCGGAGCCGATCGTCGGCGGCGGACTGCGGCTGGTGAACGGGACGCTCGACCTGCTGACCAAGCGGTTCGAGTTCCAGCAGGCGAACATCGACTTCGTCGGCGACGGCAGCACCGATCCGGTGCTGGACGTGGCGGCGCAGGCCCAGACCGCCGACATCACGGCGGTGGTCGCGGTGACCGGCCGGGCCTCCAACCCGAGGATCGAGCTGACCTCGACTCCCGAGTTGCCGCAGGACGAGGTGATCGCCCGCGTACTGTTCAACAAGCCGTTCAGCGACCTGAGCGCCATCGAGGCGGTCCAGCTCGCCCAGAGCGTCGGCCAGCTGGCCGGTGTGGGCGGCGGCCCGGGCATCCTGGACAACCTGCGGAGCACGCTCGGCGTGGACCGGCTGGAGCTGCTGAGCGGCGAAGGGGGCGAAGGGCTGGAGGGAGCCGGCGTCGCCGCGGGCCGCTACGTCTCCCGCGACGTCTATGTCGGGGCGGAACAGCGGGTCGGCGAAGCGGGTAGCCGCGTGGTAGTGGAGATCGACGTGACCAACAACCTGAAGGTTCGCACCGACGTGGGCACGACCTCCGGCGCCGGGGTCGGCGTGCTGTACGAGTGGGAGTACTGAGCCCGACATGGCGCTTTCCCGCTATGCCGGCCGGCTGGCCGACCTGATCCGGGGCGACCGGCCGGTCCGCAACCTGACGGGACGGCTGCTGTGGCAGACCGGCCTGTGCCGCCACTTCACCATCCCGAAGGACGGCTACCGGCTGCGATTCTTCCCGTCCTCGGTCTCCTGCGCCTACTGGATCGACCCGGAAGCGCGGGCGGCGGACGAGCGGATCGTCACCCGGCTGCTCGGCCCCGGGGCGACATACGTGGATGTCGGCGCCAATGTCGGGACGCTGGCGGCGGCCGCCGCGGCGCGGGTCGGCCCCGGCGGCACCGTCCACGCGATTGAGGCGAACCCGACCATCGCGGGCTTTCTGCGGGAGAACATGCGGCTGAACGGCTTCGACCAGGTGACCGTCCACAACGTGGCGGTCGGGGCGGAGCCGGGGACGATCCGGATCTCGCAGCGGCGGGCCGACGACATGAACTTCGTGTCTGCGGGCGGCGACGGGGTGGCGGTCGAGTTGACCACGCTGGACACCCTGCTGGGCGGGCTGGAGCGGATCGACCTGTTGAAGATCGATGTCGAAGGGTTCGAGAAATTCGTGCTGGACGGCGCGGCACGGGTGCTGTCCGTTTCAAGGAATGTCTACATCGAGCTGTTCGACGAGAACTCCGCCCGGTACGGCTACGGCGCCGCCGAGATCCTGGAGCGGCTGCGCCGGCACGGCTTCGCCTGCCATGTCATGGGTCCCGACGGCACCCTGCGGGACGGTGCCGCCGGTTTCGACGAGTGCCTGAACGTGCTGGCGACCCGCGATCCCGGGGCGCCGGAGCGGGTCGGGCCATAGGGCGGCGCTCCGCGTTGCGCCATGGGCGCAACCTTCGATCGTCGGCCCGCATCACCTCCGCCCTGCATCGAAGGGTCGGTCGCGCCCATGGCGCAAGACGGTGCTAGATGCTCAGGCGCTTGAAGATCGGTTCCGGGATCGAGCGGATGATCGTCATGATGATCCACCAGAAGGCCGGGAAGTAGCGGACCTCCGCCCCCTTGGCGGCGTAGCGCAGGCAGGCGCGGGCGCAGGCCTGCGGCGAGGCGACCAGGAACAGCCCCGGCATGCCCCAGGTCATGGTGGTATCGATGAAGCCCGGCTTGACGGTGGTGACCGTCACGCCGGAGCGGAACAGGCGGTTGCGCAAACCTTGCAGGTAGGCATGGAGCCCGGCCTTCGCGGAGCCGTAGACGTAGTTCTTGATCCGCCCGCGGTCGCCGGCCACCGAACCGAGCGCCACCACGTGGCCGGTGCCCTGCTTCTCCAGGATCGGCGTCAGGCGGTGGAGGACCGACACCGCGCCGGCATATGTCGCCATGATAGTGCGCTGGGCCTGGTCCGGGTCGGCGTCGATGGCGGACTGGTCCGGCATCAAGCCGAAGGCCAGGAAGACGTTCAACGGACCGGTGCCGAAGCCCGTGGACAATCCGGTCACTTCTCCCACGAATGCATCATGGGTATCTACCACTTCCGCGTCGAAGTCAACCACCGCGACGGCGACATTGTGGCGGATGCGGACGTCCGAGGCGCCGCGGTCGAGATCGTCGCGGTCGCGCCCGGCCAGGATCACGTTGCAGCCCTGGGCCGCCGCCTCCAGCGCGAAGGCGCGGGCGATCGAGGAGGAGGCGCCGAGCACCAGCCAGGTCGGGGCGCTCATGCCGCGTCTCCCCGGATATCCAGGCCCCGGATCTCCAGGCGGCGGGACAGGTCGGACTGGATCCGCCGGTCGGGATCGATGCTGTCGAGCACTTGGCGGAACTCTCCCAGTCGGGGATACATGCGGGCGAAGCCGGCGGGGTCGAGCACGGCGTCCTTGGCCAGATAGACGCGGCCGCCATGGTCCAGGGTAATCGCGGCGAGCCGGGCCAGAAGGTCTTCCACGCCGTCGCGCCGGGGGAAGTCGAGCGCCAGGGTATAGCCCCGCATCGGGAACGACAGGTGCCCCCTGCCCTCGCCGCCCAGGGTCTTGAGCACCGCGAGGAAGGAGCCGGCCCGGGCGTCGGAGATCGCCTCCAGCAGCTTGCGCAGGGCGGCCGGCGCCTCCGCGTCGGGAACCACGTTCTGGAACTGGTAGAAGCCGCGCTTGCCGTAGATCCGGTTCCAGTCGTGGATGGCGTCGAGCGGATAGAGGAACTGCCGCACCGGCAGGGTGCGGGTCCGCCCTGCGGCGGGGACGCGCCGGTAATAGGCTTGGTTGAACAGGTTGATGCTGAACGGGTTGAGCGCGAAGCCGGGCAGGTCCACCGGCACGGCCCGCTTCCTCGGCGCCTTCGCCGCGGCGCCGGCCGGATCGGCGGACGCGGTCTCCGCCGTTTCCAGGATGCCGCGGCCCATCGCGGCGCCGCGCGCCATGCCGTCGATCCAGCCGACGCTGTAGCCGGCAGTCTCCCGCGCCTCGGCCAGCCCGGCCATGAAGCCGTCCAGGTCGGGCATCCGCCGCTCCCGCACCTCGACCGAGGCGGAGGCGACCCGGCGCAGGCGGAAACAGGCATGGAGGATCACGCCGGTCAGCCCGACGCCGCCGATGGTGGCGGCGAACAGGTCGGGCCGCTCGGTCGGGGAGACGCGAACCTGCTCGCCGGAGGGCAGCACCAGGTCGAGCCACAGCACATGGTCGCCGAAGCTGCCGACCCGGTCGTGGTTCTTGCCGTGGACGTCGTTGGCGACGGCGCCGCCGACGGTGGCGAAGGATGTTCCCGGCGAGGTCGGCGGCATGAAGCCCCGGGGCAGGAAGGCGGCGAGCAGGTCGTCGAAGGTGACGCCGGCCTCGCACACCAGGGTGCCGTCGTCCGGGTCGAACGAGACCATGCGGTTCAGCCGCTCGGTCATCAGGACATTGCCGCCGTCGTTCAGGGGGGCGTCGCCGTAGCTCCGGCCCAGCCCGTAGGCCAGGATGCCGCGGTCGAACCGGCCCTGAAGCATCCGCACCGCGGCGGGAGCGCGCTCCGGCCGGCAGGCGGCGACTTCGGCCCGGCGGGTGCGGCCCCAGCCGGTCAGGGTCATCGTCTTCCAAGTCATGATATCAAGAACTCACCTGATTCCGTCGGCGGTCGCCAGACGCTCCGCCGCGGGCTGCCGGGCCAGGCGGAGCGCCGCCGGCAAGGCCACGAACCCCAGCCCGACGGCGAACCATAGCGTGGTCAGCCGGATGATCAAGGTCGCCGCCAGGGCCGTGTCGGCGGGAACGCCGAGCAGGGTCAGCAGGCCGAACATGGTCGCCTCGGTGCCGCCCAGCCCGCCGGGCAGCATGGAGACGGCGCCGACCAGCATCGCGAAGGCGAACACGAAGATGGATTGCTGGAGCGTGACATGGGCTCCCATGTCGACCAGCAGCCAATGCAGCGCATAGGCCTCGCACAGCCAGCCGACCACGCCCATGGCCGAGGTCAGGGCGAAGACGCGCGGGTCGAGCAGGCGCGAGGTCTTGCGCACGACGGTGCGGGCGCCGCCGAACAGGCGCGGCCAGCGGCCCACCAGGCCGTAGGCCAGCAGCACCCCGCGCAGCGGCACCTCGGGCCGCAGCAGCATCAGCAACCCGCCCACCAGCGCCGCGGTCGCCACCAGGGTGCCGACGCCATAGGCGGCCCCGAAGGCCGACAGCCCGGTGAGGCACAGCAGGGTGATCGCGACGGCGTCGCCCATGCGGTCGCCGATCAGCAGCGGGGCGGTCCGCTCGTAGCGGTAGCCGTGGCAGCGCTCCAGGAACCAGAGGCGCAGCGCCTCCCCCACCTTGCCGGGAGTGGTGGTCATGGCGAACCCGGCGACGTAGTAGAGCCCGGTACGTCCCGCCGGAACGTCGATGCCGAGATGAAGGCCGAACAGGTGCCAGCGCCACGCCCGCAGGGCATAGTTGACCAGGGACAGAAGCAGCAGGCCGGCCAGGACGGCGGGGCTGAGCGCCCACATGCGGTGCCAGACCTCGTCCAGGCCGAACCAGATGCCGGCGGCGGTCATGGCCGCGACGAAGACGACGGCGGTGATGACGGCGCCGTACTCCGCCCGCCGCATCATGGAGCGGGATCCGGTAGGCGCGCCAGTCTGGCTGGGGATCCGGTTTGGGGTCACGGTACCTCTATACGGGAAGGTGGGCGATGGCGACGATGGCGAAGACCGCGCCGCAGACGACCCAGGACACGGGGTCCTTGGCGGCGAACACGATGGGGTCGTCGTGCATCTTGCCGCGCGAGGTGGCGAGCCAGAGGCGGCACTGCCAGAACAGCATCAGCGGAACGATCGCCCAGTAGAGCGCGTCCAGCGCGTTGAGGCCGAGCGCCAGGTCGGATTGGACGTAGAGGGCGAGCACCAGGCACGAGGTGAAGGACGAGGCGACGCCCATCAGGCGCAGGATGTCCAGATCGCCCGCCCGGTAGCCGCGGCCGGCCGGCTTGCCCTTGTTCTCGGGCGGCAGGGCCATCAACTCGGCGACGCGCTTGACGATGGCGAGGCTGAGGAAGACGAAGCTGGAGAAGCCCAGCAGCCAGAGCGAGACCGGATAGCCCGACGCCTCGCCGCCGCCGAACAGCCGGATGGTGTAGAGGGCGGCCAGCATGAACAGGTCGACCAGCGCCATGCTCTTCAGCTTGAACGAGTAGAGGATCGAGCAGACGGCGTACAGCACGACGACGCCGAAGGCCCCGGCCAGGGCGGCCAGAGCCCCGCCGAGCAGCAGCAGCCCCGGCGCCACGATCGGGCCGTGGTAGAGCGGCAGCGCGCCGCTGGCGAAGGGCCGGTTGCGCTTGCGGTGGTGCTGCCGGTCGGCCGCCAGGTCGGTCAGGTCGTTGATCATGTAGATGGCCGAGGCGGTGCAGCAGAAGGCCACGAACATCAGCAGCGCGTCGCCCCAGGCCGCGAGGTCGAACAGCGCGCTGGCCGTGACGATCGGCACGAAGACCAGGATGTTCTTGACCCATTGATGGGGCCGCAGCGCCTTGAGCAGCGCGCGCGTCCAGGGGGCGCGGTCGTCGACATGGGCTTCGATCTGGGTGACTTCCGCCGCCGCTTTGCACACGCTCTTGGGAGCGTTGACCAGGACGGCGGAGTCGGCGTGCCGCCAGATCTCCAGGTCGGAGAAGTCGTTGCCGGCATAGGCGTAAGGCTGGCCGCCGAGGTGCCGGTCGATCGCTTCAGCCTTGGCCGTTCCGCGCAGGTTGTTGACCCCGTCGGAGGCGATGACCTCGTCGAAGATCCTGAGGTGGCGGGCGACCGCGTCGGCGATGACGTGGTCCGCCGCGGTCGCCAGGATCAGCCGCCGGCCGAGCCGCTTCTGCCCGTGCAGCCAGGTGAGCAGCCCGGTGTTGTAGGGCAGCAGCGCCGGGTCGAGCCGGGCATGGAGCGCCAGCTGCTGCTTGAGATGCGCCTTGCCTTTCAGGAGCCAGCCGACCATGGCGAACAGCGCGCGCCAGTCCTTGATCAGGGCAAAGACGCATTCGATCAGGCTGTCGGTGTTGAGCAGCGTGCCGTCCATGTCCACGCACAGCGGCACCGGCCGGGTGCGCGCCGACGAGGCCGGGTTCCTGGATGAGGACGGTTGAGAGTGGTCGGGTTCGGAGCGGTCTATCGCGTCCATGCTGGCCATGGTCTGCTCAATCCATCATCAACGGGTCCGTAATGCCGGGACCTCGAGTTGCCGGGTCGATGGCATGCAGCGGATTCAATGGCATTCGCCTTAAATATTCGCTCCAGCCTCGACAGTTTCGGACCTTGGTCACCTAGGGTGAATACCGCCAGGGCACGAAATGTGCCACCGCCATGGGAGCGAAATGCACCTTTTCTCTGTGCGCATGAACGATATTTCCGGAGTGTTATTCCTCCAATCCTTTGTATTAACCAAGCTGCTGCCCGAATGGAGGCTTGACGCCGACCCTGTCGGTGCCGACTCCTGTTGCGGCGCAGCGGCGGTCGCCTATATTGCCGGGCATGGACTCGCCCCTGAAGTACCCCTCGAACTCCGCCGCGGCGGGCCGCGCCGCCGTGGGTTCCTCTGGCCTCAACTCGCTCGGCTTCGCCAAGGCGCCGGCGGACACCCGCGTGGTCGTCGCCATGTCGGGAGGCGTCGACTCCTCGGTCACCGCCGCCCTGCTGCGCGAGGAGGGGTACGACGTGGTCGGGATCACGCTCCAGCTCTACGACCACGGCATGGCCGTGGGCCGGAAGGGCGCCTGCTGCGCCGGCCAGGACATCTACGACGCCCGCCAGGTCGCCGACCGGATCGGCATCCCGCACTATGTGCTGGACTATGAGAACCGCTTCTCGCAGTCGGTGATGGACGATTTCGCCGACAGCTACCTGCGCGGCGAGACGCCGATCCCCTGCGTGCGCTGCAACCAGCGGGTCAAGTTCCGCGACCTGCTGGACACCGCCCGCGACCTGGGGGCCGAGGCGCTGGCGACCGGCCATTACGTGCGCCGGGCGATGGGCGCTGACGGCGCCGAGCTTCACCGCGCGATCGACCCGGCCCGCGACCAGAGCTATTTCCTGTTCGCCACGACCCGCGAGCAGCTGGACTTCCTGCGCTTTCCGCTGGGCGGCATGCACAAGCCGGAGGTGCGGGCGCTGGCCGAGCGGTTCGGGCTGGTGGTGGCGGACAAGCTGGACAGCCAGGACATCTGCTTCGTGCCGACCGGCTCCTATGCCGAGGTGGTCCAGAAGCTGCGGCCGGGCGCCATCGAGCCCGGCGACATCGTGCATGTGGACGGCCGCGTGATGGGCCGGCACGAGGGGATCATCCACTACACGATCGGCCAGCGGAAGGGACTGGGTATCGGCGGCCAGAAGGGCGACGGCGGCGACCCGCTCTATGTCGTCCGGCTGGACCCCGCCCGGCACCGGGTGGTGGTCGGGCCGCGCGCGGCGCTGGGGCGCGAGCGCGTGCAGGTGCGCGAGGTCAATTGGCTGGGCGCCGGCGGTACGCCGGACGCCGGCGGGACGCGGGTGCAGGTGAAGCTGCGGTCGGCGCAGCCGGCTGCGGCGGCGACGGTGTTCCCGGCGACGGAGGCCGGGGCCGTGGAGGTCGTGCTGGACGAGCCGCAGTTCGGCGTGGCGCCGGGGCAGGCCTGCGTGTTCTACCAGGGCGACCGGGTGCTGGGCGGCGGCTGGATCACCCGGGCGGAAGACGGGCTGGCGGCGGCCTGAGCCGCGGCTTGAGCGACGGCCGGGGTTTGGCGGGTGGGGAGGCGCGATGCCCCCCGAGGTATGTCAGCAAATGTACGCAGACGTGATGAGGCGCTTGGGGCGGCTTGGCCCGGAGTCGCCGCGCCGCCCCCTGGAGCATGTCAGCAAACGTCAGCAAACGTGGGGTTCGGCGCGCTTGGAGCACGGCAGCCGTGCCATGGTCCGGCGACCTCGGATGTCATCATCCGTGGCGTCGGAGCCGTTCGGGCGACCCTGCCCCGCCGACCGGCCGGGCTGGTTTCCCTATGCGATTGTCAAAGATCCGTACCATGCGGCGGAGCATCATAGCGGCCGCCGGTTAAGAAAGTTTTCCTGTGAGAATGCGGCTTCCGCGCCGGGTATCGGGGGCTGCAAAAAACGCCGCGAAGCGCTTGACAGTGCCCGCTTCGGCGAACTATATGACGGCCTCCCGGCGACGAACCGGGCCTGCGGCGGAGTAGCTCAGTTGGTCAGAGCAGAGGAATCATAATCCTTGTGTCGGGGGTTCAAATCCCTCCTCCGCTACCATCAAAAAAGCCTGCTAAGTCAAAAGCTTGGCGGGCTTTTTCGTGCCTGGAACCCGGCCCGGCGCCGTCTCCCGCCGTCTCATTCCGTCCCAAGCAGAATCAATGGGTTACGAGGGCGTCTCTGTGGGTTTCCAGAACGATTTCCAGAAAAAATGACCGTTGCTGGCGCGCGGAATCACCTGTCCTGGCAAGAGGTTGGCGGGGAGATGCAGGGCGATGGGGAGGCTCGGCGGGTGCATCCCGGGGCTCTCCGGACCCGTCTCGGCCGTCTATTTCCACGCTACCGATACGCCCTTCTGCGTCCCAGCCTTGACCAGCGGAGGCGCCGTTTGTTTGCCGCCACACAAGCCTAGGCGCTTGGCTATGGTGGCATCGCCGCCGTGGCACGGGCTACCGGGATCGCCCCCCAGCACGATCTGGCACGGGCTCAAGGAGATCGCCGACGGGGTGCCGCCGTCTGGGCCACGCCCGCGCTGACCGGGCGGGCGCAAGCGGCTGACGGAGACAGATGCAACGCTGGAGCGCGCTCTGCTGGAGTTGGTCGCGCCGATGACGCTGAACTGCCCGGAGCGCCCACTGCTGTGGGTATTGAAGAGCTTGGAGAAGCTGGCAGTGGCCTTGCGGGGCCAAGACCATCGGGCGTCGGCGAAGATCCACGGTGCGCCAGAGATAATGGGTCTGGCCGGCGATCTTGAGAACAACCTCATCCATATGCCACGTATCATCCGGCCAGGACAGCCGCCGGCGGATGATGTTGGCGAACGCCTAGCCGAATTTGAGGCCCCATTGCCGGATCGTCTCGTGGCTGACCACGATGCCCCGGAAGGTCAGCATCTCCTTCACCATACGAAGGCTCAGTAGAAATCTGAAGTATAGCCAGACCACGTGGCTGATCAGCTTCGGAGAAAAGCGGTGGCCGACGTAGGGGGGCTTGGTCGAGGTCGTCATGGCCACCTCCTGACCGACTCGCACCGATTGCGCGATCCAACCCGCCGCCAAATTGACGGTGCCGTTCAGTCGCCACGCAACAGGCCAGACAGGGACAGCTTTTCCAAGTTCGACATGCCTAGAGCGAATCGGGATCAAATCGGTCGTGGGTAAACTCCAGCGCCTCGCTCAGTGCCCGAACTTTGCCCCTGTGACACAATTACCGCTTAACAACCTGTCAGCGTAGATCTATTTTCCCGTTGTTAAGGTTCCATGCACTCGCGTTATGTAAACCCTGTCAGAAATCCGCATTGCGGACGAGAATGACTACACTGGGGATATTCGGCTTTGACGAGTAGTTTTGGGTTCCTGCAAACCCGCTGGCCGGAATTGCATAAGCGTGCCGTTCAAGCCGAATTCGCACTCCATGTCGATGCGGATGTGACAGCCATCCGCCTTCGGTGCTTTGGGGAACTTCTTATCTCCGCTTTTTTCCAATTGAAAAGCTTGCCAGAACTCACGAACGGCCGGCAGATCGATCGCCTGCGATTCCTCGAAGACAACCGCCTTCTGAATGAGCGACTTCTCGGGAAGCTTCACACTCTCAGGCTTCTTGGGAACAAGGCGGCCCATGGCGGCACGGTCTCGGCGGCGCAGGCGGCAGGCCTTCTCGCGGATGCGTGGGCTCTGGCCCAGTGGTTCTGTCGCCTCATCGCACCCGAAGAGTTGTATGCCTCGGGGCCGTTTCGCCTCCCCGATCCTGGGGCGCGGCCCGCCGGCGCGTCCCGCGAGACCGTCGAGGAGGCGCTCGCCGAAACCGGCGGTGGGAGAGAGGAGGCGTCCGACCCCGCCGCCAAACCTGCGCGCCTGTCCCAAGATGACAGCCGACAGGAGAGGGAGGCCTCCGACAAGGCGTTCAATGCTGTCGATCCCACCACGAGGGAGCTCAGGACCCCTATCAGCCTGAGGGAAGCATTCGCCGGTGCGACCCTCTCGAAGAGCCAAGAGGAGGCAGTCGAGGAACTCGAGCGATTTTTCGCAGCCCCCCAGGCGGAGGTTTTTCTGCTCAAGGGCCATGCGGGTACCGGAAAGACCTTTATCATCAGAGGTCTGGCCGACTACCTTTCGGCCCAAGGGCGTATGTTCCGCCTCTGTGCTCCCACGGGACGCGCCGCGCGAGTGATCGAGGGGAAGACTGGGTACCAAGCCGGGACGCTCCATCGCACAATTTATAACTTCAAGGAACTAATCGAATATACCGACGAGGGTCTTAAAGGGTCAGAAACCTTCAAGAACTACGCCCAGATCGCGACCAACGACGACGCGGCGAACGCCGTCTATATGGTCGATGAGGCGTCGCTCATCTCGGACGCCTACCAGGAGAGCGAGTTCTTCCGCTCGGGATCCGGATATCTTCTGAAGGATTTCTTCAACTTCGTCCGGCTCGATCACAACGACCACGACAAAAAGATCATTCTGATCGGGGATACGGCGCAGCTGCCCCCAGTTGATATGTCATTCTCCCCAGCGCTCGATGCCGACTACCTCCACAAAACCTACGGCGTAAGCTGCCGCAGCTACGAACTTGAGGACGTCGTCCGGCAGAAGGCGGACAGCGGCGTTCTTCGAAACGTCATGCCGCTTCGCGACAGCCTGAAGAGCGGAAAATTCTGCAAGCTGACCTTCGACTTCAGCGTGCCCGACATCGAGAAGGTCGAGGGTGATCGGGTCCTCTCCCGCTACCTCGAGGCCTGCAATCACGCGATCAACGACAAGGCCATCATCGTGGCCCGCTCGAACGCGGAAGCCGCTGGCTACAACCGCATGATCCGCGAGCATTTCTTTCCGGGAAAGTCGGAGATCGTTCCTGGCGACAAGCTGATGGTGGTTGCGAACATCACCGTCAGTGGCCTCTTCATCGCGAATGGCGACTTCATCCTGGCTAAGGAGGTGGACGAACGGGTGGAAACCCGCCGCATATCCATCCGACGAAAGAACCCCGACACCAAGGCCGTGGAGACCGTCGAGGTGACCATTTCCTTCCGGGGGGCCTTGCTGGGTGTCCGGGACACGGACGGACGCGCGCAGTTCATCCAAACGAAGATCCTCGAGAACGTGCTCTACGACAGCAACCCGAACATCGGGTCCGACGAGCAAAAGGCCCTCTATATCGACTTCTGCATGCGGCACGAGCATTTGAGGAAGGACCGCAATCACTTCCAAGAAGTCCTTCGGGCTGACCCGTATTTCAATGCCTTGCGGGTCAAGTTCGGCTACGCAGTCACCTGCCACAAGGCCCAGGGCGGCGAATGGGAGCACGTCTTCGTCGTCTGCCCGCGCGGCCAAAACGAACTCTCATCCGACTACTTTCGATGGCTCTACACAGCGATGACACGAGCGAAGGGTCGTCTTTACATGGTCAAGCCCCCGCATCGGGAGGTGGGCGCGGACATCAAGGTAATAGGCATGCCTCCTTTCGCCACGTCCTGCTCGTCGGCGGAGACGATCTCCGTGTCACCGGAGGACTCAATTGGCAGCCCCGACGCCCCACCGGAGCGCTTCGGCCTTACCGAGCAGAATGGGGTCCTCTTCGCCATCCTGGGGCATGTGCAGGCCGCCCTTGAAGGGACCAACATCGAAATCGAGGACATCGTCCATAATCAGTATCAGGAAGCGTATTTCTTCCGCCGTGACGGTGAATCCGCCCGAGTGAACATTGCCTACAACGGCAAGGGAAAGATCGGGAGGATCATGCCGACCCAGGTCAACGCGCTGAGCGGCGAGCTGAATCAGTGCCTGGGTGCCCTGTCGGACCGCATCCTGACACCCGCCAATCGAGCGTCCTCGTCGAACGATGTGATCTATGTCCCCAGCCAGGAGTTCCTCGGCACATTCCACGAATGGCTCCTTTCGCGGGCCAAGGAGCGGGGGATCCAGATCGCGGACGTGGCCGAGTTGCCATGGTGCCAGCGGTACACCTTCGCCCGCGGCTCCGACGCGGTGGTCGTCGATATCTATTACAACGGAAGGGGCACCTTCAGTACATGCAAGCCGGTCAACCCATCGCGGGCGCCGCGTGCGCTCCTTTCTGAGGTGATCGACCTGCTGCCTGTCAGGAAAGGCTGATGAGCTCGTCGAGCGAGGTCTTCAAGCTCCGCCGGGACCGCCAGATCGACGCCGCCTACGAGATGGCGCGGGAGCGCATAACGTCGCCCGACCGAGATGCCTGGGACGTTCGAGCCTATGCCTGGTGTCTCATCGACCTTCTGAAGGCGAACGCCCGGAAGGGCTCCAGCGAAGCGGCCGAGGATTATGCCCGTCAGCTGCGGGCGCTGGAGCTGCCCGAGAACGATGAGATCCTCACCAAGGAGCGTGGCCGTGCGCTCTCGCTCCTCGAGGAAGGGGCGGACGAGATCGCCCAGGCGCAGGAGCACAGCAAAGCTGGGCGCCTCCGCGATGCGATCAAGATTTACGCCGATCTTGCCCGCCGCAAGCTGCTTGGCCCCGAGATCTCGACGAACTATGGCTGGGATCTCTACAAAGCGACAAAGGACCTTTTGGGGAAGAAGCTCCCAGAGGAGTTGCCGCCGGCCGTCGTGGGCGAGGCTCGGCGCCATCTCAACGCCTATATGGGACTCGAAGTCGAACGTCCCTCGCAGCTTCACAGCTGCATGCTGTACATGGCCTCGCGCCTCGCCTCAGGCGACCATCTCAAGATGTTGCCTTTCGCCCGTCTCTGGGGGCTCGAGCATCTCCGGCAGGAGGACTTAGAGCGTTTCGCCGCGAAGGACGGGAAGAGCATCCCCGCGCTCGCCGAGAAGGTGGTCATGAAGGCCGCAAAGGAAGCCGCCGAGACCGGCAACCGTGCCGATCTCGACTACATGCTGCTCTTCGTCGACCGCATGATGGCGCGCTTCCCGGACAACCACTGGCTGGAGCTGAACAAAGTGAAGCTCCTCCGGGCGCTTGGACGCCAGGATGAGGCCCGGAACCTTGCGCTCTCCTTCACCAAGACCAAATCCCAGGAGTATTGGGCATGGGAGCTTCTCGGAGATCTTCAGGCCGATCCTGGGACACGCCTGGCCTGCTACTGCAAGTCTCTGACCTGCTCGCAGGATGACAACTTCGTGAGTCCGCTTCGCCTGAAGCTCGCGCGCGAGTTCCTGGACGCCGGGCATGCGGCCGAGGCAAAGGGGGAGATCGAACGGATCCTCGAGCACAAGAAGCGCTCCGGCCATCGTGTGCCTGTCGACGTGCAGGACATGACCGCCATGGACTGGTATGCGGCCATCGATGCCACGCCCCCTAAGGTCGGCTTCTATGCGCGCTTCGCGACCGCAGCCGACGACCTCCTGTTCTCTGACCTCCCTTGGATCGACGCCTGCGTAGGAGAAACATTCACCGTCGAAGGACAGGACGGGAAGCCGAGGCGGAAGCTTTATCTCAAAACCCCCTTTCTTCCCGCCGAAGTGTCTATCCCGGAAAACAGGCTGAAGCTGAAGTCGCCGCGGATTGGCCAGCCCATCCGGGTGAAGGCCGACTACGACCCTGAGGGCGAGCGACGCCTCATTCTCCATGCGGTCTCCGACCGTCCGGACGGTGCGCCCTTTGACATCTTCCCTGAAACGGTGGGAATCATCGACCACGTCAACCCCAGCAAGGGCTTGATGCACTTCACGGCCGGCCGGGAAGCCCAGGGAACCTTCCCTCTCGCCCACTACAAGGGGATAGCCGCTGTCGGCGCATTCGTCTCCTTCAAGCTGGCCACGTTCCAGTCTCGCAAGGGAGGAGGCGTGCGCGCCCTGACGGCCGAAGCGACGAGCAAAACGCCTGGCGCTCAGGTCTGCCGGTCCTTTCAGAGTATGGTCAAAGTAAGGAATGGCCTGGGCTTCACTGACGACAACATCTTCATTCCGCCTGATCTCGTAAGGACCAGTGATATCAATGACGAGGATGTCGTGACTGGAGTTGCCGTCCAGAGCTTTGATAAGAGGAAGGGCAACTGGGGGTGGAAAGCGATCTTGGTCGGTGAGGTGAACCGGCATCGTTAACTTGTTGGGCGGGAGTTGAAAGCTGGACGAGCTTGACGGCCAACGGGACTGGTGCGGGCTATGCGGCGAGCATGATGCCGCAGACGGCGTGCCACGCCTGGAAGACGCGGTCCCGATCGGCACGGTAGTCGGTTGCGGTCATACGGTGGCAGAGCAGGAAGAAGAGGTTGTTGATCTAATCGAGAGTGGAAAGGAAGCGCTGGGCGTGTCGGGCCGACTTGAACCGCTTCATCTGTCGTTCTCGCAGTCGGGTTGGCTGGTGGGAGTTCTCCGCCCGGTTGTTAAGCCCCTTGTGCTGACGGTGCTCGACGCCGGGCATGATCTCGCGCTTGGCTGCTGCGTATGATTTCAGCTTGTCCGTGACCATGACACGCGGCGTCCGGCGCTGCTTCTTCAGCAGCTTGCGCAACAGGCGCTTGGCCGCCTTGGTGTTGCGCCGGCTCTAGATCAGCACGTCGAGCACGACACCGTGTTGGTCCACGGCGCGCCAGAGATAATGGGTCTGGCCAGCGATCTTGAGAACAATGGGTTAGCAGGGCGTCTCTGTGGGTTTCCAGCACGATTTCCAGAAAAACGGGACCGTTGCCGGGCGCGGATTCACCCGTGCTGGCAAGGGGTTGGCGGGGAGACGAAGGGCGATCGGCAGGCTCGGCGCGCGCATCCCGGGGCTCTCCGGACCCGTATCGGCCAGCTGTTCCCCGATATCCTGGCCGGTTCCGTGCCCCTGGGGCTCTGTCAGGTCCTGCAGCGAAAAACACGGCGCGCTGGAGCGGCCGTGCAATTAACTTCACAGGCAGATCCGAGTGAGACCCAGCCTACGGCCGCGACGGCCTCAGCCCATGGTTGCCGATCTGCCGGACTGGAGGCTCAGCCCGCTTCAGCGTCCGTAGATCTCGTCGATGTCGATGGCGATGCCGGGCGGGTCCAGTTCGATCTTTCCGCTCGAGAGGATGCGGGTGTCGATGCCGCCGTCGTGGGCACGCCGGTGGTGGATCACGCCACGCCTGGCCGTCAGCACGATGAGGTAGTGGACGATGCCGGGGACACGGAAGTAGCCGTCGAGCTTGGCTCCCGTGTCGACGCCCTTGGTGCCGGGGGAAAGCACCTCGACGACGATCACGGGATTGGTGGCGGCAACCGCATCGTCCGGGATCGGCGGGCCGCAGTTGACGACGGCGTCGGGCTCGTAGTCGGTGTCCGCGTCGATCTCGACCGTCATGCCGTCGGGCAAAGCCTCGCAGTCGCCGCCATGGTCCCGGAGAGTGCGGTCGAGGGCCTGCCAGACGCGGGCCTTGATGCGAGCATGGATGGCGCGCTCGGGCGCCATGGCGACCGGCTCACCGTCCACGCGCTCGTAGCGCGCACCCTCCTGCTGTTCCGCCCATTGCCGGAACTCGTCCCGCCCCATCCTCTGCCGCCGCGGGTTTTCCATCACCGCCCCCATATTGAGATGCTGCATGATAGTACACCGACGGCCTTCGCCCTGAGCCCTCCGATATTGATGCCGATTCAGCACCAATCGTCGCGGTGCGGCGTTTCCACTGTAACAGCAGGAGACGCGCCATGCCCAAAGCCACCGCCGAAACCGTCGAGATCGCCGGGATCACGCTCACCCATCCCGACCGGGTGCTCTGGCCGCACCAGGGCGTCTCCAAGCGCACCTTGGCGGAGTACTATGCCGACATCGCCGACCGCGTTCTGTCGCATGTGGTTAACCGACCGCTGACGCTGGTGCGCTGCCCGTCCGGCAACGACGGCGCCTGCTTTGTCCAAAAACACCCGTGGACCGGGCTGCACCAGGCCGTTCGCAGGGTCCGCGACGGCGACGACGAATGGCTGGCGGTGGACGACATGAGCGGCTTGGCGGCGCTGGTCCAAGCGGGCGTGCTGGAGTTGCACCCGTGGGGAGCCACCACCGACGACCTGGAGCGCCCGGACCGCATCGTCTTCGACCTTGACCCGGACGAGGGCGTGCCGTGGGCGCACGTGGTGGAGGGTGCAAGGGCAATCCATGCGGCCTTGGAGGATCTGGGCCTGCGCGGCTTCGTCAAGGCGACCGGCGGCAAGGGCCTGCACGTGGTGGTCCCGGTCGAGCCGCATGCCGGTTGGGAAGCGGCCAAGGCGTTCGCGCGCGACGTGGCGGCGCGGCTTGCGGCGGAGTGGCCCGAGCGTTACACGACCAACCCGCAGAAGGAGGCAAGGAGCGGCCGCATCTTCCTGGACCACCTGCGCAACAGCCGCGGCGCCACCGCGGTAGCCGCCTACTCGACCCGCGCGCGGCCCGGCGCGCCGGTGGCGATGCCACTGGCCTGGGAGACGCTGGGCGACGCCGCCGCTGCGCCCCGCTACGGCATGGCCGACTTACCGGCCGGCGATCCGTGGAAGGGCTTCTTCGAGGTGCGGCAAAGGCTGCCGGGATGATACGGACACTCGGTGGCAGGTCCCTGTTTGGGAGCCACAAAGCATCTCATGGAATAGGCGCAAGAATGCAAGATTCCATGGAGCACACCGCCGGATAATGCGGTCTTATGTAGCAACCGCCACCACGACTGCGCGTCGATCTCGTGAAGCTACGAGACACGCGAGATTACTTGTCCGTAGCACTAAACCGTCATACATTCCTGGATGCTGCCAGCGAAGGCATTTTGGAGGTTGAAGATGGGCTCTCCCGTATCTGTGCGCCTGGACGATGACGCCCAGGAGGTGCTTGAGGCCGCCGCCAGGGAGCGGGGCATCGGCCTATCCACCTATCTCCGCGAGATGGCTGAAAGAGAGGCCAGGAAGATACGCAAGGAAAGGATCCGGGCGGAAAGCCGGAGCGTGGCGGAGTATGTGGCCTCATCGCCCGAGGCGCAGGCTTTCTATGCTGACTGGGGCACGCCGACAGCTGAGGGCGGAAGGCAATGAACGTGACGGCGGGCGACATCGTGATCGTGGACTGGCGGGATGCGCTTCCCAAGGAGGCGAACAAGAGACGGCCTGCCATTGTGGTGGAGGACAGCGACCTGTTCGACCCAGCTTATCCGAATGCCATCCTCGTGCCGCTTACCGACGATCCAAAACTGGCTATGCCGTCCCTGTCCGTACCCATCGCCCCGACGCCGGAGAATGGGTGCCCCAAGGCTTCCTGGGCCATCGCCCACCATGTCACCGCAACGTCAAAGCAGCGGATACAGACAACCACATCCAGGATCACCGACGCTCAACTGGCCGAGATCCGGCGGCGAATCGCCTTGTCGATCGGCATTGACGGCGGCTAGGGAATGTGCCGCAACCAACCCCGCCTTGGTGGCTGTTGCTACATAAGACCGCTGTTTCGTCCTTGTTGGAAGTTTCATCGCCTGGCCTGTCTCGCTTTGTATCTTCTACCCCCTTATAGCAGAAGCAGGGCAGTCAGCCGCAGGCAAGATGAACGCGGATCCGGTTTCGGAATGACCTAATAGGGCGCGAAGCGGTTGCTGATGGCCATCCGTTGAGCTTCGTCTATGGGTTAGGAACGGCTGATCAGGACCTTGTCCGCTAAACGGAGGACTCCGGACAGGTCGCTCATCGGCACCGGATGTCCGCTTCTGGCGACAAGCGGCCATCGATCCCGGTGGCGAGCGGCGCGGGATATAAAGGGCAAGTTCCCGCGCGAACGGATGCCGGGCCAAGTGTCGGGCTCGTGCTCGGGACAGCGTTACGCTACGTTTGGGCTCATGGTCGTCTTGTGGAGCTTGATGGCATGCCATCCCTGACCCGACGCGAACAGGACCTGCTGCACCGATACCGGCGATTTTATCTCGATCTGGTCGAGGGTTGGCGGTTGCCCGAAACCGACGCTCAGCGGCATTTCCTGGAGGTTGCCGCGGGGCGCCTGCCGCCAGTGACGGAGCACGAGCGCCTGTGAGTGCGATGGCGGCGGATGATCCGGGAACGGAATGTCCGAGCCATCAAGCGGCAGATAGGCCCGGGCGAGCGCTCGAGCAGCCTGGCGATAACGGGCCGCGTAGATGCTCATCATCAAGGCTGATCCATGCGATATCCGGACTTCAGCCGCTTCGTGGTATGGAGCGCCTGCCAGCGTGCCCGACCATCTCTTTCCCGAAGGATACGCCCTGGCCTGAAGGCGGTATGCGGAGGATAGGAAATGACAAAGCGGCAGTCCGGCAAGGGCAGCTATGACCGCGAATACCTTGAGAAATTGATCGAGGAGGCAATTATCGACTGCTACAACGAACACGAGCAGGCTGTGGGGATGTTCACGAAAATCGAGGAGGAACTGGACCTACCCTTCAGGACACGGATCCTTGGCGTGGACGTCACCGTGATCGCTGTCGAACAGGAGGACGATGGCCTCGGCATTGCCGCCGTTTGCGAACGTGATGGCGAGCGACAGCACATCTCCCTGAGTGATCTGCCCTTGCCGGCACCGCCTCCGGAGGGCGCGGAATGGATTGCCGCCTACCGGCTCTGGGCGCGCCACCAGTAGTCGCCTGACGAGGACGAGGTATGAGCGGATCCAGCAGTCGACAGCTGGCGATCGCGGAAGCAGCCGAACCCCTGAGCCGCGACGAGCTCTCCACTTGCCGCCGCCGGGCGCCAGCAGCGCCAGATCGTAGCTCCCGGGGCAGATTCGCTCCGCAATCTTGAACGCCGTTGTGGGCCCGGCCGCTTCCAACAGATGGACCCCGGGGAAGATCACGACGGCGATTGCACAGCGCGTGGCAGTAATCGCCCGATCTGCGTCATTCCGGACAGAACGTAACGGCGTTAGGCTGGGGGTAAAGCATGTGATCTGGATTCCACATGATCGTCCGCTGCCGGACGTCGGAATGTCGCTTGCCACAGGAGGACCAACATGCAGCCTCGCATTACCATGTTGACGATCGGCGTGGATGACCTTGAGAGGTCGGTGCGCTTCTACCGCGATGGGCTCGGCTTTCCGACGAAGGGAATAATGGGAGAACAGTACGAGCACGGCGCCGTGGCCTTCTTTGACCTCCAAGCCGGCCTCAAGCTCGCCGTCTGGCCTCGGGACAGCCTTGCCCACGACACAGGTCTCGCGACATCCCACCCGAACCCGACGGAGTTCTCGATCGGGCACAACGTATCCAGCGAAGACGAGGTCGATGAGGTCATGCGGAGGGCCGAACAGGCCGGTGCCCGGATCGTGAAGCCGGCGCGCAGGACGTTCTGGGGCGGCTATGCAGGTTACTTCCAGGATCCTGATCAGCACCTGTGGGAGATAGCCTTCAACCCCGGCCTCATTCCCGGCGACTAAGCTTTGCGGGAGTTCGCTGATCACCATGGATAAGCGGCTTGTCTTGTGGAGCGGTTTGGGCGTCGTCACACTTCTCGTGACGATCGGCGGGACTTGGATTCTCTCGCTGCCTCCAGCGCCGGCCGTCGGAGCCGCGCCGCCGATCGCGCAGGAAGAGGCCGACGCCACGATGGCGGCTCTGAAGCCGCCGAAGCGCCGGCGCCCGCTGATCGCGATCGTCGGCGCCAATGGCGGCAGCGAAACCACCGACTATCTCATGCCCTATGGCATCCTTCGGCGCGCCGACGTTGCCGATGTCGTGGCGCTGGCAACGGAGCCGGGGCCGGTGACGCTTTATCCCGCGCTCAAGGTCGAGCCGCAGGCGACAATCGCGGACTTCGATGCGCGGCATCCGGAAGGCGCCGACTATGTCATCGTCCCCGCCATGCGCCGCGACGACGACCGGGCGGTCCTGCAATGGATCAGGAGTCAGGCGACCAAGGGTGCGATCATCATCGGCGTCTGCGCCGGAGCCAAGGTCGTCGGCAATGCCGGGCTCCTCGACGGCAAGCGGGCGACGACCCACTGGTATTATCTCGAGGAACTGCGCCGCAAGCATCCCGCGATCCACTATGTCGCGGACCGGCGGCTGGTAATCGACCAAGGCGTTGCGACGACGACCGGGATCACCGCGTCCATGCCGATGTCGCTCACCCTGATCGAGGCCATCGCGGGCCGGGACAAGGCCCAGGCAGTCGGTCGGGACATCGGCGTCATGCACTGGGACGCGCGTCACGACAGCGGTGCGTTCCAGTTCACGCGCCCGTTCGCGTTGACGGCGATCGGCAACCGGCTTGCCTTCTTGAACCACGAGCAGCTCGCCATGGAACTTGCTCCCGGCGTCGACGAAGTGTCGCTTGCCCTCGTCGCGGACGCCTGGTCGCGGACCTATCGGTCACGCGCGGTGACGTTCGCCGGCACGGCCGGTGCGCTGCAGACCCGCAACGGCATCCGCATCATCCCCGATCAGGTTGCCACGAACTGGCCCGCGGAGCAGCTGCTTCCGTTGATCGGGGATCAGCAACCAGCACAAGCATTGGACCAGGCCCTTCGCGGAATCGCGGCCCGCTACGGAATGCGTACAGCCGACTTCGTCGCCATGCAGCTCGAATACCCGAGACAAAGGGCAGCGCAATGAAGATGCCACGCCAAGCGCAATAATGATAAGCGCTTAAAACCGCGTCTACTTTGACGTTCGAAGCTTAGGATCCGAAAGGTCCTTGGGCCGTCCGGTGATCGCGTCGTACCCGGCACGGGGAATGGTCATGGACGCAGGCCGGCCGCCTTGCGCAACGCTTCGTTGATCCTGGTCTGCCAACCCGGGCCTGTCGCGCGGAAGTGAGCCAGCACATCGGGGTCGAGGCGAAGCGTCGTCAATTCCTTGGGCGCCGCCGCCTTCGGGCGACCGCCGCGCCGCGCCCTGGCGAACCACTCGTCAGTCAGCTCCGGCACATCAACGGCGTCCCAATCCTCCTGGCTGATGTGGTCAGGCTTGGGCGGCATGGTAGCGGCGTTCCTCTCGGTCATTGGCTTTCCTCAATCCGATGATGCGCGTATCGTCGCCGCGCGGCGTCCACACCATCACATGCAGGCGGAGGCCGATGTAGCCGATGGTGATGAAGCGGTCTTCGCCATAGTCCCGGCGATCATCCACGGCGGTCAGCGCGGTTTCCCAGTCGAACCCCTCGACGGCAGCGAAGTCCACGCCATGCTTGGCAAGGTTGGCTGCGCGCTTGTTGTCGTCCCAGGTGTTCATCCCGGTTAATGTAAATACGAAAACACAGGCGGGCAAGCAGTTTTTGTAGCTACAGTAAGGCGATGTACATGCGGCTGGCGCGGCTCACGGCGCAACAGGGCGGAGGGGACCCGCTGGCCGGTTTTTCCCCACCTGCTCCCCAGGCGATACGGGGGCGGGCGGAACCGTTGTCCGTGCTGAGTTTTCAGTAGATCATCCTGTCGAGGAAGCTCATATGGCGGACCCCACATGATGATCCCGGCTGCAGGCTCTGAAGGGAGCGCCTTTCAGCATCAAAGACTGGTTACCGTGTTCGGTGGGACCGGCTTCCTTGGACGCCGGATCGTGCGGCATCTCCTCAGGCGCGGGTTTGGGGTGCGGGTGGCCGCGCGCCATCCGGAGAGGGTTCAGGCGGTGTTTCGGTCGAATGAGCCGGCGCCGCTGGCGGTGGCGGCCGATGTGCATGATAAATGGGCAGTGGCGGCAGCACTTGCCGGAGCCTTTGGTGCCGTCAATGCGGTCAGCCTCTACGTCGAGCACGGCCGGGAAAGCTTCGACGCGGTGCACGTCGAGGGAGCCGCGCGCCTTGCCAGACATGCGCGCGAAGCCGGTGTGGAGCGGCTGGTGCATGTGTCCGGCATCGGAGCCGATCCGGGGTCCACTGCACCCTATATTCGGGCGCGCGGGCGGGGCGAGCTGGCGGTGACCGAGGCTTTCGGGGCGGCGACGCTCATCCGGCCGGCTGTCATGTTCGGACCGGATGATGCCTTTCTGACGCGCCTGGTGAAGCTCGTCCGGACCCTGCCGGTCTATCCGATGTTCGGCCGTGGCCAGACCCGGCTTCAACCCGTCTATGTGACCGATGTCGCCGAAGCGATCGCGCGCGTGCTGGACCGCTCCGATGGCGCGGATCGCCCCTGCTACGAATTGGGCGGTCCGCGCGTCTACACCTATCAGGAGCTTCTGCAATCCATCGCCAGTGAGATGGGTACTCGTGTCCGAACGGTTCCGATGCCGTTTGCCGTATGGATGGCTCTGGCTGGCATCGCCGAGTTCCTGCCGGGCACGCCACTGACGCGGAATCAGATTGCGCTCATGAAGCACGACAACGTCGCCTCTGCCGATCTGCCCGGCCTGCCTGAGCTTTCCGTCACGCCGACGGCGGTGGAGGTTATCGTAGCGACGCTGGACATGGCCAGGAACCAACCCATTTAACCGGCTCCGTCCGGCCTACCTATCGAAGGCTCCATTGATGAGCATTGCCTTGCGCCGACAGATCGCCTGCCACTCGGATCTTGCCGCGATCCTGGCCCTGGTCGATCCTTGCCCGAAAGGCGTGCCCCGCCCGTCATTCGCACTCCCCAGCGGTCGGACGGCGCAGGCGACCCAGCCGCTCCGGGCCTTCCGCCTGAAGGGAACACGGTGTGCCGAATGCGGCCTCCAGGGCCACCACTTCCTGGAGTTCAGGACCGGGCGGCAGGGCCTGTCCGGACTGGCTCTGATGGGCTTTGGCGACCGCGGGCCGACCTCCCCCACCGCCGATCACATCGTGCCCCGCAGCCTGGGCGGTGCCGGAGCCCCGGGGAACCTCCGGGTTTTATGCGCCGAGTGCAACGTGCGCAAGGCCAACCGGTGCACGGTTGCGACCGTGACCCGGTTCCGGTTGGCCGAGGTGAAGAACCGCCTGCGGGCCTCCTATGGCGCTCTCCACCCGTCTTTCCAGGAATTCCACCGCGCATACCTGCGCCATTTCGATGCGACCGTCTCCATTGACCAAGGCTATGTCGATGACGCCGGGCTGATCGCCTATGCCGCAGCCATCGAGCACCGGTTCGGACTGGTCTGTGACTTGGCCAGCGTGCCAGGCCACCTCTTTCCCGAAGGGTACGACCGATCCTGAAGGCGGCATGCTACCCACATCGAGTCGTTGCAAGTGCCGAAGATCTATGCGGTGCCGAACTGCGCTTTCCTATCCGAAGCTAAGTGCCTTGGCGTTCGGATTCAGGTATTTGACCCCTGAGCCCTCTTCTTCATAGGACCATTCGGCGACGACGGTTTTGCCTTGCTTCGCATAATGCAGCCGCACTGTCCAGACCCTGTCACCTGAACGCTCCGCCCGCCATGGCTCGTCGATCAATGCGTCGTCAGCGACAGACTGGAAGCGGAGTCTGACAATCTCCTCGACATATCTGGATGAGTCGCCTTTGGATTGCACGTGCAACTTGGCGAGCTTGACGGCCTCGATCGCCTTCGTTGCTTGGTCGACAGGTGGGAAGGTCAGTTTCAACTCCTCATGGAGGACTCGAGCATGGTGCGGAAACTCCGGATCCGCCGGCTGTGTCGCCGAATGCGGCAGCTTCACGCCATTCTCCCCAGTGGCCGCAACCACGTGGTCATCCTGGACTCCGTGTTCAAAATCAGCGCGGATGACGATTCTATAGACTCCCTCAGGCCAAGGACGGCCATGACGAGAAATGCCGGCGATCCACAGCTCATTGCCGATGCTGATACGTGCCGTGTAGGTGAACTCATCCGGCGCGGCCTCGGGCGATACGGAAACCTTAATCTGCGTCCCGATTGGCAACAGAACTCTTAGCCTCAATTCGATATGGCCTTCGGCGTTTCGACGAAGGGCAATCCGTTCAATCAGGGAGGCGACCCCCTCCAATGGTGGTTCATATGCACGTAGGCGTCCGCCGGTGGCAGCGTCCAGTTTTGTCGTGACTTCCCGGACCAGCGGCCGAAGCTCCTTGCCAAGCCGCTCTGATCCTGATCGCATGAAGGGTTCGGTACTGGTCACCAGCTCCTTGCCTAGGGATCGTAGTCCGCGGCGGGGCAGCAGGCTCCAGACGAATGCGGCCAACCATCCGAATCCTGTCCATCCGAGAAAGACATTGAGCGCGATGATGAATTTGCGATCCGTGTGCCGTCGAACATCGGCGACAACGGCGGGAAGAAGATACGCCAGTCCCAGAGTGAATAATAGAAGCAGGTCACTGTAGTTTGGATGTGTATGGCTCTCGTTGAGCCAAGCAACGAATAGGAGTACTTGCTGCCACAATCCGCCATATGGAGTATTAGCGCCACTCTGAAGTAATTTTGGATCTTGGAGAAACTCCGTGATCTTTATTCCTGTGAAACCGATTAAAACTAGGAGAGCAGAAATCAACAGGATCGTGAGTAGGAAGTAAGACGGACCTTGTGAGCTCAGAGTTCCGGGCCGATATTCTGCGAAAAGTTGTTGCCTCATCTTGAAATCCTGTTGAAAGCATTCCGAAGAGAGCGGTGCCAAATCGAGAGGTATACAAAACAATAGGTTTGTGATGGCCGAAATGGCAGAACTTGGGTCGCGTCAACGCTGATCTGCTCATCATTGCAGTCCCGCACAACGCCGCCGCTGAATGCGGATTCGGCAACTCGTATTAAAGTCTAAAGGTGGTGTGTTAATTGACTGTTTAAGGCGGGTTGTCAGAGTTGGAGCTGGATTTGGACCGGAGGGCGGGTTGGTGAACCCGTGAGAGAATTGGTCGCGAGGGCGGGCAGTCAAACCTGATCGGCCCGCCGTGTTTGTGAACCAGTTCCGCGCTTGCGTGATCGTGCGGCAGATCACCGCCGAGAGTCTGCTGCGGCAGTCAGCAGCGCCTCGGCGAGATCGAGCAGGTCGTCAGGCCAGTACTCCATCGGCCGTGGTTGGCGCGCACCGGTATCCCGCAGCGGTCGGCAGGTCAGGACGAGACGCCGCCAGCGCGCCGGGATGCCGTCCCGTCCCTCGGCAGTGCCGACAAGCGCACCAGCGATGGCCCCATTCGTATCGGTATCGCCGCCCCGCATGACCGTGTCGATCACCGCCTCCTCGACACCGCGCCCAGCGGCGAGCTGGTAAACGGCATTCTGGAGCGCGGTCAGTACCCAGCCCTGGTGGTGCTGATAGTCCAACGGCCGGGCGATCTCTCCCTGGCGCAGGCGTTCCCGCACGGCGTCGGCCCCGGCACCCTGCCCCGCGTGGTCCCTGGCTGCCGCCAGCATCTGTCCCCGACTGCCCCCCGCCACGCCGACGGAGATCGCCGCGGCGTAGGCCGAGCATGCGGCGACGCAGACCGGGTGCGGATGGGTGAGGGTGCTGTCCTCCGCCGCCAGCATGGCGGCACGCGCGGGATCGCCGGCCATGAACACGCCGATCGGGCTCACGCGCATCAGCGAGCCGTTCGCCTGGCTCTCCACCCGCGCCGCACGTCGCGCCGCCGCGACACGCTCGCCCGCGACTCCACGCGCCGCCGCGCCGAGGGCGGCCGCGGTGGTGCCGCCGATGTCGAAGGGTGGTGAGCAATACCACCGAACGTAGGCACCCAGAACCCGCTCGGCCTTGAAGCCACCTTCCCCCACCAGGCTGCGCGCAAGCGCCAGGGCCAGTTCGGAGTCGTCGGTCGGCTGGCCGGCGACGATGTTCCAGGGACCGCCGTCGGCAAGGTCCCGCAGACCCTCGGGATGGAGACGGGCGATCTCGGCGGCGGAACGGAACTCGGCGAGCGCGCCCAGCGCGTCCCCCGCCACCTGACCCAGCAGGCAACCCTGCGCGCGGTTGAGGAGCAGCGGGTCGGCCACCCGCCGGTACGGATTGCCGGGCCGGGCTTCAGAGCGAAACTCCGTGAAGACCGCATCCCAATGGCGGCCGGCCAGTTCGGCTGCAGCCTCCCGCGATCCGCCGAAGCAGGCGCGGACACCGCAGGGCCGTTTGACATTGTACAGGACCGGCTCGCCCCGACCGTCGAGCAGAACGCCCCCGTTGCCCCGCAGGAGCGCGTGTCCCGCCGCGAGGTCCCAGGCCGCCGGGTTGTTGATCGAAACCGCCGCTATATTCTCGCCGACAGCCGCGAGCGCCAGCCGGTAGGCGATGCTGGGGATAGCCAGGAAACGGGCCGGCGCAACGGCGAGCGCGTTCGCCACCGGCCGGTCCGCGGCGGCGTGGGACACGGCGACCACCTCGGTGGCTGCGAGCCGGCGCCCGTGCAGATCGGCGGTCACCGGAACGCCGTTGCGCCGGACGGGGCCGCAGCCTTCAGCCCAGGCGATCAAATCGCCAGCATCGTCAGGATAACCGAAGGCATGGACCACACCGAGCACCGGGACACCATCGCGCAGCAGGGCGATGGACACACTCGAACCGCGCTGTCTTTCCAGGAAGGCGGCGGTCCCATCGTGCGGATCGACCACCCAGCAGAGTTCGGGATTCGCCGCATGTCGGCCGGTTTCTTCGCCCAACCAATCACAGGGGAAGCGGGCCAGCAGCCGGTCCTTCAGGAGAACCTCCACCTCGTGGTCGATCGGCGCGTGCCCGCCCCGGCCGCGCGGGCCATCAGGGCGGTGGAACTCATGGCGCAGCCGATCGCCGGCCTCCTTCGCGACCGCGACGGCGGCCTCCAACGCGCCAGCCAGCAGGGCGGCGTCCGGATGGTTGCATTTCTGCGGTTTCATGGCGATCCTCCTGTGTACGATCGGCTGGAAGAATATGGCCGGCGGATCGGAAAAAATCGCGTCATCGGATTTTTTACCGGCGCGGCGTTATGGGCGGATCGAGCGTGGGAGAGGATGGCATGAGCGAGGACATATGGCCGGAGTGGTGCGACTTCGTCGGCTTCTACTGGACCCTGCCGATGCCCGCGCTGGGGTTCGTCGACCTGCCTAAGGATGTCGAGGCCGCCGCGCGGGTCAGCCAAACGATCCGCTATCAGCGGGAGCGGGTCCGCCGCCATGTGGGGGAGTGCCGGAGCCGCCTTATCGACGAGATCGTGTACATGGAGGTCCGGCCCGACCGCGGGACGGAGCACGTGCGATCCACAGTGGCGCGGGCACTGCGCGCCTGCGCGGGCGGCAAGGCGCAGCTGCTGCACGTGGACTTCGCCTATGCGGCCGGCTGGCGCCAGCACCCGTTCCTGGCGCGGCTGATGCAGGAAGCTCCAGTGTCCTGCCTTGGCCTGACGCCTGACCCGATGACGATCGACGGAGTCGAGTTCGACCCTGTCGAACACTTCCGTCAACATCGCGACGCAGCTTCCCAAGGCGGGGACGCGGCGACACGCCGCGCGGCTCTCGCCGCAACAGTTCTCCGGATTGCGGAGGAAGCCGGCGAAGGACCGGGGCGCTACCGCGTAATCGCCGAGCAACTCAACGCCGAGAGTGTCCGGACCAGGAACGGCCGTTCCTGGACGGCCGACAACGTCAAGCAGTTCCTGCGCGCCACGAAGATCGAGACATGAGCGACCGCCGTGCCTTTCAGGGCCGTCAGCTGTCCTGTGCGGTTTCGCTGCGAAGCGCCGTCACGAAGTTCTCGATCACTGCCTGCCAAGCGTCGAGCTTGTCCAGAATGGCGTCGATCCGCGGCGGCTTGCCGTTCTTGGCCACGAAGCAGGCACCGGTCGAAGACTGGGTGTCGACTTCGAACCCGAGTGCGTCGGCAAGCTCCTGCACGTAACGGTGCGCCAGCGCCTTTGGTGCCTTGTGGCTGGTCAGGTCGGTCCAGAGCTCGCCGTTCGTCTTGATGTAGCCGAGATTCACCGTGCTGCCGGCCGGCGACGTCCAGCGCAGGATCAGCGAGCGCCGGAACTCCGGCGCGATGCCGAGCGGCAATAGATCGTTGAGGAAACGTTGCAGATGGGCCGGCACTTCAGGGTTGCGCTTGGCGATCTCCTCGAAGAACTGCTCGCTGGAGATCGTACCGGGCAGCGGCTTTGCCGCCGTGGGCGCTGCGGACGGTGACGGCATGCTGGTCACGACGGTCGTACGGCGATCGTCGACCCGTACGACGCCGCGCTCGATCATGACGGTTTTCGCGACCGTCCGGGGAAGGACGAGGAGGCTGTCCGGCCCGCCCGCGCCGAACACCGCGAGTTCGACCAGCGCGAGCGTAAAGTGGAATCCCGCATGCGATTGCAAGCTGTCCGCCAGGCGCTCGACCTCTGTCCGGATGCCGTCGCCGGCAACAATGATCAGAATGCGCCCGCGACGCAGGTTGGCGTTCACCGCATCAATGAAGGCGGCCTCGTCCAGGGCATCGCCGGGCATCAGGTCATACAGGCGACTCGGCTTGTCCGGACCGGTGAAGACACCCTTCAGCGCCGCAGCTTCCAGCGCCTCGTAGTCCATCGAGAAGAGGCAGCTGGCGTAGTCCAGGGCCTGGGCCACCACCTCGCGCCTTGCCTGCGGGTTGCGCCAGAGCTTCGCCTCGACAAGGACGATGTTGCCCTCGGGCGTCAGCAGCACGTTGTCGATCGGGCCGTGCGCGGTCGGCAGCTCCATACAGACGGCCACGGGCATTCCGAACCCTGGCTCGATGTCGTCGATAGGCAGGCAGGCGGGGTAGTTGTGGATCAGGCGTTGCAGCCAAGCTTCCGAGTATCCCTCGCCCTTGCCGGGCTGCAGCGTCACACGCTCCAGCACCGCGGCGCATTCGCCCGATACCAGGACCGGGCTTCCCAAGGCTCGGTTCATCTTTGTCATGTCCCTATACCGACTAAACTCCGAAGATGAACCGCTACCACAATTTCCTTCAACCATCCGTTAAGCTCACCGCAGACGGCCACAGTATACGAAGTAGAAACGAGGTTGAGGCCAGCGCCTGACGTGCGGTACTCGACCACATTTGCTGGCCAGCGGCAAAGATCACGAGGTCCATGCTCCATGCCAGTAATCCCTCCCGTGCAATTAACTTCACAAGCCGCTGCACTTACCGAAATCGGCCGTGAAGTTGATTGCACAAGGAATCGGGGAGCCGAAACCGGAGCCGTGCTGTCGCCACTGACGAGGCCCCTGGCTGGGCCAGCCCGTTCAAGGCTGCGCGGTAACGACGGTAACTGCTATCGGGACCGTGTCGACATGCCTGGCATGGGGCTACGGATCAGCGGCCGGTCCTCGCTGAAAGGCGTCCTGCCCATCCTGCCCATGACTCCTGTCGGCGGCGCCAAGTGCATAGAGGGAGACGAGATCATCCATTCCCTGCCGGGCTTTATGGTCGCCGTAGCGCCGTACACCGTGATCCAGCGCAGCGTGCATATCAATCCCACGGTCAGCGAGCTGATCCCGATACTGCCGGGCAAGCCGAAACGCCTGGATCAGGGTTAGATTGCGCGGCGATGTCCGCCCAAGTCCGCCGATCCGCTCCAAGTCCAGCGTGATGCCCGCGGCTCGGGCGGCGTCCAAGCCTCACCGGCGAGCGTCCAGCAGCGTAGCCATCGGCCGGGCCTCAGCGACGTCTCGGGAAGCCCCTGCAGCGAGATGGGTACGTCACACCAGGGGCAGTGCGCACGCATGCCGAGGGCCAACCGGGCGGGCGGCGGACGCCGCAGCGGGGTGAGCGACCCGCACGCTCCGTGCAGCGCCGGGATGGCGTCCCGGTAAGCCGCGAGGATCCCCGGCAGCTTGCCGAGGTCGCGCGCCGGCAGGACACCGTGTGGAGCGAACATGGCGTGCGCCGGGACGTTGACCAGCGCCACGGCCAAGTCGATGTCGCGGCGGCACTTCCAGCACACCGACGGCACCGTCGCCACCGAAGGCATGCTTGCCTGGGGCGGCGGCCCCTCGAACCGGACCCGCCCGGTCAGCAGTGCCTCAGCGAACGGCCCCAGGTAGGTTCGTGCTGGCGTGCCATCCGTCGCGGGGCCGATCACCGCCGGTTCGAAGCGCCCGGTCCGCTTCACCTCCAGACGGAAGAGCGGGAGGTCCCGCCGGGCTTCGAGTCGGGCGATGTCGTACCCGACCAGCCAGGCACCCCGGATGCCGGCTTCCCGGTAGCGCTCCTGGCGCTCCTCGATGGCGGCCAGTGGGATGCGGGAAAGCTGGGCCTCCAGGGCCACCGTCCAGCTCGGATGCCGCACGAGCACGTCGGCCACCCAGGTGCCGTCGTCCGCGCGGGCCTCGGTGGCGACCTCCAGGCCCAGGCGGGCGGCCGCGCGCGCCATGATCGACTTGCAGACGATGTGAGCGACGCTCTCGCGGAGGTCGCAACCGGTGTTCGGCCTGTGGCGGAAGAACTGCCAGCTGGTCGGCGAACGGACGGGAACGACCGGCGCCCCGCAGCAAGGGGCGGTCAGGCTCCGCTCCCGGTAGTCGGCCTTCAGGTCCTCCCAGGCGGCGGGCGACATCGCCCAGGCTTGGTAGACAGCCCCGTCAACTGCATGGGCAAGCAATGGCATGGCAATGGGCAGGCCAAGGATTCCGGCACGTCCCGGCGAAACGCGGTCGGCAAGGTCCGGCGCAGGGCCGGTTCAACGCTCGCTCTCAGGGAAGTCGGCGCCCAAGCTGGTCTCCCTCCAGAGATCGATCTCCTCGATCACGCCGTGTAAGTGCCGGGTGAATACTGGTCCATCCGCATTCCCGGTGCACAAGCGGCAAGTGCATTTCCACGTCATATTTTCTCCGATGTCATGCGGCCTCCAGAACCCGATAGCGCAGCAGGTCGAAGCCGGCCCGCCCGCACATGGTACGCTTGATCGTCTTGAGTCGACTGACCTGACCTTCCACCGGGCCGCTGCTCCACGACAGCGACAACCCGGCCCGGACCGCCGCCAAGTCCCGTTTCAAGCCGCCGGCAAACCCGGTCAGCGCCGTTCCCTGCGCTGCCGCGAGCCACGGATCCAATCCGTCGGCCCGCCTCTCTCGGACCATCGCGCGAAACTCCCGCGCCAGCGCGATCACCACGGCCAAGTCCGGCGATCCGGCGAGCAGGGCCTCGACGAACTTCCCTGCGGTCTCGTCGATCTCGTTGGCATCGGCCACCACCAGCCACGCCGCGCGCCGGCCGGAGGGCGCCTTCCAGGCGGTCGTAGACGACTCCAGGTCGGCAGGCCCGGCACCGGTGCCCCGCAGCCGGCGCCGAACCCATTCCTGCACGGTCTTGGGTCGGCCCGAATAGCCCCGGTCGCGGATTTCCCGCCACAGCCGGGCGGTGTTGGTGCAGCCCTCGGCCCAGCGTTGCCGCAGGTACTCGGCATGGCGGTCGATTGTGCTCCCATAAGCCGGTTTGCTCCACGACGGAGGCCGGCCCGCCCGCAACCATGTCCGGATCGTGGCGCGGTCCAGGCCAGTGCTGCGGGAGATAGCACTCTGCGACCAGCCGCGGGCGTGCAGTGCTGCGACTTCCTCGAAACGGGCCTGCCGCGCCGCCCGCTTGTCCAGCGTGCGCTGCTGGCTGCGGGGCAGAGGCCGGGGCTCCGGCGGAGCGTTGGGAACCGGAACCGTCGTCACCGCCGTGGCTGCCTTGGTCGCAGTGCGGATGGCCCGGTGATGCCGGTCGAGAACGCCGGCCAGGGCGTCGCCGAGATTGCGCAGAAGATGCCAACGGTCAGCCACCTGGACCGCGTCCGGAGCTCCGGTCCGGGCGCCGTCGGCATAGGCACCGGCCCGGTCTCGGGCAACGATCTCCACGCCGGGGTGTGCCTTCAGCCAGGCGGCAACTGTTTCTCCGTCGCGATCGGGCAGCAGGTCGATGGGGCGGCTGCGCTCCAGATCGACGATGAGGGTGCCGTAGCGCCGGCCACGCCGCCAAGCCCAATCATCGATGCCGACGACGCGCGGGGTCGGTGCCACCGGGAGGGGAGCCGCCCGGATCAGGCGCAGCAGGGTGTCGCCGCTGACCGGCATGGCGAGGCGGTCCGCTAGGCGGGCGCCCGACTCGCCTCCGGCATGTAGGGCGATGCGGCGTTGCGCCTCGGCGAGGCGGACGGTCCGCCGAACCCTCGGCAGGGCCACCTCCGGCAGGCGCTCGGCGAAGATCCGGCGCGGGCATCTTGGGGCGGAGCAGCGAAAGCGACGGACCTGAAGCTCGAGATGGCCGATCCTCCCCTGCCAGGGGAGATCCCCAAGATGCCGGATGTAGCGGCTGTGGACGCGACGCGAGTGGCGCCGGCACAAGGGACAGGACGCCGTGGCGGCGCGAGCACGAACGGCGACGACAACACGATCAGGGCGGACGACGACCCGCTCAACCGCGAGACCGGCGGGCAGCAGGGACAGCAACGAACTGGACACGGAGAAGACGGCACTCTCGGGGGAAAAGCGTTTCCCCTCATATGGTTATCCTCACCCTCTGGCGCACTCGCCCTGCACCGGGAATGCGGATGGACCAAGCTTCATCCGCCCTTTACACCCGTTGACGTGCTCCATCAGGACCGCCGTCCGCCCTGCCACCGGCAGCGTACGCCGCGCCTTCACGATATTCTGATGATGGAGCTTGTCCAGCACCGCCCCTTCGGCCTGGAGCCGGTCGTTGTTGGCGGGGTCCAGCGCCACCTTGAGCACCAGTTCCTCTTCCTTCGGGTCATCGTCGGCGCGGACCAACAGGGCGTCGGCGGAGGCGCCCCGGCCAAGCCGGCGCACGACGGTAAAGCCCCCGTCGATGCGGTCTCCGGGCTTCGCCACGGCCGGATCGACGGTGACTTCGGGCGTGCCGAGCCGCATTTCCGTTTCGGCCTCGCCGAGATAGTCCAGGAACTCCTCCATCGTGCCGATCCGGTTGGAAACAACCGGATGCGTGCTGAGGCGGATCAGATCGACAAGGCTCTGCATGGCCCCGTCGATCATGTCGGAGATGCGCAGGCCGCCGTCGGTGCGCAGCTTGGTCACCAGATCCAGCGGGGACGCGGCCGGCGGCTGTCCGGCGAACAGGTGGAAGGCTATGGCGCCCAGCGAGAACACGTCATGGTGCGCGCCGGTCTCGACACCGCCATGCAGTGCTTCCGGAGCGATATAGACCTTGGCCAGATCCTCGACGTAATCCTCCAGGTGTTCGGTGCCCCTGGTGCCGAGCGACGTTCCGCCGGTTGAGGCGTCGCGGGCGGCAGACTGCCAGTTCATGATTTGGAGGTTCGGATAGGCCTGATCGGGGTCTCGCACCAGGATGCTCTGCGGCGACAGTGCGCGATGGTAGAGGCGTTTGCCATGGGCGTATTTCAGCGTCTCCGCCAGCTGCCGCACGAACTGGAGCCGCAGTTCGACGCCCATCAGGTCGAGATGTTCGCGCAGCAGGAAGTCGAGGCGCTTGGCCTTGGGATCGTGATCGAACACCAGCGCCGGGCCGCGTTCGCTTTCCTTGAAGTCGCGTACCTTCAGGATACCGGGATGGTCGATCCCTTCCAAAACCTGGAATTCGCGGGCGGCGAGCCGTCCCAGCGACTTGCGGGCTTCATCCGACGATGAGGTGGTGAAGGGATAGACCCGGATTCGTCGATGCACCTTGGCGCTGACGTGAACGCCGTCCCAATCCTGCCAGCCATCGCCTTCGTCGAGGATCTTGCCGAGTTCGTAATCGCCGATCCGGCGCTGGCCGAGCGCCGGGCGAACCCCCGCTTCCTCCATGGCCCGGCTGATGACCCGCGCGACGGGGGCATCGATGGACGCCATATAATTGGCGCTCGGCAAGCCGCCGGACAGGACCGAGACGATCCCCTGGTCCTGCGGCCCTCCGGGACGGCCCATGCGGAACACGCGCGTCGCGGTCGCGGCATCCAGCCGGGGCTCGATCCGGGGAGCAGAGAGAAAGACGACGTGCTCCAGGAACGGCACGCGGATGCGTGCCTTGGCGACGGACGGCTGGCGCTTCAGCAGGGAGGCCAGGCGCTTTGCCTTGCGGTTCGTCAGGATCAGCGGATTGTCGTAGGAAAGCCGGCGCGCGTCGGTCGTCCAGGTCCAGGAGTGGGCGTCGCCTTCGACGGAGCCCGGCCGGCTCTTGATTTCGACAAGGAAGAAACCTCGAGGAGACAGCACGAGCGCATCGACCTCGTTGACCTTGCCCTCGTCGTCGATGAACTCGAAGTTCGACCAGACCCGCCAGGGGTCATGATCCGGCAGGTGCTGCTTGAGGAACTCGAGGGCATCCTGTTCCCACTGCCAGGCGGAATCGGTGATCGCCCTCCAGCGCGGCGCGGTCATCGCCATGTGGCTGCTCCTGTTGAAAGCTTCCGAGACATGACTTTCGATCCGGGATGATGTCCGGTCTTATCCGCGCACGCGATGATCAAGATGTCGTCCCTAGCAGCGAGCCTCATCCAGCTTCATCTTCGGATGCTTGAACTGGTGCAAGCTTGCGCCTCTCGGGATCCCGGGTGGACCGGTTTCCACTTGATTGCGCTTGGGCAAGCCCGTGCAATTAACTTCACAGACGGTTGCCCCCAGGTTTCGTGGTCACGGTCTCGTGCCGCGCGACCCCGAATAGACTCCAATTGCTCGATTCGCTCTAGCAGTGCTCGCACCTCACCATACGCCCAGCCTAGAAATCGTTCGCTCCGCGCCGACGAAGCACTTCCAGTGCTGCCAACATTATTTCGGCCGCATTGACGATTGCGGCGGTCCGATCCGCCATCACAGTTGGAAGCCCTTAAACCCTTGATATGAGTAGGCATATACAGGTATGCGTGCAGCCACCTGTCACCTGCATCCAAAAAAATCAAAATTCATATTGCAGCGTTACTCATTAGCGGTATACGACATAGAGCTTAATGCGAATGAGGTAGGCTTTCTCTTGTGTGTCGGGAGCAGGAAAGGTCCCTCGATGTCGTTGCTGCTGGACGAAATCGTTTCGACAAGGACCACTTTTCCGCTGCTGTCCGATATGGCGCAAGTAGGCGGCGCCTCCGTCTGAGGAACCCGGCAAAGCGATGGTGCTGTCTCGACTTACCCGGATGCTGCGAAGGGGCTTCGCCAAGCCGGATCAGCATTGGCGGCAAGGGGATGCGGAAACTGATCGTCCGGCATCGGTGGATCAAGTCCCCAGGCGTGGTGTAGGAGCGCCCGTTCCGGGGCAGGCCCGCAGGGAGGCGTAGCCGACCGGAGGGCCTGCCCCGGAACGGGCGGTCATCGTGGTTCTCGGGTAAAGTCTGGTCACCACAACACATACCTGATCCAAGGTGACCACGATGACCGACGAGATGATGACGCTTCGCTCGATGCTTGAAAAGGGCACAGATGCGGATGTGCTGCGTGAGATGATCGGCTTTGCCGCCCAGCGGCTGATGGAGATGGAGGTTCAGGCGGTGACCGGCGCCGGTCACGGTGAGCGCTCGGCTGACCGCCTCGCACAGCGCAATGGCTACCGGGATCGCGACTGGGAAACCAGAGCCGGCACGGTGGAACTGCGCATCCCCAAGCTGCGCAAGGGCAGCTATTTTCCAGGATTTCTGGAGCCGCGCCGGATGGCCGAGAAGGCGCTGACGGCGGTGATCCAGGAGGCCTACATCCAGGGCGTTTCGACCCGCGGGGTGGACGATCTGGTCAAAGCCATGGGCACGAGCGGCATCTCCAAGAGCCAGGTCAGCCGCCTGTGCGAAGAGATCGACGACCGGGTCAAGACGTTCCTGAACCGTCCGATCGAAGGCGACTGGCCTTACCTCTGGATCGATGCGACCTACGTCAAGGTGCGCCAGCAGGGACGCATCGTGTCTGTCGCCGTGACCGTCGCGGTGGCGGTCAACACCGATGGCCGGCGCGAGGTGCTGGGCATGGACATCGGCGCATCGGAGGCCGAGACCTTCTGGCTCGAATTCCTGCGCAAGCTCAAGCGTCGCGGTCTCGCCGGCGTCAAGCTGGTGATTTCCGACGCCCATGAAGGCATCAAGGCCGCTGTCCAGCGCGTGTTCCAGGCGACATGGCAGCGCTGCCGGGTGCATTTTATGCGCAACGCCATGGCGCATGCTGGCAAGCAGGGCAAGCGCCTCTTCGCCGCGTTCATCGCCACCGCCTTCGCCCAGGACACCGCCGAGGCCGCCAAAGTCCAGTGGCGCCAAGTCGCCGATCAGATCCGCGCCAAAGTTCCCAAGCTGGCAGCCCTCCTGGACGAGGCGGAAACCGACGTGCTGGCCTACATGACGTTCCCAAAGGAACATCGGGTCAAGATACACTCGACAAACCCGATCGAGCGCCTGAATGGCGAGATCAAGCGCCGGACCGACGTTGTCGGCATCTTTCCGAACGAGGACGCCATTACTCGCCTCATCGGCGCTATTCTCCTGGAGCAGAACGATGAATGGGCCGTCCAGCGCGCCCGCTACATGACACTGGAAACTATCGCTCCACTCGGCGATGATAGCCCCATCATGCTGCCCGCCGCAGGGGCATGAGCAACCCGGCCAGACTGCTGGGAACCAGGATGATTGGTGACGCCAATCCTACACCACGTCTGGGGACACGATCCATCGGTGGCCGATGATCCTTGGGATCCGACGCCGAAGCCTGCATTAGTCACAGCTTCCGTTCTCGCTGCTCCGACTCCACCTCCAACCGATGCGGCAATCCCGCCTGCACCGATGCAGCTTGTATTCGCCCTGGAAGCACCGCCCAGCCTACCAGCGGCGCTTCGGCAGACAATGCTGCCATTAGGGTTTCCATCGACGGCTAAGCCGGCGTCATCTGACACCACCCTCGGCCCCGCCTGCATCCTCATCGATCCGGCCAGAGACGAATGGGCACCTGTTGAGGCGACACCTCCGACACCAGCCGAGGTCCCGGATGCCGGGACTGAGGAATGGTCGTTCGACCATGGATGGAGCATTGCGGAGCCTGCCCACGGAGCGGATGTCCCGGATGCGGCATCTGACCTGCCGTTGGACCTCGACCTGCCAGAGTTCGACGCACAGGCGAGGCAGGAGATCTGGGAGAAACCCCTCTCCGACCCGCCCCTGGCAGCCTTTGCCGAATACCCCGAAATCCAGGCGGCCCTCAAAGCCGATCGCATCCTGCGGCATCTCTGGTTGCCGACCCGGAAGGAGCGCGAAGCCTATCTCAACTGGCTAATCGCCGTCTTCTTCAGCTTTCCAAGTTTCAGGAGCTTCGAGGCGCTGGAGCGAATGGCCATCGACGGGCGCTTCGACGCCCCACTCCTTCGGGATATGGTCGCCCTGAAGCGGGAATGGCGCCGCCGCCCGGAATGGTGGATGAGGCGGTCCTTTGGAAGCATCTATAGCAGAACAGTATCGGCAATCGACTGGGACCCGCTGGACTTCTCCGGAGCGCAGCAGTTCCAGGAACTGAGGAACGGCCAATGGCTCCTATCCTGGCGTGATGCTCGCGCGGTCTGCTCGGTCAGGCTTGACGACGATCCCATCGCCTATGTGGACGAATTGCGCGAGCAATGGGTCCACTTGGACCCGCCCGCCCGGAGCCGTTTCCGCGACCCGGTGGCGGACATCGAGACCTACAGCTATCTCCGCTTCATCGACTATGTCCGCCATCGGGCTGACAGCGCAGCCCGCGATGATGAGGCCGACCGGCTCGCGGACGGGCTGTGGCTCCGCAGCCGTATCGAACTTCCTGTCTGAAATTGGTGTCATCATGCAGCCCGACCTTCTCATTCCTGTAACCGGATGCTGGGTGCGGCCCAAGGGCAGCTCAAAACCCATCGGCAGGGTAGCGGACCGAAGGGAAATGGAAGACGGATGGCAGGTCAAGATTGATTGGCTGAACGGAACGCACGATTGGTTGCCGGTATCGGGGGTGGCATGCGGTCTTCAAGTGGGTTGGGAGGTCCAGGATGTTCCTGCGTCCGCAACCCGTTTCCCGCTGGGTGCCGGGACCATCCAGGCCACACGATCGTTGGGGCACCGAGAGCAGTGCTTGGTCCAGTTGCATGAAACGGGCGGCTCGCACTGGCTCCCATATGAAAATCTGGTGCGCATCAAGGACGTGGGGATGCGTTACGTCCGGGCCGAGACGGGGGCTTCGGACCATGCCGAACGTTTCCGTCTGCGTATCCTGGCCCATGCCCTGGAAAGCTGGAACGACCTGACCGGCGCCTTGGACCGGCTCGACGTCGATCCGCTGCCCCATCAGATACATTTGGTCCATCGCATCATTTCGTCCGGGATCATGAACTGGCTGATCGCCGACGATGTCGGTCTTGGCAAGACGATCGAGGTCGGGTTGCTGCTCGCTGCGCTGAAACGTCGTAAGCGATGCGAGCGGACCCTTGGCCTTTGGCTGCGTGATCACCGCATGGATCGGTTGCGGCGGGCCTTGAAGTGTTCGCGCAACTCCAGGATGGCCTTGGCTACGGCCGGGACGTCGGCCTCGGCGATGGCCGCCGTGCCGAACAGCACGGGGCCCAGGGCCTGGAACGGAGCATGTTCCGGTTTGCCCGGGTTGGTCACGCTCTTCCAGGCGCGCGGCGCCAGCCGGGTGGCCACCAGGAACCCGAGGGACCAGAAGATCGGGTCCAGCCCTCCTGCGTGGTGCGGCGCCAGATGCGGCCGGTACAGGCCGGGGAACTGCGCCATCGTCTCCGACAGGCGGTTATGGTGGTCCGCCACGGCCTGGACGGCCCGGTGCTCCCGGCTGCTCTCCGCGGCGAGCAGGGCGTGGTCGCCCAGCAGGTCGCCGAGCCAGATCCGCGGATCGAGGAACTTCGGCCCGATCAGCACGGCGGTCAGGTAGCCGTCGAGGCCGTCCAGCCGCGACACCGGCGCCGCCCGGCCCCGCTGGTACGCTTCGAGCTCCTCCGCGTCCTGCATCGCCCTGGGCGCCGCCGGTCCGGTCTGCGCAGCGGGCTCGGCCGTCATGCCGCCCGGACCGTCCCGGCATCGGCGCCCCGCTCGGCTTTCCATGCCCACGGCAGCAGGCGGTCGAGATCGTTGGCCTTCACGGCACCCGACACGATGCGCTCCAGCACGTCGGCCAGGTAGGAGAACGGGTCGAGGCCGTTCAGCCTGGCGCTGTTGATCAGCGAGGCGAGGATCGCCCAGTCCCGGCCGCCCGCCGCGGAGCCGGCGAACAGGGCGTTCTTGCGGCCCAACCCGATCGGGCGCATCAGTCTCTCCACGGTGTTGGTATCCACCTCGATGCGGCCGTCCTCGAGGAAGGCGACCAGCCCGTCCCAGTGACCCAGGGTGTAGGAGATCGCCTTGGCCAGGCTCGACTGGCCGGAGATCTCCGCCCGCACCGCCATCAGCCGGACCTTCAGAGCTTCCAGGATCGGCCGGGACCGGTCCTGCCGGACCCGCAGGCGGGTCTCCGCCGTCGTGCCGCGGATGCGTGCCTCGATGGCGTAGACCTCACCGAGGCGCCCGATCACTTCCCGCGCCACCTCCGACCGGGTCGTCCTGAACACCGCCACGAACTTGCGGCGGGCATGGCTCAGGCAGAAGACGAGCCGGATCGTCGCCCGCCTCCGGCGGCGGACAAGCGCCTTGTAGGCCACATAGCCGTCCACCTGGAGAAGCCCGTCGAAGCCCGCCAGCTGGTCCTGGATCGCCGCCGTGTCCCGCCCCTCGGCGAACACGTAGCCGACCGCCGGTCGGGCCGGTCCCTGCCAGGGGCGGTCGTCCACCGCCTGGGCCCACAGCTGGCAGATCCTGGTGCGGCCCCGTCCGGGATCCAACCGGGGCAACGGCGTCTCGTCGCAGAACACCCGCTCCTGGGATCGGATGTAGAGCAGCAGCCGCTCGTACAGCGGCTTCAGCCACCACGCCGCCCGGCGAACCCAGAACACCAGCGTCGTCCGGTCCAGCGCGATGCCCTGGCCGGCGAACATCCGGGACTGCCGGTACAGCGGCAGGTGCCAGGCGAACTTCGCCACCACCACGTGGGCGACCAGCGCGGTGGTGGCCATGCCGCCGTCCACCACGCGCGGCCTGGCGGCGGCCTGGACCAGGGTGCCGCGGCAGCATCGGCAGGCATACTTCGGCCGGATGGTGCGCAGGACGCGCACAAGGGCCGGGATCACGTCCAGCGCCTCGGCGACGTCCTCGCCGATCCGGTGCATCGGCCCGGCGCAGCACGGGCACGCGGTGCTCTCCGGCTCGATAGTCGTCTCGACCCGCGGCAGATGCCGGGGCAGAGCGCCGACATTCCGGTTCGCCGGACGGCGCGGGTGCCGCCCCGGCTTCCCGGACGTGCGGTCCGCGTTGTCGTTGGCGGCCGGAGCCGCCTCGACGGCGAGGTCGCCGAGATCGAGGACGCCCTGCTCCGGGTCGATCATCGCGGCCCTCTCCGACTTCGCCCCGAAGATCATCGCCTTCAGGGTCTTCACCTGCGCCTGCAGATCCGCGTTCCTGGCCTCCAGATCACGGATGATCCGGACCAGTTCGGCGGGGTCTGCGGGGAGCGGGTCGGGAGGCTCGGCCATGCCCCGGAGCATACCGCAAAAGCCGGCAGCATCCCAGACGGATCAACGCCTTCAGCCCATCCACCGGGGCGTCTTCACGGGTGGCGGCGCGGCCGCGCGCCACTCCAGTCCGTCGAGCAGCAGCGCGAACTGGACCGCGCTCAGCCGGACCGCGCCGTCCCGGACCGGCGGCCAGGGGAATCCGCCGTCCTCCAGCCACTTCGTTGCGAGGATCAATCCGCTACCGTCCCAAACCAGGAGCTTGAGCCGGTCCTTGCGCTTGGAGCGGAAGACGAAGACGTCACCGCAGTAGGGATCCGCCTTCAGCGCCTCGGCCACCAGGGCGACCAGGCCGTGGACCCCTTTGCGGAAATCGATCGTAAGCGATGCGAGTGCACCCTTCTTCCCGGAACCGGGTCTGTGAGCGAGATTACGCGCGGGTTCACGGAGCACGGAGGGGGCGATGGAGGATGGCGTCAGGCTTCATCCCAGGCTTGAAGCCATGGATGAAGACGGGCCGTATCGGCGGGTCGAGGTGATCACGGGACGGTGTCAACGGCGCGTGTGGACGGCACAGGAGAAGGCGCGCATCGTGGCGGAGAGCGCGGTGCCGGGCGCCAACATCTCCGAGGTCGCGCGGCGGAACGGGGTGAACCGCGGCCTGCTCACGGTCTGGCGCCGGGAGGCAGGTGCGGTCCCGGAAGCGACCCCGGCGCAGACGCCGCTGTTCGTTCCGGTCACGGTGGTCGAGGAGCCTGCGCCCGCTCCTCCGCGGGACCGGCGTCAAGCATCCCGGGAGACGGCGCCGGGCCGGATCGAGATGGATCTGCGCAGCGGGCGGCTGGTGTTCCACGGCGCCGTCGATCCCGGCCTCGCCGCGGCGGTCGTCGCGGCCGCCCGAGGGCGGGGATGATCACGCCGCGTCCCGGCCTCAAGGTCGTGCTCGCCACGCAGCCGATCGATTTCCGCAAAGGGGTCCACGGCCTGGTCGCCCTGGTGGCCGAGGCGCTGAAGGCGGATCCCTACTGCGGTGACGTCTTCGTCTTCCGCTCCAAGCGCAAGGACCGGCTCAAGCTCCTGGTTTGGGACGGTAGCGGATTGATCCTCGCAACGAAGTGGCTGGAGGACGGCGGATTCCCCTGGCCGCCGGTCCGGGACGGCGCGGTCCGGCTGAGCGCGGTCCAGTTCGCGCTGCTGCTCGACGGACTGGAGTGGCGCGCGGCCGCGCCGCCACCCGTGAAGACGCCCCGGTGGATGGGCTGAAGGCGTTGATCCGTCTGGGATGCTGCCGGCTTTTGCGGTATGCTCCGGGGCATGGCCGAGCCTCCCGACCCGCTCCCCGCAGACCCCGCCGAACTGGTCCGGATCATCCGTGATCTGGAGGCCAGGAACGCGGATCTGCAGGCGCAGGTGAAGACCCTGAAGGCGATGATCTTCGGGGCGAAGTCGGAGAGGGCCGCGATGATCGACCCGGAGCAGGGCGTCCTCGATCTCGGCGACCTCGCCGTCGAGGCGGCTCCGGCCGCCAACGACAACGCGGACCGCACGTCCGGGAAGCCGGGGCGGCACCCGCGCCGTCCGGCGAACCGGAATGTCGGAGCTCTGCCCCGGCATCTGCCGCGGGTCGAGACGACTATCGAGCCGGAGAGCACCGCGTGCCCGTGCTGCGCCGGGCCGATGCACCGGATCGGCGAGGACGTCGCCGAGGCGCTGGACGTGATCCCGGCCCTTGTGCGCGTCCTGCGCACCATCCGGCCGAAGTATGCCTGCCGATGCTGCCGCGGCACCCTGGTCCAGGCCGCCGCCAGGCCGCGCGTGGTGGACGGCGGCATGGCCACCACCGCGCTGGTCGCCCACGTGGTGGTGGCGAAGTTCGCCTGGCACCTGCCGCTGTACCGGCAGTCCCGGATGTTCGCCGGCCAGGGCATCGCGCTGGACCGGACGACGCTGGTGTTCTGGGTTCGCCGGGCGGCGTGGTGGCTGAAGCCGCTGTACGAGCGGCTGCTGCTCTACATCCGATCCCAGGAGCGGGTGTTCTGCGACGAGACGCCGTTGCCCCGGTTGGATCCCGGACGGGGCCGCACCAGGATCTGCCAGCTGTGGGCCCAGGCGGTGGACGACCGCCCCTGGCAGGGACCGGCCCGACCGGCGGTCGGCTACGTGTTCGCCGAGGGGCGGGACACGGCGGCGATCCAGGACCAGCTGGCGGGCTTCGACGGGCTTCTCCAGGTGGACGGCTATGTGGCCTACAAGGCGCTTGTCCGCCGCCGGAGGCGGGCGACGATCCGGCTCGTCTTCTGCCTGAGCCATGCCCGCCGCAAGTTCGTGGCGGTGTTCAGGACGACCCGGTCGGAGGTGGCGCGGGAAGTGATCGGGCGCCTCGGTGAGGTCTACGCCATCGAGGCACGCATCCGCGGCACGACGGCGGAGACCCGCCTGCGGGTCCGGCAGGACCGGTCCCGGCCGATCCTGGAAGCTCTGAAGGTCCGGCTGATGGCGGTGCGGGCGGAGATCTCCGGCCAGTCGAGCCTGGCCAAGGCGATCTCCTACACCCTGGGTCACTGGGACGGGCTGGTCGCCTTCCTCGAGGACGGCCGCATCGAGGTGGATACCAACACCGTGGAGAGACTGATGCGCCCGATCGGGTTGGGCCGCAAGAACGCCCTGTTCGCCGGCTCCGCGGCGGGCGGCCGGGACTGGGCGATCCTCGCCTCGCTGATCAACAGCGCCAGGCTGAACGGCCTCGACCCGTTCTCCTACCTGGCCGACGTGCTGGAGCGCATCGTGTCGGGTGCCGTGAAGGCCAACGATCTCGACCGCCTGCTGCCGTGGGCATGGAAAGCCGAGCGGGGCGCCGATGCCGGGACGGTCCGGGCGGCATGACGGCCGAGCCCGCTGCGCAGACCGGACCGGCGGCGCCCAGGGCGATGCAGGACGCGGAGGAGCTCGAAGCGTACCAGCGGGGCCGGGCGGCGCCGGTGTCGCGGCTGGACGGCCTCGACGGCTACCTGACCGCCGTGCTGATCGGGCCGAAGTTCCTCGATCCGCGGATCTGGCTCGGCGACCTGCTGGGCGACCACGCCCTGCTCGCCGCGGAGAGCAGCCGGGAGCACCGGGCCGTCCAGGCCGTGGCGGACCACCATAACCGCCTGTCGGAGACGATGGCGCAGTTCCCCGGCCTGTACCGGCCGCATCTGGCGCCGCACCACGCAGGAGGGCTGGACCCGATCTTCTGGTCCCTCGGGTTCCTGGTGGCCACCCGGCTGGCGCCGCGCGCCTGGAAGAGCGTGACCAACCCGGGCAAACCGGAACATGCTCCGTTCCAGGCCCTGGGCCCCGTGCTGTTCGGCACGGCGGCCATCGCCGAGGCCGACGTCCCGGCCGTAGCCAAGGCCATCCTGGAGTTGCGCGAACACTTCAAGGCCCGCCGCAACCGATCCATGCGGTGATCACGCAGCCAAAGGCCAAGGGTCCGCTCGCATCGCTTACAATCGATCGGCTGCGTGGCGAGCACGACCTTGAGGCCGGGACGCGGCGTGATCATCCCCGCCCTCGGGCGGCCGCGACGACCGCCGCGGCGAGGCCGGGATCGACGGCGCCGTGGAACACCAGCCGCCCGCTGCGCAGATCCATCTCGATCCGGCCCGGCGCCGTCTCCCGGGATGCTTGACGCCGGTCCCGCGGAGGAGCGGGCGCAGGCTCCTCGACCACCGTGACCGGAACGAACAGCGGCGTCTGCGCCGGGGTCGCTTCCGGGACCGCACCTGCCTCCCGGCGCCAGACCGTGAGCAGGCCGCGGTTCACCCCGTTCCGCCGCGCGACCTCGGAGATGTTGGCGCCCGGCACCGCGCTCTCCGCCACGATGCGCGCCTTCTCCTGTGCCGTCCACACGCGCCGTTGACACCGTCCCGTGATCACCTCGACCCGCCGATACGGCCCGTCTTCATCCATGGCTTCAAGCCTGGGATGAAGCCTGACGCCATCCTCCATCGCCCCCTCCGTGCTCCGTGAACCCGCGCGTAATCTCGCTCACAGACCCGGTTCCGGGAAGAAGGGTGCACTCGCATCGCTTACGAAACGTCGCGGGATGGCACGGCGGGTCCTGATCGTGACGCCGGCCGGACTGACTCGCCAATGGAAGGAGGAGATGCGGCGGAAGTTCGATCAGGACTATGCCATCTACGGGCGCGACTTCTTCATCAACGACCTTGAGGATTGGAAACGCTACGACCATGTCGTCGGTTCGATCGACCTGCTGAAGCGCGACGATCACCTGGAAAAGCTTCGGGCGGCAGGCAGCTGGGACATCATCATCTTCGATGAGGCACATAAGCTGACGAAGACCGCATCCGGCGAACGCGCGGAGCGCTACCGGCTTGCCGAAACACTGCGCAAGAAGACAGATGCGCTCATCCTGCTCACCGCGACACCGCACCAAGGCAAGCAGGACCGCTTCATCTCGCTGCTGGAACTCATCCGACCGGACCTGAGCGAACAGCTCGCCATGCTTGAGATGAACAAGGAAATCGTCGCGGACCTGATCCTCCGTAACCGGAAATCCGAGGTCACAAACAGCGACGGCCAATTCATTTTCCGTGGACAGCAGAGCCACCGCGTTCCGATCCCGCTTTCCCGTGAGATGGAAAGGTTCAACGACCGGCTCAGCTCATACCTTAAGCAGGGGTACAGCGCCGGTGAAGGTCGGGGGAACATTGGTCGGGCCATCGGCTTCGTGATGACCACTTACCGAAAGCTGGCGTCGTCCAGCATTGCGGCCATCGGTGCGGCGCTGGAGCGCCGCAAACAACGCCTGCTTGGCCGGATCGCAGAACGCAAGCTTCACGAAGAGCGGGATTGGAGTTTGGATGACGTGGTCGAAGGTGGTGACGATCAAGATAGCCTGGAATTGCTGTTCGTCGGCGGCGTAGAGGAGTTCTTCGACGACGAGTCAGCCTTGATCGATCAGCTTATCACCCTTGCACGCCAAGTGCGGCAAGCCGATAGCAAACTGGAAAAGTTCCTTACGGAAGTGGTGGATCCGCTGATACGGGAAGGCAAGAAGCTCCTGGTGTTCACGGAGTACCGGGCGACACAGGCCTACTTACAGGAGCAGATCGCCAGACGCTATCCCCACCTACCCGCCCCGCTCCTCATCAATGGCAGCATGAGCCTGGATGACAAGTTGGAGGCCATTGATGCCTTCAACGAGACGGTGCCCTTCTTGATCTCGACCGAGGCCGGCGGCGAGGGCATCAACCTGCACCGCGCCTGCCATGTCATGGTGAACTACGATCTGCCCTGGAATCCAAGTCGCCTGGTCCAGCGCATCGGCCGCCTTTACCGCTACGGCCAGGAAAACCGGGTGGTCGTCTTCAACCTGCATGCCGAAGACACTTTCGACAACTCGGCGCTGTCCTTGATGTATCAGAGGGTCGAGCAGATCGTATCGGACATGGCCCCGGTCGGGGGTGAGTTCCATGACCGCCTGCATACGGAAATCCTCGGCGAGCTGCTTGAGCAGATCGACCTCACGGAGATCCTGGAACACGCGAAGGATTTCGATCTTGGGCACACCAAGGAACAGATCAACCGCGCCCTGGAGCGGGCGCGCGCCGCCCAGAAGCTGCAATCCGAGATCCTCAGCAATGCGTCACGTTACGATCCCAATGCACTCCAGGGCACTTTTGGGTTGGGCGCCGAACACGTTCAGCAGTTGGTCGAAGGATTGGCGCCTTATCTCGACATCAGGATTGAGGGTCGCCAACACGGTGGGCGCGTCCTGGACATCCGTCTGCCTTCCACACTTGTCGGGCAGTTCCCGGAGTTCGGCAATCGTGAACGCCTGCAGGTTACCGCGTACCGTCGCTTGCGGACGGAACGCGCGCGCGGCGCGTTCCTTCTCGATTTCGAGTCCGAGTTCTTCAAACATCTGATTGCGTTTGCCAAGTCACAGGAGTTTGATGGCCGCTATGCATGTGCCGCCGGCCCCGAAGCAGGCGTTCTCGGAGCATTTCGCCTTCGTTGGCAGAACGACCAGGGTAAGGTTACGAGCGAGACATTCTTGCCGGTACATGTTGATGTGGATGGCAAGGCACAGCCCTATCCATCCTACTTCAGCGAATGGCTTAACGCTCACCAAGCATCGCAGGCATGGCCCAACACCCCGCCCGAACAGCGCAAAGCCACGATGGAGAAGATTCGCTCTGTAGCCGACGAAATGCTTGCAGCGGAGTCCAACCGCTTTAAGCATCCGAACGCCGCGGTGTTGATCGGTATGGCCGACTTACGGTCCGGCTAAGTCCGTCGGGTCCGATGATCCGGCCTCGAGAGCTTGACGTTATGGTCAGGCTAAACGAAGGATCTGCCGCTCAAGGTGACCGCCAAGCAGAGCGACCGAGCCCCCCCGCCGTGGTCGTGTCAACGGCGCGATCCTCCCTCGGGGATCTTCAGACCGCCGGTGCAGGTTATTCAGCTTCAAATGACAACGCGGCCCAATACGCGTCTAATAATCAGGCGACACACCCAATTGACGGATTGCTCCGAAGTAGCATTAAATGAGACATGCTGAGATTCCAGGAAATTCCCAGAAAAATGGCCCTAAGTCACAGAAACTATTAGTAACACACGCATCATCATAATCCTTGTGTCGGGGGTTCAAATCCCTCCTCCGCTACCATTTGAAAAACCAGCCGATCCCATGGATCGGCTGGTTTTCTGCTTATGAGGCGCCTGTTCGCGGTTCAGGAAGAGCCTGTCGCCACGGCCTGTTCAACCGGATCGTTCGTCACGACCAGTCCGACCAGTGCCTGTCCGCGACGACCGTGACGTTATCGGTGATGTTGACTTCGAAGGTGTTGCCTTCGTCGTCGGTCAGCGAGCCGCCGAACTCTATCGTGTTCTCTCCGGGCGATAGCCCCTTCACCTTGATCCAGTAGCCGTCGGACACCACGGGATCGTAAGTGCCTGCGGGAAGGACGCCGCCTTCGGGCACGATGGCATCGAAAACAGTCGATTTCGTCCGGAAATCGAACAGCTTCTCGTCGGAATAGACCTTGCCGTCGATGATCAGCGTCAGATCCTCGACCGCGTCGATGAATTCGGCGGCATCCTCGCGCAGGGAGGCCGCGGTATCGTCCGGTTCTGTCGCGAAGCTCACGACGTTGATCAAGGGAATGACCAGCGTCTGGCCGTAATCCACGGAGAAGCTTCGCTCGACATCGCCGCTGAAGGTGCCGGCGACGAAGAAGGTGCGGCCGAAATCGCCGAGATCCGCCAACTCGCCCGTGGTATCGAGTTGCGGGTTCTCGGCCTCCGGATAGGACAGCACCCATTCCCACCAGTCGGCGGTGGCCCTACCCGACACATGGCCGATTTCGACCTTGTCATGGTGGAACTTCGGCCCGCGCCCGTCGTGATGATCCCGGTACTGGCAATCATCACGACCGTCCCACGAACGGTAACGATGGCCGGGCGCGTGATGGGACGGCGAAAAGCCATGGTGGTCTTGCATGAAAAACACCTTGTCCTCCTCCGATTGAGAGTATCTGAACGATGATTCCAACGGTTCAGGAAAGAACGGTGTATCGTGACCGGACCATCTCTAGCACAGGACAAGGTTTAGAAGCGGCCGCGGAAGTACGTCTATCTTCATGTGTTCCGGAATTCCAACCGGGCGTTCCAAAGCCGGGCCTTCCCCGTGCGTGCGGGTGGGCCGTTGAACTGATTGAAGACGGCTTCAATGATTGGCAGCGGGTCTTGATCAGGCGACACAGAATGGAACGAGAAGAGCGTCGTGGATGGCGGCCATTGGCACGCCGTCCACCTGACCGATCACTGCGCGGGTACGATCGGCGCCGTTGGAGGAGAAAACCGCCATCGAACGGTAACTCATGGCGTTGCTGACCGGTCCCGACGGGACCGCCGGTAGCGCGTGAGTTCGAGTCCTCCTCAAGGGCTCGCCTTCGAAGCTCCCGGCGGCACTCTCCCTCGCCGCCGGGAATACAACGCACGTCGAGTGTGGTGCGCTCGGGGATTATGCGCGCGCCTCAACGGGAAGATGCCTCGATCAGTTGCCGGCGCTCCTTATAGGCGCTCCTGTCCTTGCCATGGCACTCGTTACGCTCAGGCATCTCCAGGCTGTCCGGTCCTACATGCTTCCAGGACCCCAAGCCACGCCTCAACGTTGGGCTGATCACTCCGACCACATTTCCTCTGCCCCCCTTCATCGCAACCTTATTTTGCGGCTGTCGCCCGGCTCGGCTTCCGACAGGCTTGAATGAATCGTCGTTCGGCAGCATTTTCAGTTCATTGTACGAAGGTGGCTGGAGGTCCGAGCGGGAATACACTGAAGCGGATATGCCGGGGATGCCCCGCCACGGGGGCCGGTTCGGGCTACCCGGGACGGCATGCCACCGCTTTCATCGTCATTCCAGGCTGCCGGCTGCCGGTTCTGTCAATCGAGAATGCCGCACAACGGCACCGGGCAAGAAGCATGTGCTAAACGAGGTAGCAAAGGGAGGTTCAAGCATGCCGGACGATATCGCCTGCCCCTTCACGGGCGGAAGCCAGAAGCGCACGCCCACAGTGTTCCGGTCGAACCGGGATTGGTGGCCCAATCAGCTCAATCTGCGGATCCTGCGCCAGCACTCTTCCCTCAGCGATCCCATGGGGAAAGGGTTCGACTACGTCGAGGAGTTCAAGAAATTGGACCTTCAGGCGCTGAAGCGGGATCTTTACGCCCTGATGACCGACAGCCAGGACTGGTGGCCCGCGGATTACGGCCACTACGGTCCGCTGTTCATCCGCATGGCGTGGCACAGCGCCGGGACCTACCGCACCTATGACGGGCGCGGCGGCGCCTCGTCCGGCGGGCAGCGCTTCGCCCCGCTGAACAGCTGGCCGGACAACGGCAACCTGGACAAGGCGCGGCGGCTGCTCTGGCCGATCAAGCAGAAGTACGGCAGCCGGATCTCCTGGGCCGACCTGATGATCCTCGCCGGCAACTGCGCGCTGGAATCCATGGGCTTCAAGACCTTCGGCTTCGGCGGCGGCCGCGCGGACACCTGGGAGCCGGGCGAGGACATCTGGTGGGGTCCCGAGGCCGAGTGGCTGGGCGACATGCGCTACACCGGCGACCGGGTGCTGGAGAACCGGCTGGCCGCGGTGCAGATGGGCCTGATCTACGTCAACCCGCAGGGCCCGAACGGCGAGCCCGACCCGGTCGCCTCCGGCCGCGACATCCGCGAGACCTTCGCCCGGATGGCGATGAACGACGAGGAGACGGTGGCCCTGGTCGCCGGCGGCCACACCTTCGGCAAGGCCCACGGCGCGGGCGATCCCGGCCTTGTCGGCCGCGAGCCCGAGGGCGCCTCGATCGAGATGGCGGGGCTGGGCTGGCAGAGCACCTTCGAGAGCGGCAAGGGCGTCCATACGATCACCAGCGGCATCGAGGGACCGTGGACCCCGAACCCGACGACGTGGGACAACGGCTATTTCGACGTCCTGTTCGGCTACGAGTGGGAGCTGGTGAAAAGCCCCGCCGGCGCCTGGCAGTGGGCGGCGAAGGAACTGGAGGAGAAGGACCACGCGCCGGAGGTGGACGGGTCGGGCAAGCGGGTCCGGCTGATGATGACCACCGCCGACATGGCCATGCGCATGGACCCGATCTACGAGCCGATCTCCCGGCGGTTCCATGCGAATCCGGCGGAGTTCGCCGACGCCTTCGCCCGCGCCTGGTTCAAGCTCACCCACCGGGACATGGGACCGCGCGTCCGCTATCTCGGCCCGGAGGTTCCGGACGAGGACCTGATCTGGCAGGATCCGGTGCCGGCCGTCGATCACCCGCTGGTCGATGCGCAGGACATCGCCGGGCTGAAGGCGAGGATCCTCGCTTCCGGCCTTTCGACCGCGGAACTGGTCCGGACCGCCTGGGCGTCGGCCAACACCTTCCGCGGGTCGGACCGGCGCGGCGGTGCCAACGGGGCGCGCATCCGCCTCGGCCCGCAGAAGGACTGGGAGGCCAACGAGCCGGCGCAGCTTGCCAGGGTGCTCGGCGTGCTGGAAGGCATCAAGGCGGAGTTCGACGCCTCGGCCCCGGGCGGCAAGAAGGTCTCGCTGGCCGACCTGATCGTGCTCGGCGGCTCGGCCGCGGTCGAGCAGGCCGCGAAGGAAGGCGGCGTCGCGGTGGAGGTTCCGTTCACCCCCGGCCGCACCGACGCGACGCAGGAGCAGACGGATGTCCATTCCTTCTCGGTGATGGAGCCGGTCGCCGACGGCTTCCGGAACTACCTCAAGCGCGAGGTCCCGGTCTCGCCCGAGGAGATGATGGTGGACAAGGCGCAGCTGATGACGCTGACCGCGCCGGAAATGACGGTGCTGATCGGCGGCCTGCGCGTGCTGGGGGCCAACCATGGCGATGCGAAGCACGGGGTCTTCACGTCGCGGCCGGGCGCTCTGACCACCGACTTCTTCGTCAACCTGCTCGACATGGGAACGGTGTGGAAGCCCCTGTCCGAGGATGAGATGCTGTTCGAGGGGCGGGACCGCGCCACGGGCGAGGCGAAGTGGACCGCCACCCGGGTCGATCTCGCCTTCGGCGCCAATTCCGAACTGCGCGCCATCGCCGAGGTCTATGGGGCGGGCGACGCGCAGGAGCGTTTCGCCAGGGACTTCGTCGCGGCTTGGACCAAGGTGATGGAGCTGGACCGCTTCGATCTCGGCAAGTCCTGACGGCTCAGGGTTCGGATCTCCCGGGAACCGGCACGACGCGCCGGTTCCCGGGAGACGGTGCCGAACGGGCGGCTCCTTTCGATGGGTCGGCGTCGTCCTTCGGCCGAGGCCGACCTACGGCGAACCGATCAGGATCGTCGTGCAGGGTTACCGGATCCGCATGTTTCCCTGCCTCCCCTCAAGCTCTTCCTGCCCTCCCCGGCGCAGGATCCCGGCCATCGTGACCGAACGTCGAGGTCGCTTGTGTCCATGCACGCGCAAGGTGATGATGCGCGTATGCAGGCGGAGCGATCACAGGCCGGTCCTGCACATGGGAAGAACTTGAACAAGAAAAGGGGAGGTCGCCATGAAGGTCTTCAGATCGCTGATCTACGCCGCGGCAGGCGCGGCCCTGTCGTTCGTCTCCTTCGCGGCCGGCGCAGCGGACTATCCGGCGGCGAAGGAGGCCACGTTCGTCGCGAAGGACTTCAAGTTCCATACCGGCGAGGTCCTGCCGGAGGTGCGCCTGCACTACCGGACGGTCGGCGAACCCTCCGGCGAGCCCGTCGTGGTGCTTCACGGAACCGGAGGGTCGGGCGCCGGCATGCTGACGCCCGCCTTCGCCGGCGAACTGTTCGGAGAGGGCCAGCCGCTGGACGCGAAGAAGTATTTCATCATCCTGCCGGACGCGATCGGCCACGGCAAATCCACGAAGCCGTCCGATGGCCTGAGAGCGAAGTTCCCGAAATACAGTTCCGAGGACATGGTCGAAGGGCAGCATCGGCTGCTCACCGAGGGACTCGGCCTGGAGCATGTCCGCGTGATCATGGGCAACTCCATGGGCGGCATGCATACCTGGATCTGGGGCGGCAAGTATCCCGACTATATGGACGCGCTGGTGCCCATGGCGTCCCAGCCGACCGAGATGGCGGCCCGCAACTGGATGCTGCGGCGGCTGATGATCGAGATGATCCGCCAGGACCCCGGCTATAACGATGGCGACTACGCCGAGCAGCCGAAGGCGATGAGGCTGGCCAACGTGTTCTACGCCACGGCCACCAGCGGCGGCACCCTGGCTTACCAGAAGCTGGCCCCGACGCGCGAGATGGCGGACAGGATGGTCGAGGAGCGGCTGGCGGTGCAGTTCAACGCCGATGCCAACGACTTCATCTATGCGTGGGAGTCCTCGGGAGAATACAACCCTACGCCGCTCCTGGACCGGATCACGGCGCCCCTGCTCTTCATCAACGCGGCCGATGACGAGCGCAACCCGCCGGAAACCGGCGTAACGGAAGCGGCGATGAAGCATGTCAGGAACGGCCGCCTGTTCCTGATCCCGGCCAGCGACGAGACGCGCGGCCACGGCACGACGGCCATGGCCCGGTTCTATGCTGCGGAACTGCGGGAGTTCCTGGAATCGGTGCCGCGGCGGGGGTCGAGCCCCGACTGACGCGGCACCGCTGTCCCGGGGTGTCGGGAAGCCTCAGGCCGGCTGCGGCTTCATCCGGGCGTCGTCGAGCCGGCGCGCAAGCTGCTCGGCGAACTTGGCGGTCGCGACCGGCAGGGTGCGGCCCCGCTGCTGGCCCAACACCAGCGGGCCGTGGGCCATTTCCACGTCGCTCAGGGGAAGCGCCACGAGGCCGGGATCCGTTTCCGGCACCGGGGCGCCGATTTCGATCTGGAAAGTCACCACGCTGCCGGACCGCGCCAGGTTGCGCAGCATCTCGAACGAGTTGGACTCCAGCTCCACCGGCAGCTTGGCGGAGCTGACGGCCAGCAGGTCGTCCAGGATGGCGCGGGTGCCGAAGCTGCCGTCCGGCAGGGCGATCGGATACCGCGCGCAGTCGCGCAGGCGCACGACCTTCCTGGCGGCCAGCGGATGGCCGGCGGCGACGATCGCGACCACCCGCTGGCCCAGGGTCATCAGCGGCTGGAATTCCGGCGTCCGGCGCGGGCTGAAGATGATCGCGAGGTCCGTCTCGTATTCCCGCAGCATGCGGATCGCCGATGCCTGGTCCACCACCGAGATCTGGAAGCTGACCAGCGGGAACCGCTCCCGGAATTCCGAGATCTGGCGGGGCAGGAAGTCGTTCACCAGCGCCTGGCTGCACGCGATCCGGACATGGCCGCGCCTCATGCCGGACAGGTCCTCGATATGCGAGCGGACCCGCTCCAGGTCGGCCGACTGGGTGCGCACCCAGCGGATGAAGCTCTCCCCCGCGGCGGTCAGCCGGATCCCGTGGGCCGAGCGCTCGAAGATGGCGGCGCCCAGATCCTCCTCCACGTCCTGGATGCGGCGCTGGAGCGCCGACGGCGTCACGTTGAGCTGTTCGGCGGCCTTGCGCAGCGAGCCGTACTTCGCCGCCTCGTCCACGTAGCGCCAGATCCGCATGTGCCTCATACCGGCATACCCCGCTGTGTAGACTTTTCGTCTACACCCTAACAGGAAAACGGCGTTTGAGGCGCCATCGGATCGCGCATAGCGTCGTCTGCGTCCGGACGACGGGCATTCTCCCCTTCCCACCCCATAGGAGGAACAGGCCACATGCGCAGCGTCATCAGCCAATGGCCCGCGGTTCTGGCGGGCGCCCTGGTCGGGGCGGTCGGCCTGGCCGGCGCGGCATCCGCCCAGACACCGGTCAAGATGGTTCTCAACTGGAAATACCAGGGACCGCAGGCGCTGTTCTTCATCGCCGAGGACAAGGGATACTTCAAGGCGGAGGGGCTGGACGTCACCATCGACCAGGGCGAGGGCTCGGCCGCCTCCGTCACCAAGGTGGCGACGGGAGCCTACGACGCCGGGTTCGGCGACGTGAACGCGCTGATCACCCTGGCGGCCAGGTCGCCCGACGAGGCGCCGGTCGCCGTCTTCATGATGTACAACACGCCGCCCTTTACGATCGCGGTCAAGGCCGACGGCCCGATCCGGACGCCCGCGGACCTGGAAGGCAGGACCATCGGCGGCCCCGCCAACGACGGGGCGCTGAAGCTGTTTCCCGCCTTCGCCCAGGTCGCCGGCATCGACGCCGGCAAGGTCACCGTCACGAACATGCAGGCGAACCTGCGGGAACAGATGCTCCAGCGCGGGCAGGTGGACGGGGTCTTCGGCTACGTCAACACCATCGCCTTCAGCGCCAAGAGCGCCGGCATGGACCCGGACAAGGATTTCCGCTTCATCAATTACGGCGATTACGGGATGGACCTGTATTCCAACGCGGTCGTCGTGTCCAAGCCGTTCCTGGACCGGAACGGGGACGCGGTGAAGGGCCTGGTCCGGGCGATCAACCGCGCGGCCAAGGACATGATCGCCGACCCCGCCGGCTCGGTCGCGGCCGTGATGAAGCGCGAGCCGCTGCTGAACGAGAAGGTCGAGATCGAGCGGACCGTCGCCACCCTGCGGATGGAGATGAACCATCCCGAGATCGCCGCGATCGGCCTGGGCGACGTGGACGACGAACGCCTGAAGCGCGCCATCGACATGGTGGTCGAGGCGAACGGGCTGGAGAACACCCCGGATCCGTCCGCGGTCTTCACCGACGCCTATCTGCCGCCGCTGTCCGAGCGGCCGACCTCCGTCATCAAGCAATAACCAGAAGAAGAACCATGGAACTGGGTCTGAAATCGCGGGTCGTGATGATCACCGGCCCCGCGAAAGGAATGGGCGAGGCCGTCACCCTGGCCTTCGCCGCCGAGGGCTGCCGGCTGGCGCTGGTCGGGCGCGACCTCGACGCGATCGAGCCGGTCGCCGCCAAGGTCCGGGCGCTGGGCGCGGAGGCGATCGTGATCCCCTGCGACATCACCGACGGGGCGCACTGCGCCGGGGCGGCCGAGCGGACGCTCGCGGCGTTCGGCCGGATCGACGTTCTGGTCAACGTGGCGGGCGGCTCCGGCCCGGTCGGCAAGACCGGCTGGGAGACCACCCGCGAGGAGTTCGACGAGATCGTCGAGCTGAACATGGCGGGCTGCTTCAACACCATGAGCGCCGTCATGCCGACCTTCATCGACCAGCGCTACGGCAAGGTCGTCAACGTGGGCGGCACGTTCGGGATGCGCGGCCGGGCCGGCCGGATGGCCTATTCGGCGTCCAAGTGGGGCCTGCGCGGCATCACCAAGTCCTTCGCCCTGGAGGCCGGCCCCTACAACGTCAACGTCAACTGCGTGGCGCCCGGCATGGTCGAGGGGCCGCGCTTCCGCGGCAAGGTCGTGCCGGAGATGGCCCGGCGGCTGGGCATCACCGAGGAGGAGGCGGCCGAGCGGCACGCCGCCGACTACGCGCTGCGCCGGGTCTCCACCGGCGAGGACGTGGCCAAGGCGTGCCTCTTCCTCGCCAGCGACGCGGCCCGCCAGATCACCGGCGTCGATTTGCCGGTCGACGGCGGCTGGGCCTCCCTCTGACACAGGACGACAGGATCATGGAAACCGCGAAGACCCTCGCCGACCTCGTCATCACGGGCGGCACCATCGTCACCGAGCAGGCCGGCTTCAGGGGCGCCGTCGCCGTCAAGGACGGCCGCATCCTGGCTGTCGGCGCCGACGAGTCCATGCCGGCCGCGCGGGAGACCTTCGACGCGACCGGCCTGCACCTGCTGCCCGGCGCGATCGACGCCCACGTCCATTTCCGCGAACCGGGCTACACCCACAAGGAGGACTGGCGGACCGGCACCGCCGCGGCGGCCATGGGCGGGGTCACCACCGTCTTCGAGATGCCCAACACCGACCCGCCGACCGGCACCGTCGAGGCGCTGGGGATCAAGCAGCGGGCGGCGGCGAAGGCGCACGTGGACTACGGCCTGTACGGCCTGCTGGCCGAGGACAACCTGGACCAGCTCGACGGCCTGGTCGCGGGCGGCGTCGCCGCGTTCAAGTGCTTCATGGGCAATACGTTCGGCAACCTGCCCTCGCCCTCCACCGGGGCCATGCTGGAAGGCTTCGAGATCATCGCGCGGCACGGGCTGCGCATCTCGCTCCACGCCGAGACCGCCTCCATTATGGCGTGGCGCCAGCGGAAGCTGATGGCCGCCGGCCGGCGCGACCCGCTGGCCCACCTGGCGTCGCGCCCCGCCGTGGTCGCGACCGAGGCGGTGTCGCGCGCCGCGATCCTGGCGGAATGGACCGGCGCCCGCATCCATGTCCTGCACATCTCCTCCGGCGACGAGCTGAGGCCGCTGCGGGAGGCGAAGGCGCGCGGGGTGGACATCACCGGCGAGACCTGCCCGCACTACCTGCTGTTCGACGAGCGGGCCTATGGGGACCTGGGCTCGATCATCCGGGTCAACCCGCCGGTCCGCGAACAGCACCACCAGCGGGCCCTGTGGGAGGGCCTGCGCGACGGCACGATCGACATGATCGCGACCGACCACGCGCCGCACGACCCCGCGGAGAAGGTGCGCGACGACATCTGGACGGCCGATTGCGGCTTCCCCGGCGTCGAGACCCAGATGGCGCTGATGCTGACCCAGGTGAACGCCGGCCGGCTGTCGCTGAGCGATTATGTCCGGCTGTCCTCGACGGCGCCGGCGAAGGCGTTCGGCCTACATCCCCGCAAGGGCGCGATCGTCCCCGGCGCCGATGCCGACCTGGCGCTGGTGGACATGGCCCGGCGCGAGACGATCCGGGCCGAGGCGCTGCATTCCCGCGGCAGGATCACGCCGTTCGAGGGGTTCGAGACCGTGGGGGCGCCGGTGCACACCCTGGTGCGCGGCCGCTTCGTCATGCGCGACCGCCGGCTGGTCGAGGATTCCGTCGGATGGGGCCTGTCGGTCGGCCGCATCCAGTCCATGCCCGAGCCGCAGCCCCGCCACGTCGAGGAAACCACCGCGGCGATCACCCGCACCCTTCCGCCGGCCCGGGCGGCCGAGTGAAGACGGATCCGAGGACACCCATGAAAACGGCGAAATCACCCGCGCTGGTTCCGGTGCCGACGGTGCCGGAACCGGACCCGCGGCCCCCGCGCAGGCTGTTCATCGAGCTGGAACGGGTCACCGTCTCCTACGGCAAGGGACCGAGCGCCACCCAGGCCCTGGCCGAGATCTCGCTCCAGGCCGAGGAGGGCGACTTCATCGCCCTGGTCGGGCCGTCGGGCTGCGGCAAGAGCACGATCCTGAAGCTGGTCGGCGACCTGCTGAAGGCGTCCGGCGGCCACGTCTTCGTGGCCGGGCGGGAGGTCGGGGCGCAGGACGTGCGGATCGGCATGGCCTTCCAGAACCCGACCCTGCTGCCCTGGCTGAGCATCCGCGACAACGTCATGTTGCCGCTCAAGATCGTGCAGCCCTTCCGGGCGGAGTGGAAGCGCAAGCGGCACGGCGAGTACCGCGACCGGGCCGAGGCCCTGCTCGCCAAGGTCGGCCTGGGCGGCTTCGGCGGCAAGTATCCCTGGCAGCTTTCCGGCGGCATGCAGCAGCGCGCCTCGCTGTGCCGGGCGCTGATCCACGAGCCCAACCTGCTGCTGCTGGACGAGCCGTTCGGCGCGCTGGACCAGTTCACCCGGGAGGAGCTTTGGGACATCCTCCAGACCCTGTGGATCGACGGCAAGCCGACCGTGCTCCTGGTCACCCACGACCTGCGGGAGAGCGCCTTCCTGGCCAACCGCATCGTGGTGATGAGCGCCCGGCCCGGGCGGATCCTGGTGGACGAGCCGGTGGGATTCGCCCGCCCCCGCACGCTGGACACGACCTACCAGCCCGGATTCACCAACCTGACCCACAAGCTGCGGACCCTGATCGTCGAGGCCCGCACCGCGGCCGGAGGTACGCCATGAACGGCCTGGACCGGGAGAAGATCGCGTCCGCCGCCCTGATCGCGGGCGTCTTCGTCGTGTGGGAGGTCGCCTGCCTGCTGTTCGGCATCAGCGAATACGTCCTGCCCCGCCCGTCCCAGATCGTCCTGGTGCTGGTGGAGCGCTGGCCCGCCCTGATGCCGCACGCGGTGCAGACGCTCTACACCACGCTGGTCGGGTTCGCGCTCGGCGTCTCCGCCGGGGTGCTGATCGGGATGCTGATCGGCTCGTCCAGGCTGGCCTACAACGTGGCGTTCCCCCTGCTGGTGGGCTTCTCGTCCATCCCCAAGGTGGCGGTGGTGCCGATCTTCGTGCTGTGGTTCGGCGCCGGGACGGTGCCGGCGGTGCTCACGTCGATGATCATCTCGGTCTTCCCGGTGGTGGTGAACATGGCGACGGGGCTGGCGACCACCGAGCCGGAGCTGGAGGACGTGCTGCGCACCATGAAGGCGACCAAGCGCGACATCCTGCTGAACGTCGGCCTGCCGCGCGCCATGCCCTACCTTTTCGCCTCCCTCAAGGTCGCGGTGACCCTGTCCTTCGTCGGCACGGTGATCGCCGAGACGGTCGCGTCCAATCGGGGAATCGGCAACATGATGCTGATCGCCTCGTCCAACTTCAACGTCCCGCTGGTCTTCGCCGGGCTCTTCATCCTGGCCGGGCTGGGCATCGCGCTCTACGTCGTCTTCTCGCTGATCGAGCGCCGCGTCACCGGCTGGGCCAACCGCAAGACCGAATTCGCGATGGGCTGAGGCCCGCGCACAGCATCGGAGAACAGCATGATCGACATCTCCCGCCGGGCCGCCCTGACGGCCGGACTCGGGCTCGCCCTGGTCCTTTCGCACCAGGCCGCTCCGGCCCAGGCCCAGCAGCCGACGCCGATCCGCTTCACGCTGGACTGGAAGTACCAGGGCATCCACGCCTGGTACTTCGTCGCCCGTGACAGGGGCTATTTCCGCGACGAGGGGCTTGATGTCACGATCGACCAGGGCGAAGGGTCCGCCGCCACGGTCACCCGCATCATGTCCGGCGCCTACGACGCCGGGTTCGGCGACGTCAACGCCGTGATCCAGCAGGCGGCGCAGAGGCCGGACGAGGCGCCGGTGATGGTCTACCAGCTCTACAACCGCCCGCCCTTCGCGGTGCTGACCCCGAAGGACAGCGGGGTCGAGGACATGAAGGACCTTGCCGGCCGCAAGGTCGGCGGCCCGGCCGGCAGTGCCGCGACCCGGCTGCTTCCGGCGCTGCTGGCGCGGAACGGCGTCGCCGTGCCGTCGGTCGAGGTGCTGAACATGCAGCCGAACCTGCAGGAGCAGATGCTGATCCGCGGCGAGGTGGACGCCTCGCTGGTCTTCAACGTGACCAGCTACGTCAACCTGATCCAGCAGGGACAGGACCCCGACGGGGATTTCCGGTGGCTGGACTATGCGGACCACGGGCTGGATCTCTATTCGAACGGCGTCATGGTGTCCCGGGACCTCGCCCGCGACAAGCCGGAGGCGGTGAAGGGGCTGGTCCGCGCGATCAACCGGGCGGTGCAGGACGTGATGGCCGACCCGGACATGGGCGTGAAGGCGCTGACCGCGGTCGAGCCGCTGGTCGATGCCGGCAGCGAGGGACGCCGGCTGCGGTTCGCCTTCGACCGGTTGATGATCACGCCGGAAACGCGGGAGATCGGGCTGGGCGACGTGGACGACGCCCGGCTGGAGCGGTCCATCGACGTGATGGCCGCGGCCTACGACCTGCCGGCAAAGCCCGAGCCGTCGCAGGTGTTCGACCGGTCGTTCCTGCCGCCGCGGGACCGGCGTCTCGTCGTCGGCGCGGGGAATTGAGGCCCGGCATGACGGAAAGATCCATCGCCTGCATCGGCCTGCTCGAGGGCGGGGACTACGACCTGCGGGGGCCGTGCCGCCTCTCGCTGGACGGCGGCCGGATCGCCGGCGTCGCGGGGATCGACGGGGAGGCCGACCCGCTCTTCGCCCTGCCGGTGCCGGTCAACGCCCACGACCATGGCCGGCCGGTGCGGTCCAGTTCCTTCGGGGCGGCGGGCAAGCCGCTGGAACTCTGGCTCCAGTACCTGGCGCTGCTGCCGGCGGTGGACCCCTATCTGGCCGCCGCCGCTTCGCTGGGCCGCAGCGCCCTGGGCGGGGCCGGAGCCGTCATGGTCCACCATACGCGGGTGCAGGGGCTGACCCCCCTGCCCCGGGAAGCCGCCGAGGTCGCCCGCGCCGCCGCCGACATCGGGGTGCGGATCGGCTTCGCGGTGGCGATGAAGGACCGCAACCCGCTGGTCTACGGCCCGTCGGAGGAGGTGCTGGCCCTGCTGCCGGAGGACGCCCGCCGCGAGGTCGCCCGGCGGACCGGCACCGCCCCGATGTCCGTGGAGGACCAGATCCGCCTGGTCGAGGAGGTGGCCGGCGCCGCGGCCGGCGACATGGTGGACGTGCAGTATGGGCCGACCGGCGTCCAGTGGTGCACGCCCGGGCTGCTGCGCGCCGTCGCCGAGGCCTCCGCCCGGACCGGACGGCGGGTCCATATGCACTGCCTGGAGACGCGCTACCAGCGGGACTGGGCGGACCGGAACTTTCCCGAGGGAATGATCTCCTTCCTGAAGGGGATCGGACTTCTGTCGCCGCGCCTGACCCTGGCCCACTGCACCTGGGCGCGGCCGGAGGAGCTGGACCTGATCGCCGAATCAGGCGCCACGATCGCGGTCAACACGGGCTCCAACCTGGGCATCCGGTCGGGCATCGCGCCGGTGGCCGAGATGGTCGCGCGCGGCTGCAAGGTCGCCTTGGGACTGGACGGGCTGACGCTGGACGAGGACGACGACGCGCTGGGCGAGATGCGCCTCGCCAACGCGCTGCACCGCGGCTGGGGTTTCGACACGGCGATCGACGAGACGGCGATGCTGCGGATCGCCCTGGCCAACGGGCGCGCCGCGGTGACCGGGCGGGACGAGGGCGGCGCCATCGAACCGGGGGCGCCCGCCGACCTGCTGCTGCTCGACGCCGGGAAGCTGGATTCCGACCGGCTGGTGCCGGACCTGTCGCCGCGCGACCTGCTGTTCGCCCGGGCCGGCGCCGGCCATGTCGCCGAGGTGATCGTGGCGGGACGGACGATCGTGCGGCGGGGCAAGGTCACCGGAATCGACCACGACGCCGTCCAGGCCGAGCTGCTGGACCGGCTGCGCCACGGCATCCGCGGGAACGACGCCCTGCGGGCCGCGCTGCCGGAACTGGGCCGCGCGCTGCATCGTCATTTCGGGGCGGCACCCTGCTGCTGAGCCGCATGACCAACGAAAGACCAGGAGACATCATGGCATCAGGAATTCGCCCCGGCGTCGCGGTCCACCGCGTCGCGACGACCGGCCCCGACGACGTCGCCGGGCTGGAACGGCTGGTCCGGGCGGGCGACCTGGACCCGGCCGGGATCGTCGCGATCCTGGGCAAGACGGAAGGCAACGGCTGCGTCAACGACTTCAGCCGGGGCTTCGCGACCCAGAGCCTCAAGCTGTTCCTCCAGGGGCATGTAGGGCGGGAGGCGGCCGGGCGCGTCTGCCTGGTCATGTCCGGCGGGACCGAGGGCGCGCTTTCCCCCCACTGGATCGTGTTCGAGCGCCGGGAGTCGGATGAGCCGGCGCACGGCCCGGCGCTCGCCATGGGAAGCGCCATCACCCCCGACCTGCCGCCCGAGCATCTGGGCCGCCGCGCCCAGGTGGAGATGGTCGCCCGGGGAGTTGCCGACGCCATGGAGCGGGCGGGCATCGCCGATCCGGCCGAGGTGCATTTCGTGCAGATAAAATGCCCGCTGCTGACGGCCGCCCGCGTCGCCGAGGCCGAGGCCCGGGGCAGCGCCACCGCCACGCGCGACACCCTCAAGTCCATGGGACTGTCGCGCGGCGCCAGCGCCCTGGGCGTCGCCGCGGCGCTGGGCGAACTGGCGATCGGGGAGATCCCCGACGATGCCATCGGCACGGACATGGGCCTGTGGTCCGGGCGGGCCAGCACCTCCGCGGGGATCGAGCTGATGGGCCACGAGATCCTGGTGCTCGGCATGAGCCCGGACTGGACCGGCCCGCTCGCCATCGACCATGGGGTGATGCGGGACGCCGCCGACATCGGACCGGTGCGCGCGGCGCTGGCGCGGCTGGGCCTCGGTGCGAGCGGGCAGCTCGATGCGCCGGCAAGGGCGCGGGTCAGGGCCGTGCTCGCCAAGGCGGAGGCGTCGCGGACCGGCAACGTCCGGGGACTGCGGCACACGATGCTGGACGACAGCGACATCTCGGCGACCCGGCACGCCCGCGCCTTCGTCGCCGGCGTGCTGGCCGGGACGGTCGGCATGACGGACCTGTTCGTCTCCGGCGGGGCCGAGCACCAGGGACCGGACGGCGGCGGACCGGTCGCGATCATCGCGGAGCGGGGCTGAGCCGATGGCCGACCGGATCGAACTCCTCCCCGAACCCGGAACGGTCCACTGGGGCCATTTCGACGCGGCGCTGGCACCGGTCGCCGAGATCGCCGGCGGCGACACCGTCGTCATCCATACCGTGAGCGGCGGCCGGGACGACCTGCCGCCGGCCGGCTCCGGCATGACGGTCCGGCCCGAGCACCGGCGCATCCATGACGCCGTCGCGCCGGACCTGGGGCCGCACATCATGACCGGCCCGGTCGCCGTCCGGGGGGCCGAACCGGGCGACGCGCTCCGGATCGAGGTCCTGGACGTGGCGCTGCGCGAGGACTGGGGCTTCAACCTGATCCGGCCGGGCGCCGGAACCCTGCCCGACCGGTTCCCCGATCACCGGCGGATCCACCTGCCGATCGACCGGGCCGCCGGGACGGTGCTGACGCCCTGGGGGCTGGAGATCCCGGCCCGCCCCTTCTTCGGCGTGATGGGCACCGCGCCGCCGCCACACCTGGGGCGGCTCACCTCGATCGTTCCCGGCGCCTTCGGCGGCAACATCGACAACAAGGAGCTGACGGCAGGATCGGTCCTGTACCTGCCGGTCTGGACGGAGGGCGCGCTGTTCTCCGCCGGGGACGGCCACGCCGCCCAGGGCGACGGGGAGGTCTGCCTGACGGCGGTGGAGACCGGCCTGACCGGAACCTTCCGCATCGATCTGGTCAAGCGGGCGGGATTGTCGTTTCCCCGGGCGGAAACGCCGGGCCACCTCATCGCCATGGGCTTCGACGAGGACCTGGACGAGGCCGCGCGCATGGCGCTGATCGAGATGATCGGGCTGATCACCGAACGCACCTCGCTGTCGGAGGAGGACGCCTATCGGCTGTGCAGCCTTGCCGCCGACCTGCGCGTCACGCAATTGGTGAACCGGCGCAAGGGCATCCATGCCATGCTGGGACGCTGGGCGCTCGGAACGAAACAAACCCCCTGACGGGGAGGAAGAGAGATCATGGAAAAGCTTAAGGTCACCATCAACGAGATGGTCTTCGACGCGCGGCTGGAACTCCAGGCGGCGCCGAAGACCTGCGCCGCCTTCATCGAACGCCTGCCGTTCGACTCCCAGGTCGTCCATGTCCGCTGGAGCGGCGAGGGCGTCTGGATCCCGCTCGGCGACTACGATTTCGGCGTGGGCTACGAGAACCATACCAGCTACCCGGCGCCGGGACAGATCATCCTGTATCCCGGCGGGATCAGCGAGACCGAGATCCTGCTGGCCTATGGCGGCGTGCATTTCGCCAGCAAGATGGGTCAGCTGGCCGGCAACCACTTCATCACCCTGACCTCGGGACTGGAGAACCTGCCCGAGGTCGGCCGTCTCGCCCTGTGGCAGGGCGCCCAGAAGATCAGGTTCGAGGCGGCGTGACGTGAAGCCCGGCTCCGCGGCGGCAAGGCCGCGGGGGCCGGGCCGGGGTCGCTGCACATCCGGCGCCCAGTTTCCGCACCACATGCCGCGATGTTGGACAGAAGACGCCGGATCGGTCAGTTCCCGTTCCAGTCCTCGGATCCCCTGCACGCGATCCGGCAAATTGCATGAAATATAGCTTCCATATTGTTCGATCACGCAACTGATAATAACACGTCGGATCGCAACCGAACTCGTATTTCGTCCTGATCAGATCCATGAATGACACGCCTTGGCATGCGTTTTGCTGCAGATCGTCTATGACTCATCGTGAGGGACGATCATGCAGGACAGAGAAACGCAACTGGAGCTGACCGGCATCGCGAAGTCATTCCGGACCCGGACGGGCACGGTACCGGTCGTCAACGACCTGACGTTCAAGATCCATGAACGGGACTTCGTCAGCATCATCGGGCCGTCGGGCTGCGGCAAGACCACGATCTTCAACATGATCGCCGGCCTGCTGGAGCCGGATGCCGGCACCATGCGCTTCCGGGGCGAGGTGGTCGCCGGCCTGCGCGGCCATATCGGCTACATGATGCAGAAGGACCTGCTGTTTCCCTGGCGCACCGTGCTCCAGAATGCCCTGCTGGGGCTGGAGATGCGCGACGTCGACCCGCGCGTCGCCCAGGAGCGGGCACGCGAATACCTCGCCGCCTTCGGCCTCGCCGGATTCGAGAACGCCTATCCCAGCACCCTGTCCGGCGGGCAGCGCCAGCGGGTCGCGCTGATCAGGACGCTGGTCATGGACCCCGACATCCTGCTGCTGGACGAGCCCTTCTCGGCGCTCGACTACCAGACCCGCCTCCACCTGGAAGGCGTGCTGGTCGATGCCGTGGAGAAGTCCGGCAAGACGGTCATCCTGATCACCCATGACGTGGACGAGGCCGTGGCGCTGTCGAAGCGCGTGGTCGTGCTGAGCGGGCGGCCGTCGCGGGTGAAGGCGGTCCACGACATCGACATCGCCAGCCATTCGCCCGTGGAATCGCGGAGCGACCCGCACTTCTCCCAGTATTTCAACCTGCTGTGCAGCGAACTCGACATCCAGACCCGCTGAGGCCAGACCCGCCGAGGCCCGACACGCTGAGGATCCCATCATGACAATGACCGCTTCACGCATCCAGGCTTCGGCCAAAGCCCTGCCGGGCCGGGCCCGGTCGCGTTTTTCCCCGGGGGAGGCCGGCGGCGGGCTGGCCCGGGCGGGCATCCAGGTGCTGGCGGTGGCGGCCTTCTTCGCCGCCTGGGAGATCGGCGTCAGGACCGGCACGATCTCCGGCTTCCTGGTCGGGCAGCCGTCCGGGATCTTCGCCAATTTCGGCCGTTTCATCGCCGACGGGTCGCTGTTCGTCGATGCCGGCTACACCGCGCTGGAAGCCATCGTCGGCTTCGCCATCGGGACGCTCGTGGGCACGACGCTCGGCCTGTCCCTGTGGTACTCGGAGAATGTCGCGCGCATCGTCGAACCCTTCGTGATCGCGCTCAACAGCGTGCCGAAGATCGCGCTGGCGCCCCTGATCATCCTGTGGTTCGGCACCGGCTATTCCGCGAAGATCGCGCTGGTCATCGCGATGACCGCGATCGTCGCACTGATCACCGCCTATCAGGCGGCGCGGGATTCGGACAAGGACCTTCAGCGGCTGCTGGCCTCCATGGGCGCCGACAAGCACCGGATCTTCTACAAGGCGGTGATCCCGTCGTCGCTTCCGGCCGTCATCGCGACCTTCCGGATCAATATCGGCTTCGCGCTGGTCGGCGCGGTGGTCGGCGAATTCATTTCCTCCCAGCACGGGCTGGGGCACCTCGTCTTCACCGCGTCCAACCTCTACGACCTCAACACGGTCTGGGTTGGGCTCTTCTCGCTGATGATCCTGGGCTTCGCCCTCTACCACCTCGTCAACTTCATCGAACGGCGCGTCCTGCCCTGGAAGCAGGAGCAGACCTCCCGGCAGGTCGCGGCCTGACCTCCGGCCCCCGTCCCCTACCCGACCTTTCAAGCATCCGGAGTTGGACATGAAGAAACTCGTCGCAGCCCTGGCATCCGCCGCCCTGCTTTCGTTCACCACCCCGGCGCTGGCGCAGGGCGGCGCCAAGACGGACGTCACCATCTCGCAGGCGTTCCAGTCGCTCCTCTACCTGCCCCTCTATGTCGGGATGGAAAAAGGCTTCTTCGCCGAGGAAGGTCTGAACGTCACCAAGGAGACGGCAGGCTCGGGGCCGACCGCGCTCAATTCGGTGATCGCCGGCAGCGCTGATTTCTCGCTGCACGGGCCGGAATGGACGGCCATCGCCTTCGAGAAGGGCGCTCCGGTCAAGACCATCGCCAACGTGGTCAACGGTGCCGCCGTCTGGATCCTGGCCGACGCGGATTTCGACTACAAGGGACCCGAGAGCTTCGCCGACCAGACCGTGGTCGCCGGGATGATGCCGACCACCAGCACCTCCCTGTTCCTCAAGCTCCTGAAGGAAAGCGGCGTTTCCCAGGAATCCGTCCGCATGACCCAGGTCCAGATCGGCGCCGAGCCGGCGCCCTTCATCGGCGGCCAGGCGCCGCTGGCCGTGATGTACGAGCCGGGCGTCGACCAGGCGGTGGCCCAGGGCAAGAAGGTGGTCCATTCCTTCCCGAAGGAATACGGCGCCTATGCCTTCTCCACCATCATGGCGCGCAGCAACGTCGATGCCGGCAAGGCTCAGGCCTTCGTGAACGGCCTGCAGAAGGCATTGGCGATGATCCAGCGGGACCCGCAGGAGGCGGCTCGGATCGCCCGGGGCCAGTTCCCCAACCTCGATCCCCAGGTCGTCGCCGCGGCGGTCGAGCGGATGGTCGAGGAAGGCGTCTACGCCCCGAGCGTGGACATCACCGAGGACGGGATGAACACCAGCCTCGGCGTGCAGATCGCGCTGGGGAACCTGGGATCGCAGCCGGAGTTCGAGCAGTTCGTGGACAAGCAGTTCATCACCAAGGCGCTTTCCCAATGAGCCGCGGCATGACCCCTCATCCGGGAGCAGGACCATGACGGCATTTCCCTCCACCCTCCGACGGATCGCGGGCGGTGCCGCCGGCGACGCGGTGCCTGCGGCGCTGGCGGATGCGGTCCGCCTCGACGGCCGGCTCCACGCCTTCGCATACCTGCCGCGCGAGGTGTTGCCGCAGGCCGGCGGCGGCCCGCTGGCCGGGGTACCTGTCGCGGTCAAGGACATCATCGACACCGCCGACATGCCGACCGGCTACGGCTCGCGCATCGATCCCGGTTTCCGGCCCCCGGCCGATGCCTGGATCGTCGAGCGGATCCGGCGTCTCGGCGGCACCGTGATCGGCAAGACGGTCACGACGGAGTTCGCGTGGCGCAACCCTGGCCCAACCGTCAATCCGCACGACGGGTCCCGTACGCCGGGCGGCTCGTCCAGCGGGTCGGCGGCGGCGGTCGCGGCGGGCATCGTCCCGCTGGCGATCGGCACCCAGACCATCGGATCGGTTGTCCGGCCGGCCGCCTTCTGCGGCGTGGTGGGTTTCAAGCCGAGCTTCGGCGCGATCCCGCGCACCGGCGTGCATCCCCTGGCCTGGTCGCTGGACCATGTCGGACTGTTCACCCCGTCGGTCGCGGACGCCGCCTATGCCCTCGCGCATTTCGCGGCGGCGGACCCGTCCGACCCCCACGGCATGGTTCCCGACGGCCTGGATGGGGACGCTTCCGCCCTGCCGGCGGCGCGCATCGCGGTGATCGATCCGCCGGCATGGGATCGTGTCGGTCCCGACCAGCGGGCCGCCCGCGACCGGGCCGCCGCGGCGCTGGCGGCGGCCGGTGCCATCGTCGAGACGATCAAGCTGGACGGCGCGTACGGCAGGACCCTGGAGGACATCATGACCGTGCTGAGGGTGGAGGCCCGGCACATCTTCCGGGACCGCGTCGAGCGCTTTCCGGATCGGACCAGCCGTCATCTCCAGGCCCTGGTCTCCGATGGGCGGGGCATCGACGCGGAGACCTATGCCGGGGCCCTGGGACGGCAGAAGAGCCTCCGGCACGGCATGGCCTCCCATTTCGACGGGTTCGACGCCGTCCTGACCGTTCCCGCCACGGGCGAAGCCCCGAAGGGCCTGGACGATACCGGCGACCCGGCGCTCTGCGCGCCCTGGACCTTCATCGGCGCCCCGGCGATCACCCTGCCCTGCGCCAAGGGGCCGAACGGCATGCCGCTCGGCATCCAGCTGGTGGCGCCCTGGCGGCGGGATGCCCGGCTCATGGCCGTCGCCGCCTTCGCCGAGCGCGCCTTGGCATCCTGAGGTCCGGCGGAAGTCCGGCAGGTTTCCTGATCCAGGTTAATGCGGCCGGAGCCGCGGCGTGCGGTCATCGGCCCATGGGAGGCGGACGTGCGGCAGCGCCGTCCGCGACCTTCATGGAGGGTACCCGATGGCAGGATTTTCCTGGAAGGCCGCGTTGCTGCCGGGCTTGGCGGCAGCCGTCCTCGTCACCGCCGGAAGCCAGGCGCGGAGCGGAGATCCCGCCGCCGGGAAACGCCTGGCCGAGCGATGGTGCTCGTCCTGCCATGTCGTCTCCGGAGCCGGGACCGACGCGGTCCCGAGCCTGGAGCGGATCGCCAGGGGCATGCCCTCCGGCGAGGGTGAGCCCGGCACCGCCCGCGTGAGGCGGTGGCTGGCCGACCCGCATCCGCCGATGCCGAACCTCTCCCTGACGGATGCCGAGATCGCCGACGTCGCGGCCTATCTCGAAACCCTGGCGCGCTGAGCCGGCGGCGGCCTTTTCAGGTCGGCAGGCGCCGGTCGACCGGCAGGTCCCGGATCTCGGCGAGGAGCATCTCGCGGAACGCGATCTCCGCCCGGTTGAACTTCGACTGCGGGTTCCAGATCAGGTGGACGTCCACCGGGGCCACCCCTTCGTAGGGCGGCAGTTCCCACAGCTCGCCGTCGGCGACGTCGCGGGCGGCGGTATGCTCCGGCAGCGGGCCGAGGCCGAGGCCGCAGACGATCATGCGCCGCACCTCCTCCAGGTTAGCCGAGGCGCCGACGATCCGGCCGCCGAAACCCTCCCGCGCGCGGAACACCGCCAGCGGCGACAGGGTGCCGTCGATCTGGTCGGTGGTGAAGGACACGAAATCCTCCTTCCGCAGGTCGGCGACGTCGAGGCCCTCGGTGCCGTAGAACCGATGGCCGCGCCCGCAATACAGGTGATAGGTCTGATGGATCAGCACCTCGCTCCGCAATCCCGGGATGGGCTCCCGCATCAGGCAGATGCCCAGCGTGCCGATCTTCTGCTGCAACGCGATATGGATGTCGGTCGAGGGGATGACGTCGATGCGGAACGTGACCTTCGGGTAGCGGGCGTGGAACTCCGTCAGCACGCGGTCGAACAGCACCGTCTGGATGCGGCTGGTCATGAAGATCCTGACATGGCCGGAAATCTCCTCGTGGATCTCCCGCACCAGGATGCCGAAGCGGCTGATCGTGCCGTAGATGTCCACGACCTCCCGGTAGATCGTCTCGCCCGCCTCGGTGACGCGGAAACGGCCCTGTCCGCGCTCGATCATCTCCCGCCCCAGGCGCGCCTCCAGCCTCTTCAGCGCCAGGCTCACCGCGGGCTGGGTCAGGAACAGGCGGTTCGCGGCAGCCGTTATGCTGCCCTCCTGCACGATCACCATGAAGGTCCGCAGGAGGTTCCAGTCGAGCTGGTTGCCGAGCTTGTCCAGTTCGCGCTGCTGCGCCATGCGTTGCGGATCCTCCCCTGCGTGCCCTGAGCGTGCGTGCCATAAGTCCGGCTAAGGAAGCCGCCGGGCCGTGGCGGCGGAATCACGGCCGATCCGCCCGATGCCGGCCGTCCGGCGGCATCGATACGGCTCCGGCCCATAATCCTGGTTTATGGGCGCGATGAGAATTGACAATTTGCCGGGCGGCGCCTTTCCTCTCCGTAATGGTCGCTACGCCGAACCGTCGCCCCGGCCCTTCCGTCCACCGCACAGGAGTTCCTCATGGCCTCGAAACAGGACAAGGTGTCGCCCGCGGAGTGGAAGACCCGCGTCGATCTCGCGGCAGCCTATCGACTGTTTCACCTGCTCGGCATGACCGACCTGATCTACACCCACATGTCGGCGCGCGTGCCCGACCAGGAAGGCCGCTTCCTGATCAACCCCTATGGCCTGATGTTCCACGAGGTCACCGCGTCCAACCTGATCAAGGTGGACGGCGACGGGAACCTGGCCGAGGACTGCGAGGGCGAGGCCAACCCGGCCGGCTTCACCATCCACTCGGCCCTGCACATGGCGAGGCCGGACGTCGGGTGCGCGATCCACCTGCACACCCATGCCGGCATGGCGGTCAGCGCGCAGGCGGACGGGCTGCTGCCGATCACCCAGCATTCGCTCCGCTGGTACGGCCGCATCGCCTATCACGACTACGAGGGCATCGCGCTGGATCATGCCGAGCGCGAGCGGCTGGCCCGCGACCTGGGGAACCACCATTCCATGATCCTGCGCAACCACGGCCTGCTGACGGTCGGCCGTGACGTGCCGGAGGCGGCGGTGTTGATGTATTACCTGGAGCAGAGCTGCCGGACCCAGATCGCGGCGCTGTCCGGCGGCCGGCCGCTGGTGACGCCGTCGCCGGAGGTCTGCGAGCACACCGCCCGGCAGTACGAGAAGGCCTATCCCCGCGCCGGCGTCCTCGAATGGGGTCCCCTGCTGCGCTGGGTCGATGGCAAAAGCGGCGACGGCTACCGGGCCTGACGCGCGGGGCACGGGCCGGAAAGACCGGGACATGAAGCTCCCGGCGGAAAAACCATGAACAGGGAACCGGAGAACGACATGAGCAACCGACTGGCGTATCTGCGCCGCCTCACAGCCTCGGGCGCCGTCGCGGCGGCGCTCCTCGCTCCCGCGGCGCTGGTCGCGACCACCGCGGGGCCGGCCCTGGCCCAGGAACAGGTGCAGAAGGGCGGGACGCTGAACGTCATCGTCCAGCCCGAACCCCCGATCCTGGTCCTCGGCCTGAACCAGCAGGGCCCGACCCAGACGGTCGCCGGCAAGATCTATGAAGGGTTGCTGCGTTACGACCACGACCTGAACCCCATGCCGGGACTGGCGGAAAGCTGGGAGGTCTCGCCCGACGGCCTGACCTACACCTTCAAGCTGCGCCCGAACGCGAAATGGCACGACGGCACGCCGTTCACGGCCAAGGACGTGGTGTTCACCACCGCCAAGTTCCTGCCCGAGGTCCATCCCCGCGCCCGCGCCAATTTCAGCCATGTCGAGAGCGTCACGGCGCCCGACGACCACACCGTCACCTTCAAGCTGAAGCAGCCCTTCCCGGCCTTCATGAAGGCGTTCGAGGTCTCCTCTGCCCCGATGATGCCGGCCCACATCTATGACGGCACCGACTACAAGCAGAACCCGAAGAACTCGACCCCGATCGGCACCGGGCCGTTCAAGTTCCAGCAGTGGGTCAAGGGAAGCCATATCCACCTGGTCAGGAACGGGGACTATTACCTCGACGGCAAGCCGTACCTGGACGGGATCTATTTCCGGGTGATCCCCGACGCCGCCAGCCGCGCGCTGGCGCTGGAGAGCGGCCAGGTCGACATCAGCCAGTACAACGACGTCGAGCCGTTCGACGTGCCGCGCCTGAAGGAGCTGCCGCACCTCACCATGACGACCAAGGGCTACGAGTTCGTCGCCCCGCTGTCCTGGATCGAGATCAATACCCGGAGCGCGCCGCTGGAAGACAAGCGGTTCCGGCAGGCCCTGGCCCACGGGCTGAACCGCGAGTTCATCCGCGACCGGATCTGGTTCGGCCTGGGGCGCGTCGCGACCGGCCCGGTCAATTCGGTCACCCCGTTCCATGAACCGGACGTCCCCGAGTACGAGTACGATACCGACAAGGCCGAGGAGCTGCTGGACGAGATGGGCCTGGAGCCCAATGGCAGCGGCGTGCGGGCCGAGATCACCCTGACCCCCATGCCCTACGGCGAGACCTGGGCGCGCCTGGGCGAGTACATCAAGCAGTCCTGGGGCAAGATCGGCGTCAAGGTCAACCTGGAGAGCACCGACGTGGCCGGCTGGGTCCAGAAGGTCTCCAACTGGGACTACCAGACGACCAACAACTTCGTCTACCAGTACGGAGATCCGTCGCTGGGCGTGGCTCGGACCTACATCTCCGACAATATCCGCAAGGGCGTGATGTTCTCCAACACCATGGGCTATTCCAATCCCAAGGTCGACGAGCTGTTCGCCAAGGCCGCGGTCGAGAACGATGCCGGGCAGCGCGGCGCGCAGCTGAGCGAGGCCCAGAAGATCCTGGTCGGCGACATGCCGGTGATCTGGTTGCTGGAGATGGAGTTCCCGACCTTCGTCAACAAGCGGGTCCACAACGCGGTGACCACCGCGATCGGCACGTCCGAGAACTTCGCCGATACCTGGGTCGAGAAGAAGTAACGGGCGGCGCCGACTTCTTAGAAACCGGTACCGGTCGGTTCGTCGTAGGTCGGCCTCGGCCGAAGGCCGACGCCGACACTTCGGCCGGAGCGTCGATGCGGGGTGTCGGCGTTCGCCCGGCGGGCGAAGGCCGACCTACGGCGAACCGCTCGAAATCATCGTGCCGGACCACCCAGACTCCCAGCGAAAGGGCTGAACGGCAATGGCCGCCATCGCATCGTTCCTGGGAAGGCGGCTGATCAAGTCCGTCTTCATCCTGTTCGCCATCGTGGTGATCAATTTCCTGCTGGTGCGCGCGGCACCCGGCGACCCGGCCATGGTCATGGCCGGCGAGGCCGGGGCCGCCGACCAGCAATATGTCGAGCAGCTTCGCGAGCAGTTCGGCCTGGACCGGCCGCTGTACGAACAGCTCGGGATCTACCTTGCCGACGTGGCGACCGGCGACCTGGGTTTCTCCTACCGGCAGCAGCGGCCGGTGTGGGACCTGATCGCCGACCGGCTGCCGCCGACCCTGATCCTGACCGGCTGCGCCTTCGTCCTGGCGCTGGCGGCCGGGATCCTGCTCGGCACCCTGGCGGCGATGAATGTCGGCCGCTGGTCGGACAGCGCCATCACCGTGCTGGCGCTGCTGAGCTACGCGACGCCGATCTACTGGGTCGGCCTGATGCTGATCCTGCTTTTCTCGGTGCAGCTCGGCTGGCTGCCCGCCTTCGGCTACGAGACCGTCGGGGCCGGCTACGAGGGATGGGACCGCGCCGCCGACATCGGGACGCACCTGATCCTGCCGGTCGTGACGCTGGGGCTGTTCTACATGGCGGTCTATGCCCGGCTGACCCGCGCCTCGATCCTGGAGGTGCGCGACATGGACTTCGTCAAGACCGCCCGCGCCAAGGGGCTGACCGAGACCCGCATCGTCTTCAGGCACGTGCTGCGGAACGCCATCCTGCCGGTCATCACCTTCGCCGGAATCCAGGCCGGCCAGCTGATCGGCGGCTCTATCCTGGTCGAGACGGTGTTCGCCTGGCCCGGCATCGGCCGGCTGGCCTTCGACGCCGTCCTGCAGCGGGACTACCAGGTCCTGCTCGGCATCTTCTTCGTGACCTCGGTGATGGTGATCGTCTTCAACATCATCACCGACCTGGTCTACTCGCTCGTCGATCCCCGCATCGAGGTGGCCTGACATGAGCCGTGACTTCTGGAAGGCCTTCGCCCGCAACCGCGGCGCGGTCGTCGGCCTGGCGATCCTGGCGCTGGTCGTGCTGTGCGCCGTCTTCGCCAACCTGCTCTATCCGGACAGCCCGTGGGACATGGTCGCGATCCCGTTCCAGCCGCCCCTGTCGGAGGACGCGCTGCTCGGCTCCGACACGCTGGGGCGCGACATCGCCTCGGGCATCGTCCACGGCGCGCGGGTGTCGCTGCTGATCGGCATCGCCTCCACCGCGGTGGCGCTGCTGATCGGCGTCACCCTGGGCGCCACGGCCGGGTACCACGGCGGGGCCATCGACGACGCGATCATGCGCTTCACGGAGCTGTTCCAGACCATCCCCAACTTCGTGCTGGCGGTGGTCCTGGTCGCGATCTTCACGCCGACCATCACCAACATCACGATCGCCATCGCGATCGTGAGCTGGCCGCCGCTGGCCCGGCTGGCGCGGGGCGAGTTCATGGCGCTGCGCTCGCGGGAGTTCGTGCAGGCGGCCGTCACCACCGGCCAGGGCACCGGCACCATCATCCTGCGCCAGATCCTGCCCAACAGCCTGTCGCCGATCATCGTCGCGGCCTCGCTGACCGTGGCGACGGCGATCCTGCTGGAGAGCTCGCTGAGCTTCCTGGGCCTGGGCGACCCCAACGTGATGAGCTGGGGCTACATGATCGGCGCCGCGCGGACCGTGATCCGCCAGGCCTGGTGGATGAGCTTCTTCCCCGGCGTCGCGATCCTGCTGACCGTGCTGGCGCTGAACCTCGTCGGCGAGGGGCTGAACGACGCCCTCAACCCGAAACTGGCCAGGAAGGGAAGGGCATGACCATGACGCCCGGCGAAACCGGCGACGTCCTGCTGGACGTCCGCGACCTGACCGTCGCCCTGCCCCGGGGGGCGGAACGCCCCCACGCGGTCGAGGATGTCAGCCTCCGGATCCGCAGGAACGAGATCCTGTGCGTGGTCGGCGAGTCCGGCTCCGGCAAGTCGATGACCGCCCACGCGATCATGGGCCTGCTCCCGAAGCCGCATGTCAGGGTGGCGGCCGGCCGGGCCGACTATCTCGGCCGCGACATCCTGGCCATGAGCGACGCCGAGCAGCGGTCGCTGCGCGGCGGCCGCATCGCGATGATCTTCCAGGAGCCGATGACGGCGCTCAACCCGCTGATGACGGTCGGCGACCAGATCGAGGAGAGCCTGAAGGCCCACTCCGCCATGGACAGAGCGGCCCGGCGCGCCCGCGTCCTGGAACTACTGGAGGATGTCGGCCTGCCCGACCCGGACCGGCTGCGGCGCAGCTACCCGTTCCGCCTGTCGGGCGGCCAGAGGCAGCGGGTCATGATCGCCATGGCCCTGGCGCTGGAGCCCGACCTGCTGATCGCGGACGAGCCCACGACCGCGCTCGACGTGACGACGCAGCGGCAGATCCTGGACCTGATCCGCAAGGTGCAGGCCGAGCGCCGGATGGGCGTCATGTTCATCACCCATGATTTCGGCGTCGTCGCCGAGATCGCGACCACGGTCGCGGTGATGCAGCATGGCAAGTGCGTCGAGATCGGTCCGGCCGAGCAGGTGCTGAACCGCCCCCGGCACCCCTATACCTGCGAGCTGATCGCCGCCGTCCCGCACTATATCGAGCACCGCGAAGACTTCACCAAGCGGGGCGAGGCGCTGCTGACGGCGGAGAAGGTCCGGAAGGTCTTCCATATCGGCGGCGGCCTGTTCCGCAAGGGCCGCGACCTGGTGGCCGGCGACGACATCAGCCTGACCATCCACCCCGGCGAGACGCTGGGCGTGGTCGGCGAGAGCGGGTCCGGCAAGTCGACGCTTGGCCGCTGCATCGTCGGGCTGCACAAGGCCGACGGCGGGCGCATCCTGTTCCAGGGCCGGGACCTGGCGGGCCTGAGCCGGAAACAGTTCCGGCCGGTCCGCAAGGACATCCAGATGATCTTCCAGGACCCCTACGCGTCGCTCAACCCGCGGCACAAGGTGGCGGACATCATCGCCCAGGGGCCGGTGGCGTTCGGCGAACCGAAGGCCAAGGCGGCGGCCAGGGCCAGGGAACTGCTCCGGCTGGTGGGACTGCCGGAGAGCGCCGCGGAGCGCTATCCGCACGAGTTCTCCGGCGGGCAGCGCCAGCGCATCTCCATCGCCCGCGCGCTGGCGCTGGAGCCGAAGCTGATCATCGCGGACGAGCCGGTCTCCGCCCTGGACGTGTCGGTGCAGCGGCAGGTGCTCGACCTGCTCGACGACATCCGCCACCGGCTGGGCCTCGCCATGCTGTTCATCACCCACGACCTGCGGATCGCGGCCCAGGTCTGCGACACCATCGCGGTCATGCAGCGGGGCCGCGTGGTCGAGCTGAACAGCGCGCGCGAGGTCTTCCAGAACCCGCGGCACGCCTATACCCGGACCCTGCTCGACGCGATTCCCGGCAAGGCATGGGAGATCCCGGAAAATCTCCGGAACCGGCACGGCGCCTCCGGCACCGCCGGCCGGGGAGCGGTGGCATGAGGAGGATCGCGATCGTCGGGGCGGGATCCATCGGCTGCCTGCTGGCCGCCCGCCTGACCACGACGCCGGCCGAGGTGACCCTGGTCGCCCGCCCCAGGGCCGCCGAGGCGATCGGCCGGGACGGGATCACCCTGGCGACGCCGCTGGGGCGCGTCTCCCGCGTGCCGATCCGGGTTACCGACGACGCCCTGTCGGCCGGGCGGCAGGATGCGGTCTTCCTGTGCGTGAAGGCGCACGCGCTGGGCGGCGCTCTGGACATGCTGGCCAGCCTCTCCGGGCCGGAGACCGCCGTGGTGCCCATGGTCAACGGCATTCCCTGGTGGTACCCGCTCGGCCAGCCGGAGCCGCTGGGTTCCTACCGGCTGAAGTCCGTGGATCCGGACGGCACGCTGTGGCGGGCGATCCCGGCGGACCGGCTGGTCGGGTCCGTCGCCTGGGTCTCGGTCGAGGGCGACGGAGCGGGCCGCATCCGGCATGTGGATGACCAGCGCTTCGTCTTCGGCGACCCGCTCGGCCGCAGGACGGCGGCGGTGGAGGGAGTCGTCGAGCTGTTCAGCCTCGCCGGCTTCCAGGCCCGCGGCAGCCTCGACATCCGCTCCGACATCTGGACCAAACTGTGGGGAAACCTCGCCTTCAACCCTCTGAGCGCCCTGACCGGCGCCACCATGGGGGCGCTGTGCGTCGATCCCGGGACCCGAACGGTCGCCAGGACGCTGATGGAGGAGGCCCGCGCCGTGGCCGAGCGCCTGGGCGTCCGGTCCGCCGCCGACATCGAGGCGCGGATCGCCGCGGCCGCCGCGGTCGGCGACTTCAGGACCAGCATGCTCCAGGACATGGAGGCCGGCCGGCGGCTGGAGATCGAGGCGATCGTCCGCGCCGTGGCGGAACTGGGAGCGCTGGCCGGGGTGCCGACCCCCACCGTGGAGACGGTCGCGGCCCTGGTGGAGATGAGGGCACGCCAGCGCGGCGGCGGGCCGGCCGGCCTGGCGGCCTGAGTGGGCATGACGGAATGCTTCCCTGATCGCGCGACAGCGCCACCAAACCGACGGAGACCCCGATGCGCTGCTTCCATCATCCCGACACCCTGCTGCACCGGCCGCCGCAGTTCCTGGTGCGCGGCCAGCCCAGGCCGGTGCCCGAGAAGCCGGAGCGCGTCCAGGCCGTGCTCGACGCGCTCGGCCGGCGCGGCGACCGGGTCGAGATCGCCCCGGACGCGGGTGCGGCTCCCCGGGCCGCCGTGCATTCGCCGGAGTACCTGGCCTTCCTGGAAACCGCCCACGCCCGCTGGGCGGCCCTGCCCGACGCCTCGCCGGCGGTGATCCCCAACGTCCATCGCGGGCCGGACATGCTCTCGTACCCCTCCGGCGTGGTCGGCCAGGCGGGCTTCCACATGAGCGACACGGCCTGCCCGATCGCCGAGGGGACCTGGGCCGCCACCCGGGCTGCCTCCGACTGCGCCGTGGCGGCGGCACGGGCCGTCGCGACGGGCGGGGCCCCCTCGGCTTATGCGCTCTGCCGCCCGCCGGGGCACCATGCCGGCCGCGACATGGCGGGCGGCTTCTGCTACCTGAACCATGCCGCCCTCGCGGCGCAGGAGGCGCTTGGGCTGCTGGCGGCGCGCGGCCTGCCGCCGCGCGCGGCGGTGTTCGACGTGGACGTCCACCACGGCAACGGCACCCAGGCAATCTTCCGGGAGCGCGACGACGTGTTCTTCGTGTCCGTCCACGCCGACCCGATGGAGTTCTACCCCTTCATGGCCGGCCATGCGCACGAGCGCGGGACCGGCCGCGGGGAAGGCTTCACCCTCAACCTGCCCCTGCCGCTCGGCACGTCGGAGGAGGCGTTCCTCGCCGCGGTGCGGGACGGCCTCGCCGCCATCGGGCGGTTCGCCCCGTCGCTGCTGGTGCTGTCCCTGGGCTTCGACACCTTCAAGGACGATCCCCTCGCCGCCTTCGGCGTCACCACGCCCGGCTTCGGCCGGCTGGGCCGCATCATCGCCGGGGCGAGCCTGCCGACGGTGCTGATCCAGGAGGGCGGCTACGCGGTCGACCACCTCGCCGCGAACCTGTCGAGTTTCTTGGACGGCTTCGAAGCCGTCCACCGCCTCCCTTCCGCCCCGTGACAAAGGAAACGACGCCATGACCGACAGCAATGCTTCCCGCCCCAAGGCGACGCCGCACCAGCACATCGAGAACGGGCGCACCCGCGTCACCGAATGGCGCTTCGCGCCGGGTGCCGAGACGGGCGCACATATCCATGAGTACGACTACGTGATCGTCCCCGTCACCCGCAGCCGCATGCGGCTGGAGATGCCGGACGGCACGGTGAACCATGCCGAACTGGAGCCCGGCCGGAGCTATTTCCGCTCCGCCGGCGTGTCGCACAACGTGATCAACGACGGCGACGGCGACCTCGTCTTCGTGGAGATCGAGTTCCTGGAGCCCGCCTCGGCCCGGTCGTAGCCTCCATGGGCCTGCACGCCGCCGCGCCTGCCGCCGGCACCGCCCGGGAGACCCGGGGGACCGTCGCGAAGGTCGCGCTGATCCTGGCGATCGGGCTGTTCTGGGGCGGCAACTGGCCGGCCGTGAAGACGGTGCTGTTCGAGTTGCCGCCCATCACGCTGCGCGCCATCGGCTTCACCACCGGGGCGCTGGCGCTGCTGGCCTGGGCCGGCGCCAGGGGATTGCCGCTGAAGGTACCGGCGGCGGAAATCCCGTGGCTGGCGGCGACCGGGCTGCTCAACATCCTCGCCTTCAATCTCTGCACGGCCTTCGCCCAGCTGATGATGCCGACCTCGCGGGCCGCCATCATCGCCTTCACCATGCCGGTCTGGGCGGCCCTGCTGGCGATCCCCCTGCTGGGCGAGCGGCCGGGCGGGCGGCAGGTCGTCGGCCTGGCGCTCGGGCTGGGCGGGCTGCTGGTGCTGCTCGGGCCGGAAGCCCTGCGGGGCGGCGCCGGCGATCTCTCGGGGCCGTTCCTGGTCGTCGCGGCGGCCGTATCCTGGGCCTTGGGGACGGTGCTGATGAAGCGGCGCGGCATTTGGCGGAGCCATGCGGCAGTCGTGACCGGCTGGCAGTACACCCTGTCGGCCGTGCCGGTGATCGTCCTGGCGGCCGTCCTGGAGTCCGCGCCGGGGCCGGCCTCCTGGCACCTGCCGACCTGGCTGGCCCTGGGCTATCACCTCGTCTTCTCCATCTGCATCGCGCAGATCCTGTGGTTCGTCATCGTCAGGCGGCTGACGGTGGCCCAGTCGACCATCGCCACCCTGCTGATCCCGGTCGTGGGTGTCGCCGGCTCCATCCTGGTGCTCGGCGATCCGCTGACGGCGCGCGTGCTGGCCGCGCTCGCCCTGGTGGTCTCCGCCGTGGCCTGCGTCATGGTGCGGCGGCGCCGGAGCGACTGAAGAAAAAGGAGGAAACCAATGGACAAAGGTACGGTATCCGAGAACGGCCTGCCGGACGGCGGGCTGCGGCAGGCCGTCATCGACGCGGTGGACGCGCTCCAGGACGCCAACGTGGCGCTGCTGTCCGCCCTGGTGCGGGAACCGTCCACGCTCGGCAACGAGCAGGGCGCCCAGGTGGTCATGGCGTCGGCGTTCGCCGACCTGGGGCTGGAAGTGGACCGCTTCGCCATAGACGAGGACGCGATCCGCGCCCTGCCCGGCTACTCCCCGTCGGTCGCGTCGTACGACGGGCGCGAGAACGTGGTGGGGATCCATCGGCCGCGCGAGGCGACCGGGCGCTCGCTCATCCTGAACGGCCATATCGACGTGGTTCCCGAGGGGCCGGGAGAGCTGTGGAGCAGCCCCCCTTACGAGCCCGCGGTGCGCGGCGGCCGGCTCTACGGGCGCGGCTCCGGCGACATGAAGGCCGGCATCGCCGCCTATACCACCGCCTTCCGGGCGCTCCGCGACCTGGGCTTCGCCCCGGCGGCGCCGGTCTATCTCCAGTCCGTGGTGGAGGAGGAATGCACCGGCAACGGCGCGCTCGCCTGCCTTCACCGGGGCTACCGGGCAGACGCGGCGGTCATCCCCGAGCCCTTCGACCATACCCTCATGACGGCGCAGCTGGGCGTGATGTGGGTGCGCCTGACGGTGACGGGCAAGCCGGCGCATGTGCTGGACACCTCGGCGGGGAGCAACGCCATCGAGAGCGCCTTCGCCCTGATGGACCGGCTGCGCCGGCTGGAGGAGCGCTGGAACGAGCCCGCGCACCGCCATCCGGCCTATGCCGGCCACCGCCACCCGGTCAATTTCAACCTGGGAAGGATCGAGGGCGGGGAGTGGACGTCGTCGGTTCCGTCGCGCTGCACGATGGACGTCAGGATCGGCTTCCATCCCGGCATGACCACGGCCGAGGTGCGGGAAGCCATCCTGGAAACCGTGGATGAGGCGCGACGCGAGCTCGGCGGGCTGCGGGTCGAGGTCGAGTGGCGGGGCTTCCAGGCCGAAGGCTGCGTGATCGACCGGGGACACCCGATGATGCGCCTGCTGGCCGACAGCCACCGGACGGTGCGCGGCGGCGAGCCGGCCGACCTGGCGGCGACCTGCACCACCGACGCCCGTTTCTTCAATCTTTACGGAGACACGCCGGCCACCTGCTACGGTCCCGAGGCCGCCGGCATCCACGGCATCGATGAATCCGTGTCGCTCGACAGCCTGCGCGACGTGACGCGCGTCCTCGCCCTGTTCATGGCGGGCTGGTGCGGGCTGGAGCGCCGGTGAGCGGACCGGTCCGCGAAAGGCTCCCGGGGCAGAGGTCCCGGGAGCCGGATCGGAGTCAGGCGAGGGCGTGGCGGGGCGCCGGCGCGCCGGCTTCGCCGATCTCGGCTTCGGCGAGGGTCAGGAGATGTTCCGCCTCGCGCTCGACCAGGGCCCGCGGCATGTCGAGGCCGTCGCGGACCAAGTCCAGGTACACCCGGTCCACGATCAGCCGGTTCCCCCGAGGCTCCATCTGCAGGCCCACCAGGACATCGGCGTATTCGGAAGCCTGGGAGGGCGTGAGCCTCCGCTTTCCGGCGGCCCAGGCGGCAAGCCGCCTCGCCCGGCGGACCTGCGCCCGGAACAGGAGCTGCTGACCCAGCGAGAACTGCGCCTCGATGCCGTTCTGTCTCTCGGTCGACGGATACATGCCAAAACTCCTCTCAAGGTGGCTGATGGTTTGCGCGGAACCCGTCGGGGCTCCTGGAAGAACGCGGGACGGGGTGTCTTCATCCCTGGCGTCCGGCGCCGCCGCTCACGCGGGGCCGGCGGGCGTCCGCTGTTCCGGAAGGATGCGGTTCCGGCCGGAGGCGTCGCGGTAGACCGCGCCGATCCGGTCGATCCACACGAGGGCGAGGGCGGCCAGGATGAAGGAGAAGAAGATCGCCAGCTTCCACACCAGCACCTCGCTCCGGTACTGCTCGACGTCGATCATGATCTTGAGAAGGTAGATCGACGAGATCGTGATGATGGTCGAACCGATCTTGATCTTGAGGGACCCGGGGTCGAGGCGCGCCAGCCAGGACACCGTCATGCTGCGGTGGGACACGATGGGACCGACGAAATTCTCGTAGTTGCTGATGATCACCATGACGACCAGGCTGGCCACCAGGGCGAAGTCGATCAGCGACAGGATGATGGCGAGCGCCTCCACGCCGGACATCTCGTCGTAATCCTGGGCCATGGCGTAGATCAGCCGGGCGTAGACGATGGCGTAGACGCCCAGCGCGACCACCAGGCCCAGGTAGAAGATGACCAGGAGGTAGCGGCTGACCAGGATCAGCCGTCCGACGATCCGGTCGAAACCGTTGGCCGCGGCGCCCCGCTCGCAGGGAGCCGGAGCGGCGTGGGGATAATCCGCCGGCACCGGCAGGGGCTCGGGCAGCGCGCCTATCTGGCGGGGCGCCTCGAGCGTCGAGGTCAGGTGCGGAACCGTCATCGTACCCCCAGGACCTTGGTGACTTCGTTGAGCTGGACCAGGGCACGGAGAAGATAGAAGCCCTGGCTGGCGAGATGGCTCGCGAACAGCGCGCTGTCGGTGGAGGCGTCGAGCACCACGGTCGGCTGCAGGACGGCGGCTTGGCGCAGGCTTTCCATGGTCTGCGCCCAGACGGTCTGGAGGTTCCGTTCCTGGATGACCCGCTCGAAATCGCGGCCGATCTCCCGCAGCAGCAGGTAATAGGCGTAGAGCCTCCCCTTGTTCTGGTAGAACAGGTCGTCGGCGCTGCGGTTGAGGATGAAGCCGCTCGAATGCTCCAGGTGCGCGTCGATCAGGGCCGACCGCGATCCCAGGTCGGCGGCGACTCGCTGGACCGTGGCCGCGAGGCTGTCGGCCCGCCGGTCGAACACCGCTTGCCCCTGGGCCAGGCGCGTGTTGTAGGACACCAGGGCGCGCAGGGCCGCGCGGTACTGGTCCTCGCTGGGGATCGTCGGCATCAGCGACTTGCTGAAGTCGATGATCCAGATATCGCCGGGGAACTGAAGGAGCCCGGCGGCGCGCTCCAGGTCGGGGTCCGCCTGGGACGATCCGCGCACACGGCCGAGCTGGTCGAGCAGTTCGAACGACAGGCGCCCGACCGCGCTGATGATGCCCTGCTGGAAGTTGGGCGTGTTGTCGAGCAGCCCGTCCGGCATGAACCAGGGATCGTTGGGCTGCCATTGGTGCGTCACGACCTCGCGCTCGATCAGGGCCGCCGCCATGTTGACGGTGTAGCTCCCGCCGGCGACGGGATTGGGCGGGACGAAGTAGATGTCGTCGTCGATCCGGTGCGAGGCGAAATTGCCGATCACCAGATAGGCGGTGAGCAGCACCGTGAGAACGACCAGGATCCGCACCGTTCTCTGCTGCCAGGAGGTCGCCGGACCGGCGATCCGGTCGCGCTGGGTCAGGCGCATCGTTTCATTGAACAGGACCATTCGGTATCTCCGCCAGGGGACCGGCCAAGCGACCGGCCAAGCGGCCGGCCGAGTGACCGGGATGCCGGACGCGCGGGACGGGCCGGCGGCCCGTCCCGCGACGGCATCAGGTCGAGCGCGCGTCAGGCCCGATCTGGCCCGGAGTTTCGGCGTCCCGCTGCCCGAAGAGGCGCCGGATGCCGACCGCCCCGACCGCCAGACCGACGATGACATGCGTCCAGGAAGCCGCGGCCACCGTGGAGAAGCCGAGCACCCAGGGAGCCAGGAAGATGGCCAAGCCGAGCACGATATAGGCCCACTTGCTCCAGTCCGCCGGGGTCAGCAGCATTTTCGCCGATACGGCGATGACGACGGCGCCGACGATATGCGCGGTCCAGTTGGCCACGCCGGCCTCGCCGAATTGGGCCACCAGGGGGGCGAAGAAAAGGACGATACCCGCGATCAGCGCCAGGACATCATGCGGGGAACGGGCGGCGAAGAACGAACCGCCGATTTGATTCCGTATCATTGTGACCTCCCGAAAGGTTGAGCGGGGAGCAGCTTCTCCCCTGTCCGGCAAAGGGACAAATCAATGGAGCCGCGGGGCCGGCCGGTCGTCTCCGCCGTCCCCGGCCAAGCCGGCGAACCCGTCCCGCCCGAGGATCAGGCCGAGGCCGATGAAATAGATCCCGACGACCATCCCCGGCAGTCCGCCGGCCCAGAATCCTAGCGTCAGGCAACCGGCGGACGGCACGGCGAGACACTGCGCCAGCAGGGGACGGCGGATCAGCGCCTCCGCCATGGGCGCGAAACCGCCGCGCCGGAGCAGGTCGGCGCCTCGACGGCGCACCCCCGCGCGCAGTTTCGCCGGGATCGTTCCGATGGAGACGGGACTGTAGGGGCGATCAATGTCGGAATTGAATTTTCCGAGATCCCCGGTTCCGTCCGCCAGAAGTGCCGAATTCATCGTGATCGACATGATCACCTCCCACGTTCATTTGGCTTTCACTGGCAAGAACGCGGAGATCGGCTCCTTCATCCGTATGCAGGCGGGACGTTTTTCACGATGTTTAGGGGATCATTACTTCGTTGGCGGCAACTATCTTTTCGGCCGTTTTGCCGGTCAGGATCGCCGTCCCAGGGTCATGTCGTCCTGCCTGACCACCGAGAAAGTGGCCGACATGGTGTCCAGGCGATAATGGACGGCCGTCAGCGCCCCGTCGCGGCAGGTCAGCCGGATCTCCTGCGGCGGGACGGGAACGTTCCGCCGGAAGAACGGTCCTGCGGACCCCGTGTCCAGGAATTTCGGCAGGTGGAGCACGTCGCCGAGCTTCATCACCGTGTCGATCGAGCCGCCCAGGGATGGATCGAAGCGGAGAAGAACGCCCGTCCCCGCCCCGGGTATGGCGATCGGGCCGACCAGCAGCGGGACATGGGACGCCTGCTCCTGAAGCGCGCGCAGCGGCAGGTAGAACGGCGGCTCGGCCGGTGCCACGCCGCAGGATGTCGCGACCACGCGCGTGCGCTCGACGGATCGCCGCTCCCCGATCCAGTAGCCGGCCGCGAAAGCGGCGGATATCGCCAGGATCCCCGCGGCGAGCCCGCGACGGGACAGGGTCATGGACCCGATCTTCGGTAAGCGTCCCATGTTCTGCCTCGATCCCACGCAAAGGAGGGCAGCCCGCCGAGCCGCCCCGTTCCTCCCCCGGCGCCGGCCGCCGTCAGTCCACCGGAGCGGGTCCGCCCGCCGTCCGCCCGTTCCGGTTGGCCTCCGTTATCTCGGAGGCGATCGCCGCGATCTGCGCGTCGCTCGTCTTCGCGACGACCGCGTAGCTCAGCGTCGTGTCGCTCCAGTAGCCCAGGGTCATGTCGTCGCGCTGCCCCAGCTTCAGCCCGGTATTGCCCTGGTACCGGTGGGGAGCGATGGTCAGGGTCACGCGGTGCCCGACCTGGTCCTCGTAGACGAGATGGGCGAGCGGTCCCTCCTTGGTGCCGAGCAGGCGCCCGGCGACGAAGTCGATGCTCAGCGCCTTCAGGGACGGGATCGTGACCGTCTGACCGAGCTCGTCCGACAGCCAGGAGGCCATCTGGACCGGATGGGTCGGATCGATGTCGGCCGGACGGATCGGCTTGTCGGCGAAGACGAGGTGCGCGCCGGCCGCCTCGGCGACATATTCCGGCATCGGTCGGGAAACCTCGGCATAGAGCATGTGTCCTCCCCAGCCGGAGGCGACGAACAGGACCGCCGCCGCCGCCCGGCGCAGCCAATCGCCCGCGGCGGGGCGTTCGCGGTGCGCGAGCTTGGCGGCGAGCTGGCGCTCGAGCTGGAGCGTCCGGAACGGGCTCTCGCCGGCCGGGATGGCGGCGAGCCCGGCGCGCAGCAGGCGCTTCTGCTCGACCACGGCCTCGAGGTGCGCCCTGTCCACGGGGTCGCCCGCGAGAATCGCCTCGACATGGGCCTCCTGCTCCGGCGAGAGCTGGCCGTCGACATAGGCGTTCAAGTCGAAATCATTGATCGCGGGCTTCATTGGCAGCCTCCAACTATCCGGAGCCTCACGCTTTTTGCACCCTCCATGGCACGGCGCAGCGCTTCCCGTCCGCGCGCGATGCGGGACATGAAGGTTCCCAGCGGCACGTTGAGGATTTCGGCGGCATCCTTGTACTTCATGTCTTCGAGCGCCATCAGCAGGATCGCCTCCCGTTGCGAATCCGGCAGTTCGTCCAGCGCGGCGAGGACCTGCCGGACCTCGACCCGCAGCGACTGCGTCGCCTCCGCCACCGGGTCCGCCAGGGTGGCCGCGGCGGAGTCCCGCACCTGCCTTTTGCGGGCCGCGCTGATGTGGGCGTTGTTCATGATGCGGAACAGCCAGGCCCGCAGGTCGGTGCCCGATTGGTAGCTGTCGATGCCGGCGATGGCCCGCGTCAGCGTTTCCTGCACGAGGTCTTCCGCATCGTCGCGGTTCCGCGTCAACACCAAGGCGAAACGGCGCAGGCTGACGACATGCTCGTGAAGCGTCTCTAAGGTCGACTGACGCGCCATGTGCGGCCTCCTTGATCGAATTCGCGGGGAGAACGCCTGGAAATCAACCTTCATCCCTGCCGGCCGGGCCTTGGCGGATGCGCAAAGTGGGTACCTCCGGCCGGCGCGCCGGGGCATGCCGGAAACGGGCTCTCACCGGCCTCGCGATCTCGGCTCCACCTTTTTCGTACCCATGCATGAAAATCCGGACTGGCGCGTTTTCCGCTCGTTCCTGACCGAGCATGAAGGAGAATCCCATGTCTCTCACGATCGATCTTCGCCCTGAACCCTCCGCCGCCCCGACCTCCGGAGGGCGGACCACGGTGAACACCGACACCTGGTGGCGCAGGGTGAAGGAAGCCACGGTCGAGCGCTATCGCGAGTGGCGGTTTGACCGGGACATCGATCAGATCCACGCGGCTCTCAATCGGCTGTCGAGCCGGCAGCTCGAGATGATCGGATGCCGGCGCGACCGCCTGCTCGAGGACGTCTATCGCATCGTCCACAACAATGCGGCCGCCGAATGGTACGACGCACCTCTCCCGCTCGCGGCCTGGGTGCCGCATTCCGGCGCCGGCCCCATCGGCGCCGGCCCCGTCGAGGGACGTCCCGACATGGCCACCCTGACGACGCTTCCCCGGGAGCGGGTCCTGGAAGCGGCGTGACGGGTTCCGGTCACGGTCGCCGACGACCGCCCCGGTGCCGGGGCGGTCGTCCGGTTCCCCGGTTCACAGGCGCTTCCGGACCTCCGCGGCCACGCGCTCCGGCGTGATGCCGAAACGGGCGTACAGGTCCGGCACGGAGCCCGAGGCGCCGAAGCCGTCCATCCCCACGAAACCGCCGTCCTCGCCGATGTAGCGCTCCCATCCCTGGCGCACGGCCGCCTCGACGGCGACCCGCACGGCGGCGCGGTCCATGACCCGGCTGCGGTAATCCGCGTCCTGCTGCTCGAAAAGCTCCCAACAGGGCATGGAGACCACGGCGGCCGGGATCTTCTCGGCCTGGAGCATCCGGCGGGCCTCCAGGGCGACGGCCACCTCGGACCCGGTGGCGAGGATGGTGGCACGGCGCGGGCCGCCCTCGGCCTCGGCGAGCACATAGGCGCCGCGGCCCGCCAGGTTCTCCTCGTCATGGCGGCGGCGCGCCGGTTCCAGCGGCTGGCGGGAGAAGACCAGCGCCACGGGGCCGGAGCGATGCGTCATCGCGATCTCCCAGCACTCCGCGGCTTCGACGGCGTCGGCCGGACGGAGCACCAGCAGGTTGGGCATCGCCCGGAAGGCGGCCAGGAACTCGACGGGCTGGTGGGTCGGGCCGTTGGTGCCGATGCCGATGGAGTCGTGGGTGAAGACGAACTTGACCGGCAGGCCCATCAGCGCCGCCATCCGGACGGACGGTCTCATGTAGTCGGAGAACACCAGATAGGTGACGCCGGTCGGCACGACGCCCCCGTGCGCCGCCATGCCGTTCAGCATCGAACCCATCGCATGCTCGCGCACGCCGTAATGGACGTAGCGCCCGCCCCGGTCGTCGGCGGTGAAGGCCGCGAGGCCGCGCTTGTGCAGGGTGGCGCCCTCCAGGTCCGGCGCGCCGGACAGCATCTCCGGAACGGCCTCGGCCAGCATGTCCGAAAGATCGCCGGAGATCTTGTAGCCGTGGTCGGCGTGGCCGCTTTCGGCGGCGCGGCGCTTGAAGGCCCGGAGTGCTGCATCCCAGCCGTCCGGCAGGCGTCCCTCCCGGAGGCGGTCGAAGGTACGGCGCTTCTCCGGGCCCAGGGCGGCGACCCGCTCCTGCCAAGCCCGGCGCTCCGGCTCGCCGCGCCGCCCCGCCTCGCGCCACGCCCCGAGGATGCCGGCGGGGATCTCGAACGGGGCCGCGGGCCAGTCCAGGTGCCGGCGCGCGGCCTCGGTATCGTCGGCGGACAGGCGCCCGCTGTGGGCGATCCGCAGGCCCTCGACGCGGGGGATGCCGCGTCCGATCGCGGTCCGGCAGGCGATCATCGACGGGCGCGGGTCCCGCTTCGCCCGGTCGATCGCGAGGGCGACCGCCTGCGGATCATGCCCGTCCACCTCCTGCACATGCCAGTTGCTGGCGCGGAACCGGCCCGGCATGTCGTCCGACAGGGCCAGCCGGATGTCGCCGTCGTCGGTGATCAGGTTGTCGTCCCAGAGGAAGACCAGCTTGCCGAGCCGCAGATGCCCGGCCAGCGAGATGACCTCCTGCCCCAGGCCTTCCTCCAGGCATCCGTCGCCGACCAGCGCGTAGGTGTAGTGGTCGACGATCTCCGGCCCGAGCCACCGGTTGAGGAACGCCTCGGCCACCGCCATTCCGGCCGCGTTGGCGATTCCCTGGCCGAGCAGGCCGGTCGTGACTTCGATCCCGCAGGCCTGGTCGATCTCGGGATGCCCGGCGCAGTGGGAGCCCAGGACCCGGAAGCGCTTGATCTCCTCGATGCCCAGCTTCTCGTAGCCGGCCAGATGCAGCAGCGAATAGATCAGCATCGAGCCGTGGCCGTTCGACTGGACGAACCGGTCGCGGTCGAACCACAGGGGATCGCCCGCGTCGAACTTGAGATGCCGCGTGAACAGGGCGGTCGTGATGTCGGCCGCCCCCAGGGGGGTGCCCGGATGGCCCTCCCCGGCGCGCTCTATCGCATCCATGGACAGGAAGCGGATCGCGTTGGCCATGGTCTTCAGGTCGACGCTGGACATGGTCGATGGATCCTTGTGATTACGTGACGACGTTCCGGGGCTGTCCGGCGACGAAGGCCTCGATGCAAGCCGTGACCTGGTCGGCCACTTGCTGCCGGGCCTCGCGGCTGGCCCAGCCGACGTGGGGCGTGAGGATAAAGTCGGGCCGGTTCACCAGCCGCATGAAGGGATGGTCCGGCGGCGGCGGCTCGGCCGACACGGCATCGATGCCGGCCCCGGCGATCGATCCGCGCTCCAGGGCGGACACCAGCGCCTGCTCGTCGATCAGGCCGCCGCGGGCGGTGTTCACCAGGATGGGGCGCCGCCGCATCCGGGCGAACTCGGCCTCGCCGATCAGGCCGCGCGTTTCCGGCGTCAGGGGACAATGGAGCGTCAGCACGTCGCTGCGCTCGATCACCTCCTCGAACGGGGTATAGAGCGGCCCCATGTCGCTGCGGCCCTTGTGGGCGGAGAAGAGCACCCGCATGCCGAAGGCGCGGCCGATCTGCGCGACCGCCTGCCCGATGGCGCCTTCGCCGACGATGCCGAGGGTGGCGCCGTTCAGGTCGCGGATCGGATGGTCGAGCAGGGTGAACTGCGCCGCCCGCTGCCAGGCGCCGGCCGCGACGGCGTCACGGTACGCCATCAGCGAGCGGCGGAGCGCCAGGATCAGGGCGAAGGTGTGCTCCGGCACGGTATGGACCGCATAGGCGCGGACGTTCGACACCGGGATGCCGCGCCGCCGGCAGGCGGCGACATCCACGTTGTCGGTGCCGGTCGCCGCCACCGCGACGAAGCGCAGGTTCGGAAGCCGATCCAGCACCGCTTCGCGCAGGGGAACCTTGTTCACGATCAGGATGGTCGCCTTGACCGCCCGCTCCGCCACCTCGTCGGGCGCGGTCCTGCCGTGTACCTCCCAGGTATGGGGAAATCCCGGCCGGCGCATGGACACCTCGGGGCCGAGGGTATCGTGGTCGAGAAAGACGATATGTTCGGACATCTGGTATTCCTTCTTGCCGTCGATCGCGCGCGGGGCCTTACCGCGGAAGGCCGGTCCCGTTCATGGCGTGGTAGGTGCGGATGACCTGGCTGTCGTCGTCGGCTCCCTCCCCCCGCCCGGAGGCGGCGAGGAACATCTGATGGGCGACGGCGGCGATGGGCAGCGCCGCCTTGGCGTCGCGGCCCGCCGCGAGCACGATGCCCAGGTCCTTGACGAAGATGTCCACGGCGCTCGTGACCGGAGGTTCGGCCACCAGCATGCGCGGACCGCGGTCCTTCAGCATCCAGCTCGAGGCCGAGGATCCGGCCATGATCTCCAGCAGGATGCCGAGATCGACGCCCATCTTCGCGGCGAGCGCGAACGCCTCGGCCAAGACGGCGATATGCACGCCGCAGAGCAGCTGGTTGACCGTCTTGACGGTCGCCCCCTGCCCCGGCCGTTCGCCGACATGGTAGACCTTGTCGCCCAGGGCCTGCAGGACCGGGCGGATCGCATCGAAGGTCGGCCGCCGGGCCGCCGCCATGATGGTGAGCGTGGCCCCGATGGCGCCGACGACGCCGCCCGACACGGGGGCGTCGACGAACCGACGGCCGGCGGCTTCCACCCGGGCGGCCAGGGTCTCGACCTCGCCCGGCGGGCAGGTCGCCATCAGGACGACGATGGCCTCCGGCGGAAGCGCGTCCAGCGCCCCGTCCGCGAACAGCACGGCCTCCGCCTGGGCCGCGTTCACCACCATCAGCAGCAGGGCGTCGGCCCCGCGCGCCGCCTCGGCGGCCGTGCCGGCGCCCGCTCCTCCGGCATCCCCGAGCGCGGCCAGGGACTCGGCCCGCAGGTCGAAGCCCCGAACGCGGAAGCCCTTCACGAGCAGGTTGCGGGCCATCGGCAGCCCCATGGAACCGAGGCCGATGAATCCGATCGTCGTCATGTCTCTTCCTCCCTATCGGGTTTCTTATGACCGGCAAGCCGCCGCGAGCCGGAGGGTCCCGGACCTCGGCCGGTTTCCGGAACCTTCGGCGCCCTGCCGCCGGCCCTCAGTACAGGGTAAAGGCGGGCACGTAGGATACGAGTGCCAGGACCGTGATCGCGACGAGGTAGAAGGGTGCCAGTTCCTTCACGATGGCGCCGATGGGCTGGCGGGCGATGGCGGCCGCGATGAACAGCGTGGTCCCGATCGGCGGCGTGAACAGGCCGATGCTGAGGTTCACGACCATCATGACGCCGAGCTGGATCGGGTCGATCCCGATCGCCTGGCCCACCGCGATGAAGGTCGGGCCGAGCAGCAGGATCGCAGCCGGCAGGTCCAGGAACATGCCGACGACCAGCATGACCAGGTTCATGGCCAGGATGATCAGCCAGGGTTCCCCCAGGGCGTTCCGGGCATATTCGGTGATCGCGTTGGGAATGGCCTCGGTGATCAGGACGTAGCCGACCAGGTTGGACGCGGCGATGACCAACATGACAACGCCCGTGGTCACCACCGTCCCGACCAGGGCCGACCAGACGCGCTCGACCGTCAGGTCCCGGTAGATCAGGGCGCTTACCAGCAGCGCATAGGCCACGGCGATGACGCTGACCTCGGTCGGCGTGGCGATGCCCAGGCGCAGGAGGAGCACGATGAAGGCCGGCATCAGCAGGGCCGGCAGGGCGGTGACCGCGGCGTTGAGGATGTCGCGCAGCGTGCCCGTGTCGGCGAGCAGCGGGAAGCCGCGCAGCCGGCCGCTGAAATAGCAGACCAGCATCATTCCCGCGCCCAGCATCAGCCCCGGGAGGATGCCGGCCAGGAACAGGGAGGCGATGGAGGCGTTGGACACCGCGGCGTAGAGGATCAGCGGGATGGAAGGCGGGATCAGCCCCGCGATCACGGCGGAGGACGCGGTCGTGGCGGCGGCGAAGGCGGGCGGATAGCCCTCCCGCTTCTGCCATGGGATCAGCATGGATCCCAGGGCCGAGGCCTCGGCGACCGCCGAGCCCGAGACCCCGCCGAAGATGGTGGACCCGACGACGGTCACCTGGGTCAGCCCGCCGTGGAAGCGCCCGACGAGCGAGGCCGCGAACCGCACGAGCTTCCGGCCCAGGGTGCCGCTCATCATGAGGGCGCCGGCCAGGATGAAGAACGGAATCGCCAGGAGCGGGAAGCTCTGGGTCGGCTGGAACAGCTTCACGACCGCGATCACGGTCGGCACGGCGCCCATGGTCAGGACGGCGGCACCCGAACTGATGACGAGCGCGTATCCGACGGGAAACGCCAGCAGCAGCAGAACTGCGAAGACGGAGACCATGACGACGGTCATGCGTGGTCCTCCGGATGGTCGGCCCGCACGGAGCGCGGATCCTCGGCATAGAGGAGGCGGGCGAAGGTGGTCACCGCGGTCAGGCCGATGCCGACGAAGCCCGCGATGAGCGACAGGTAGGCCCAGCGCGCGGAGACGCCGGTCACGGGATAGACCTCGCTCCCGGTGATCTCGATGACCGCCAGCCCTATGTAGGCCAGGTAGAAGAAGGTAACGGCCACCACGACCTGCATTCCCAGCAGCAGGACCCTTGCCGAAGCCCGCCCGAGCATGTCCAGCACGAGGCTGACGGCCACGTGGGATCCGCGCTGCGCGGCGAGCACGATCCCGCCCATCACCAGCCACGGGAACAGGAGGTTGGGCATTTCGGACGGCCACCCCAGCCCCTGGGTCGTGAAGTAGCGCACGACGACCTCGGCCCCCAGCGCGAGGAAAAGGGCCACCAGGGCCACGATGGCGACGATCGTGGCGGCAAGGGCGATCGCCCGATCCGCCACCGCGATGACGGCGGCGGGAATTCCCGCCGCCGTCGCCGACCGCTCGCGCGGGATGTCCATCACTGCCCCGCCTCGGCCGAGGCGGCTTCCTTCCGGACCAGCGCGACCAGGTCCGGGAACTGCTTCTCCCACTTGTCGTAGACCGGCTGGACCTTGGCGGCGAAGGGCGCCGTATCCACCTCATTGAACTTGACGCCCGCCTCTTCCATCTTGGCGCGCAGTTCGCTGTCCGCCTTCCGCGACAGCTCGCGGTTCAGCTTGCCGGCCTCGGCCGCGGCGTCGCGCACCGCCTGCTGGTCGGCCTTCGGAAGGGTGTTGAAGACGACGGCGCTGGCGAACAGGGGCGTCGATTCGTACTTGTGGCCGGTCAGGGAAATGAACTTCTGCACCTCGTGCAGCTTCGAGGAGTAGATGTTCATCAGCGGGTTCTCCTGCCCGTCCACGACGCCCTGCTGGAGCGCGATGTAAAGCTCGGAGAACGGCAGCGGCGTCGGATTGGCACCGAGAGCCTGGAAGATGTCGACGGTGATCGGATCCGGCGGGGTGCGGACCTTGATGCCGGCGAGATCCTCCGGCTTCTGGATCGGCCGCACGTTGTTGCTGACTTGCCGGATGCCGTTGTCCCAGAGCGCCAGCAGGACGAGGCCTTTCTGCCCGGAGTATTCGCCCAGCTGCTCGCCGACCGGGCCGTCCAGCACCTTCCAGGCCTGCGGCAGCTCCTGGAACAGGAAAGGCAGGCCGAGCACCGCGAACTGCGGGACGACGCCCGACGTCGAGCCCTGGGAATTGGCGCTGAAGGCCAGGGTGCCGAGGCGCATGCTGGTCAGTGCCTCGACGTCGTCGCCGTATTGGGCGCTGCCGCCGACCTCCACCTTGACGCGCCCCTCGGTCTTCTGCGCCACCAGCTCGGCGAACTTCAGCGACGCCTCGGCCTTGGGGTTGCCGGGTGCCGCGTTGTGGGCAAGGCGCAGGACCTGCTGCGCCCAGGCGGGCGATGCCATGAGCGTGGCGCCCACGGCCAGGGTGACGAGCATCTTCTTCATGGTTTCCTCCGTTTGTTTATCGCTGGGCCGAAATCCCTCCGATGGCCGCCGCAGGGAGCCCGGGGGCGGGGCTTATAGCCAGCCCTTGATGCTGCGCGCCATGGCCTCGGCGGAGATGCCGTAGCGGTCGTGCAGCGTAGGCAGAGCCCCGGCGAGCAGGAACTCGTCCGGAAGGCCGATCTGGCGGAACTTGGGAGTCACGCCGGAGCGGAGCAGCACGCCGGCCGTCGCCTCGCCCAGGCCACCGATCACGGTGTGGTTCTCGGCCACCACCACCATGCGCCCGGAGCGCGAGGCCTCGCGCAGGATCGTCTCGGTATCCAGGGGCTTGATCGTCGGCACGTGCAGCACCGCGACCCCGATCCTGTCGGCCTCCAGCGTCCTGGCGACTTCCAGGGCGCGCATCGTCAGGATGCCGGAGGAGATCACCAGCACGTCGGCGCCGTCGCGCAGCAGCTTCGCCTTGCCCAGCTCGAAGCGGTAGTCGTACTCGTCCAGCACCAGCGGCACGTGGCCGCGCAGCAGCCGCATATAGACCGGTCCCTGGTGGGATGCGATCGCCGGCACGGCCTGCTCGATGTCGAGCGCGTCGCAGGGATCGATCACGGTCATGTTGGGCATGGCGCGGAACAGCGCCAAGTCCTCCGCCGCCTGGTGGCTCGGCCCGTAGCCGGAGGTCAGTCCCGGCAGGGCGCAGGCCAGCTTGACGTTGAGGTTCTCCTCGGCGATCGTCTGGTGGATGAAATCATAGGCGCGGCGCGAGGCGAACACCGCGTAGGTCGTGGCGAAAGGCACGAAGCCCTCGTGCGCCATGCCGGCCGCGGCTCCCATCAGCAGCTGCTCGGCCATGCCCATCTGGTAATACCGGTCCGGACAGGCCTTCGCGAAGACGTGCAGGTCGGTGTACTTGCCGAGGTCCGCGGTCATGCCGACGATCTCCGGCCGGTCCTTGGCCAGCTCGGCCAGGGCGTTGCCGAAGGGCGCCGGCTTGGTGCGCTGGCCCTCGGCGGCGATCGAGGCGATCATGGCGGAGGTCTTCAGGCGCACCTTGGGACCGGCGCCGGTATTGGTGTCGGTGGCGGGTGTCATGCGTTCCTCCCGGCTTCGAGGGCCTCGAGGGCCAATTGCCATTCGTGCTCGTCGACGCGGATGAAGTGGTTCTTCTCGCGAGCCTCCAGGAACGGGACGCCCCGGCCCATGCGGGTGTCGCAGACGATCATGCGGGGCTTGGGCTCGGGATGGTCGCGGGCGGCGTCGAAGGCGGCGACCACGGCATCCATGTCGTTGCCGTCCACCCGCCGGACGAACCAGCCGAAGGCCTCCAGCTTCTCGACCAGCGGCTCGAACGCCATCACCTGGGTGGACGGGCCGTCGGCCTGCTGGTTGTTGACGTCGATGATCCCGATCAGGTTGTCGAGCTTCCAATGGGCGGCCGACATGATGGCTTCCCAGACCGACCCTTCGTCCAGCTCGCCGTCGGAGAACAGGGTATAGACGCGGGAGGACGATTGCTTGCGCTTGAGGCCCAGGCCCATGCCGACGGCGATCGACAGCCCCAGCCCGAGCGAGCCGCCGGACATCTCCATGCCCGGCGTATAGGAAGCCATGCCCGACATGGGCAGCCGGCTGCCGTCGCTGCCGTAGGTCTCCAGCTCCTCCTCGGGGATGATCCCGGCCTCGATCAGGGCGGCGTAGAGCGCGATGGCGTAGTGGCCGTTCGACAGCAGGAAGCGGTCGCGCTCCTCCCAGTGGGGATCTTCCGGGCGATAGCGCATGGCGTGGAAGTAGGAGACGGCCAGCACGTCGGCGATGTCGAGCGCCTGGCCGATATAGCCCTGGCCCTGGACCTCGCCCATCAGCAGCGCGTTGCGGCGGATGCGGTAGGCGCGTTCGGCCAGGTCCACGTTGTGTCCCAGTGGATTGGTCTGCATGGTTCTCTCCAGCGTCGTCGACGTCGGGGGCGGCGTCGGGGGACGGCGGCCGTGCGGGCACGGCCCCGCGCGTCAGTGGATCAGCATGCCGCCGTTGACGTCGATGGTGGCGCCGGTGACGTAGGAGGACAGCTCCGAGGCCAGGAACAGGCAGGCCCGGGCCACGTCCTCCGCGTCGCCGAGGCGGTTGAGCGGGATGCCCTTCAGGATCTCGGCCTTCAGGTCGTCGGTCAGCTTGCCGCCGGTGATGTCGGTCTGGATCAGGCCGGGCGCGATCGAGTTGACCCGGATGCCGTCCGGACCCAGTTCGCGGGCCATGGCCTTGGCGAGGCCGAGGACCCCGGCCTTGGCGGCGCTGTAGTGCGGTCCGCCGAAGATGCCGCCGCCGCGCTGGGCGGAAACCGACGACATGCAGACGATGGAGCCTGAGCGCTGCTTGCGCATGTGCGGGATCGCGGCCTGGCTCATGTAGAGCGTGCCGCGGAGACTGACGTCGAGCACCGCGTCGTAATTGCCGGGTGCGATGTCCATGAACTTCAGCGGCTGGGTGATGCCGGCATTGTTGACCAGGACGTCTACCCGGCCGAAATCGCCGACCACCCGGTCCAGCGCGGCGATGCAGGCGTCCTTGTCGGTCACGTCGCAGGCGATGCCGCGATGGGCCTCCCCCAGTTCGGACGCGGCGGCCGAGGCCTGTGCCGCGTCGAGATCGAGAATGATCGAGCGTCCGCCATGCAGGGCGAACAGCTTGGCGATCGCCCGCCCGATGCCGCGCTTGGAGGCCGCCCCCGTGATGACGCAGACCTTGTTGGACAGCAGCATTTCCCCTCCTTTTGATGACCGTTGTATCCGGCGGCCGCTTCGCGCGTTCCGATCGGCGCAGCGCCTGGGATCGCTTTCAAGGACACTGGAAAAGTCTCTTGGATTGCGTGCCCGGCCGTTGATCCGAATCTAAATTCTTGAGATTAGCTGCTCAAATGAATAATAATGCCTATTGTTGAATTCAATTCATCTGAATGCGGCGATGCGAAACAGGCTGTCCATCAAGTCCATTCAAGCGTTTGAGGCCGCCGCCCGGCTCGGCTCCTTCGCGGCCGCAGCGGAGGAATTGGCCGTCACGCCTTCCGCGGTAAGCCATCAGGTTAAGCTCCTGGAGGAGCAGCTTGGAATCTCCCTGTTCCACCGGGTCCATCGCGCGGTGGTCCTGACGGATGCGGGCCGGCATCTCGCGACCGAGGTCATCGCCGCCTTCGCCCGCATCGATGCCGCCACGCGCCACGCCGAGGTCGCCGGCATGAGCGCCGTCCTGACCGTCCATTCGACGCCGAGCTTCGCGTCCCAGTGGCTCATGAGGAGATTGACGCAGTTCGGGGAGCATCATCCCGGGATCGATATCCGCCTTCACGCCTCCGTGGAGGTCATCGACCTGGGCCAGGGCGCCGTGGACGTGGAAATCCGCTACAATCCCGGTCCGCCCGCCGCGGGCACCGTGATGGTCCCCTTCCCGGACGACCTGATCGTGCCGATGTGCTCCCCGTCGCTGGCCGGCGGGATCAAGCCGATCCGCAAGCCGGCCGACCTTGCCCACCACACGCTGATCCATTCCGAGATCACGATACTCGGTTGGCGCGACTGGGCGCGGCGCCACCGCAAGGTGCGTCTCGACCTGGAGCGGGGTCCCCGGTTCGACCGCTCCTTCATGGCGATCAGCGCCGCCGTGGACGGGCTGGGCGTCTGCCTGGACAGCCTGTTGCTGGCCGAGCAGGAACTGCGGACCGGCAAGCTGGTCGTTCCCTTCGCCGGCGACGTCATGACGTTCCAGGGGCACGGTTTCGTGACCCTGCGCTCCAAGACGGACCTGCCGAAGGTCAAGAGCTTCCGGGAATGGCTCTTCGCCGAGCTCGCGGAAAGCCGGAAGTGGGCGGACCGGTTCATGGCGGACGGGATGTGCGCGCCCGCCCCACCGTCATGACCGAACGGCGGCGTCCGGCAGAACCGGCGCCGTCCAGGCGTGGAACGCCACCCGTGGAACACGCCGGCGGCTATCCCCCCAGCAGGTCTATGAAGACGAAATTCTTCGCCCGCCCATAGAGCGACCACGGAATGCGCCGCGGGTACCAGTCGTCGGGACGGGTCGCGCAGACGGGGTTTACCTTGACGCCGTAGCTCAATCCGGAACCGGAGACGATCTTGCCTCCCTCGATCCGCAGATCCGCGTTCACCAGGGCCTTCGGCGTCTCGATGACCGCCTCCGCCAGCTTCGACGTCATCTCCGACATTTCGGGCGCGCTGACCTCGGTCCGGATATCGCCTCCGGCGCGGGTCTTCAGGCTGTATTGGACGCTCGCTATCAGGACCGACTGCCCCTGGCAGACGAATTCCTTCTCGTCGAGCAGCCGGTCCACCCAGGCCTTGCAGCCGGGCTCGGCCGTCAGCTTGACGAAGATCTCCTCGTTCTTGTCAAGCGGGATCTCCAGCATGGCCACGTCGGACAACCTGTAAGTGACCGTCTCGACGATGTTCCGGCCCAGCCTGGCGTTCAGGAAATCGGCGACCTGCCCACCTGCCTTGTATTCGCCTTGCTGGAGCTCGTGGGCGATGGTTTCCTCGCTGGGAGATCGGACGAGCACTTTGCCGACGTCGGTCTCATCCGCCCGGCAGATGGTCCTGTAGAAGCGGCCGTCCCGAGTGACATGATAGACCGAGCCGGGCCCCACCAGCGTCGTCGGCGGAACGACGGGGTAGAAGCCAAGTTCCTGGATGGACTCCCGCATCGCGTTGGCCGGCCGGTTCTGCGCCGAAGCGACGAAGAACCCGACCGTCGGGACGCCGATGGCGATAACGGCCGCGACCAGCTTCAGCAGGGTCGATCGCGTCATCCCCATGGCGGCACCGGCCCCGTCACTGGCCACAGCAATAGTTCCCGCAGGGCCGATAGCCCTTCGGGCAGGCATGCGCGCTGTCAGACGCAATAGCCATGGCCAGAACTGTGAGGACGCAAAGAGAAAACAAGCGCATGGCCGACTCCATGAACACTGTCGTTTCGATCAGTGTAACGGAAGTGCAGTCCAGGAATATTCTATCTTCGGGTCATCGTACGGCCGTTCAGCCACGGCAGGGTGAGCATTGACCCATAGGGTGTCCTGCAACCTGCCAGTCCTTGAAGACTTGAAGATCACGGCGCGCTCGGGAGGCCGGCGCCAACCCTGGGCAGGCAGGCAGAGGAATCACTCCGGAGGCGGTCGTCCGGAAGCGGCGCCGTCGGGGTCCGTGCGCTGGTTGAGTTCCCGATCGACGACGGCCAGTAGTCCCGGAAGACTGTCCCGGACGGTGCGCCAGACAAAGGATTCAGCCACGTTGTCATATTCGTGCCGGTAGACGTTTCCACTGCCCATGATGGCCCGCCAGGGCAATTCCGGATGGCGGGCACGCAGCGGCTCTTCCAGGCGGCGGCTGGCTTCAGAGATGATTTCCAAGCAACGGGTGACGGCGTAGAAGGTGCGCCGGTCGTCGGCAAAGGCGTCGAACTCCATCCCGGCCACGAAGGAGCGTGCCAGCATGCCATTTTCGAGGATGTCCAGGAGGGCTTGGCGGGTTCGGTCAGAAGGCATAGAGCGCCTCGCGCTCAGCCCAAGGCCGAACGTGCGGCTTGAGCTTTGCGCGGTTGGCGACGTCGACCCGGACGGGGAACAGGCCCCCGATGAAGTCGGTCAACTCGACATACTCGAAGACGCCGATCGGTGCTTCGGGGTCGAGGTCGATCAGGAGGTCGATGTCGCTGGACGGTTTGGCTTCGCCGCGCACGACCGAGCCGAACAGGGCGGCATGGCGGATACCCCGGTGGCGGAGTTCCGGCTCATGGGCGCGCAGCGTGGCGATGACTTGTTCCCGATCCATGCCGCGAGTATAGGCGGTCTGCGGGGAAAATCCAACCGGCGGCCGATACTAGCCCCTGCCGCCGATCCGGTCCCGCCCGGACTTGCGCCGACTTGCCAGTGGCCGGGCGACTGCCGCCGGGGGACGCCCCTGCCCCGGAGAGGTGTCGGGGTGGCTACGTCACGGGCTTCACCCGCCGAGCGCGCTTCGCGGGAAGTTTGTGGAATGCTTCCGCCGTACGATCGCCAACCCCTTGGAATGGTTGGCGTCCCCTACGGGATTCGAACCCGTGTCGCCGCCGTGAAAGGGCGGTGTCCTAGGCCTCTAGACGAAGGGGACGAGGCGCTGAAGTGAGTGGATGGATAGCCGGGCGACGGGGGTAAATCAAGGCGGTTTTTGCTGGGGCGGCGAAGTTTCTGCGGGAAATATCTCCGCCCCGGCAAGGGTTCAGTTCCCTCCCCAGACCGGGGCCGCGTCCTCGATCATCAGCTGGACCTCGTTGCGGCCCTGCCAGTTGTCGGGGCGCAGGTGGCCGGCGACATGCAGCGGCGCGCCGCCGCTCTTCAGCAGGCCCTTGCCAAGGTCGCTGTCGAGCGCGCGGAACGCGATGGCCTTCAGGCGCTCTCCCCCTCCGCCGGTCAGGATGCAGCGGACATGGTTCTCGCCGACCACGCTGGCATGGGCGATCCGGGCGTCGGCCAGCGCGAAGCGGGGCTCGGAATTGCCGGTGCCGAAGGGACCCAACTTGGCGAGCGTGCCGACCAGGTCGGGCGTGGCCCCTCCCACCGACAGCACGCCGTCGAGTTCCAGCGTCGGGGCGAGCGGTCCGCCCTCCTGCTGGGCGGCGATGCGGTCGGACAGGAATCGCTTCAGCTCCGGAAGCCGCTCGGCCGCCGCGGTGAAACCGGCCGCCATCCGGTGGCCGCCGCCGGCGATCAGCAGGCCGGCATGGCGCGCGGCGATCACCGCCGCCCCCAGGTCGACCCCGCGGACCGACCGGCCGGACGCCTTGCCAATGCCCTTGTCCAGCGCCACGACGCAGGCCGCCCGGTTGTACCGCTCCTTCAGGCGGGCGGCGACGATGCCGATCACCCCGGGGTGCCAGCCCTCGCCGACCGCGAAGACCAGGCCGCCCAGGTCCTCCAGCGCCGCCTCGACCTGGACCATGGCTTCCTCGACCACGGTGGCCTCGATCGCGCGGCGCTCGGTGTTGTGCTGGTCGAGGATGCGCGCCAGCTCAGCGGCCTCGGCCGGATCGTCGGTCGAGAGCAGCCGGGCGCCCAGGTCGGACGCGCCCACCCGGCCGCCGGCGTTCACCCGCGGCCCCAGGATATAGCCGGCGTGCCAGGCGTCCGGCTTCTCCGCCAGCTTGCACAGGTCGGACAGCGCCGTGATGCCCGGATTGGCCCGCCGCGCCATCACCCTGAGCCCCTGGCTGACAAGGGCGCGGTTGAGGCCGACCAGCGGGACCACGTCGCACACCGTGCCCAGGGCCACGATGTCGAGCCAGCCCATCAGGTCCGGCTGCTTCCGGCCGTTCGACCACCAGCCGGCATCCCGCAGCACGCGGTTGACCGCCACGACCAGCAGGAAGGTGACGCCGACCGCGGCCAGGGTCTTGTGCGGCGAGTCCTCGTCCACCCGGTTGGGGTTCACCACCGCGACCGCCCGGGGCAGGCGCGGCTCCGCGGCGTGGTGGTCGACCACGACGACGTCGAGCCCGGCCCCGGCGGCGGCGGCCAGCGGATCGAAGGCGGTCACGCCGCAATCGACCGTGACAACCAGGCTGACGCCCGAGTCCTTCAGCCGGAGCAGGGCCGGCGCGTTGGGGCCGTAGCCTTCGGAGATCCGGTCCGGAATATAGACGGACAGCTCCGCCCCGGCCGCCCGGAAGAAACGGCGCAGCAGGGCCGAGGAGGTGGCGCCGTCCACGTCATAGTCGCCGAACACCGCCACCCGTTCGCCGGACCGGATCGCCCGCGCGATCCGGTCGGCCGCTGCGTCCATGTCCTTCAGGTCGCTGGGGTCGGGCAGCATCGCCTTGAGCGTCGGCGACAGGAAATTGTCCGCCGTCGGCAGGTCGACGCCGCGCGCCGAGAGCACGCGGCCGACCAGTTCCGGCAGGCCGTGGCTCTGGGCGAGCGCCAGGGCGGTCCGCTCGTCGGACGGCCGGGCGACCCAGCGCCGACCGCCCAGCGAGCGGGATACGTTCAGGAAGGCCTGTTGCGAACTCACTTATCCGAGGGACCGAACCCGGTCTTGCGGCGGAAATTGTGGTGCGCCTCGACGATCCGGACGGTGCCGCTCTTCGAGCGCATGACGATCGAGTGGGTCACGGCCCCGCCGGCGAAGCGGCGCACGCCCCGCAGCATGGTGCCGGTCGTGACGCCGGTGGCGGCGAACATCACGTTGCCGCTGGCGAGATCGTTCAGCTCGTACTTGCGGGTCAGGTCGGTGACGCCCCAGCGCGCCGCCCGGGCCTTTTCGTCGTCGTTGCGGAACAGCAGGCGGCCCTGGAACTGGCCGCCGATGCAGCGCAGGGCCGCCGCCGCCAGGACACCTTCCGGCGCGCCGCCGCTGCCCATGTACATGTCCACGCCGCTCTCCGGCTGGGAGGTCGCGATCACGCCGGAAACGTCGCCGTCGGAGATCAGCATGATCCGGGCGCCGGCCTCGCGGACCTTGGCGATCAGCTCCGAGTGGCGCGGCCGGTCCAGGATGCAGACCAGCAGCTCGGAGACCTCGGCCCCCTTGGCCTTCGCCAGGTTCTTCAGGTTGTTGGCGACCGTCTCGTCCAGGTCCACGACGTTCTCGGGCAGGTTGCCGCCGACCGCGATCTTGTCCATGTAGACGTCGGGCGCGTTCAGGAAGCCGCCCTCCTCCGCCATGGCGACCACGGCCAGCGCGTTCGGGCCGCCGGTCGCGGTGATGGTGGTGCCTTCCAGCGGGTCGAGGGCGATATCGACCTTGGGGCCGCCGGTGCCGACCTTCTCGCCGATATAGAGCATCGGCGCCTCGTCCCGCTCGCCCTCGCCGATCACGACGGTGCCGTCGATCGCCAGGCTGTTCAGCGCCTGGCGCATCGCGTCCACGGCCGCCTGGTCGGCCAGCTTCTCGTCGCCGCGGCCGATCAGCAGCGATGCCGACAGGGCGGCCGCCTCGGTGACGCGTACGACCTCGAGGGCCAGGTTGCGGTCCATCTGACGCGCTGCTTGCTCTACCATCGTTTTTCCCCCTGGGGTTCTTCCCCAATTTCCTCAACCGATTGAATTTCCGCCGGAGCCCTGTTTTCCGGGCCTCCGACCCGTCGGACGTGACTCAGAACTGCTCGATGCGAATCATCCGCGGCGCTTCCAGCACCGCTTCCAACCGCGACAGCGACTCCAGCGCCCGCTGCATGGACGCCTCGTCGGTATCGTGGGTAGTCAACACGACGGGAACCGCTTCGCCCGGCGCACGGCCGCGCTGCAGGAACGATTCCATGGAAACATTCTCGTCGCGCAGCGCCGCCGCCACCTCTGCTATCACGCCGGGGCGGTCGACCACCATGAGGCGCAGGTAGTACGCTCCTCGGCGTTCCTCGGGAGGGGCGGCGCGGACGCTTTCAAGCCGTCCGGACGGGACGCCGAACGCCGGGGAGATCCTGCCCCGCGCGACGTCCACGAGGTCGGCGACCACGGCGGACGCGGTCGGTCCGGCCCCGGCGCCGCGGCCGACGAAGGTGACCTTCTCGACGAAGTCGCCGTCGGCGACCACGGCGTTGAACACCCCGTCGACCGACGCGATCGGCGAATCGATCGGCACCATGGCCGGATGGACCCGCTGCTCGACATTGCCGTTGTAGCGCCGGGCGATGCCCAGCAGCTTGATCCGGTATCCCAGTTCCCGGGCATAGTCGATGTCCAGCGCGGAGATGTGCCGGATGCCTTCGATATGGACGGACCCGAAGTCCACCGCGCAGCCGAACGCGACGGAGGTCAGGATCGCCAGCTTGTGGGCGGCGTCCACGCCGTCGATGTCGAAGCTGGGGTCCGCCTCGGCGTATCCCAGCTTCTGCGCCTCGGCGAGGACGTCGCCGAACTCGCGCCCGGTCTCCCGCATCTCGGTCAGGATGTAGTTGCAGGTGCCGTTCAGGATGCCGTGGACTTCCTTGATCCCGTTGGCCGCCAGCCCCTCGCGCAGGCCCTTGATCACCGGGATGCCGCCGGCCACCGCCGCCTCGAAGGCCAGGACGGCGCCGTGCTCCTCGGCCAGCCGGGCGAGGCCGGTGCCGTGGACCGCCAGCAGCGCCTTGTTGGCGGTTACGACATGCTTGCCGCGGGACAGCGCGGTCTCGCACAGTTCGCGGGCGATGCCCTCGGACCCGCCGATCAGCTCGACCACGACGTCGACGTCGGGGTCGGCCGCCAGCGCTGTCGCGTCCTCGTACCAGCGGGCGCCGCTGAGATCCACGCCGCGGTCGCGGCCGCGGGTCCGCGCGCTGACCGCGGTGACGATCATCCGCCGGCCGCTCCGCCCGGCCAGCAGGTCGGCATGCTGGTCCAGCAGCTTCAGGACGCCGCCGCCGACGGTGCCCAGGCCGGCGACCCCGATCTTCAGCGGGGCCGTCACGACGCGGCCCGCTGCTTGGCGCCGGCGGGAACCGGGGTTCGGCGGACGGTACCCTGCGGCGCGATGCCCGCCTCCTGGAAGAACAGCCGGATGTTGCGGCAGGCCTGCCGGATCCGATGCTGGTTCTCGACCAGCGCCAGGCGGACATGGCCGTCGCCGTACTCGCCGAAGCCGATGCCGGGCGCCACCGCGACCTTAGCCTCCTGGAGCAGCAGCTTGCTGAACTCCAGGCTGCCGAGATGGGCGAACTGGGCCGGGATGGGCGCCCAGGCGAACATGCTGGCCGGCGGGCTGGGCACCTGCCATCCCGCCGCGGCCAGCCCCTCGATCAGGACGTCGCGGCGCGCCTTGTAGATCGCCCGAGCCTCGGCGACGCAGTCCTGCGGGCCGTTGAGCGCGGCGGCGGCCGCCACCTGGATCGGGGTGAAGGCGCCGTAGTCCAGGTAGGACTTGATGCGTGCCAGTGCCGTGATCAGCTTCTTGTTGCCGGTCGCGAAGCCGATGCGCCAGCCGGGCATTGAATAGGTCTTGCTCATCGACGTGAACTCGACCGCGATCTCGCGCGCTTCCGGGATCTCCAGGATCGACGGCGGCGGCACGTCGTCGAAATAGATCTCGGAATAGGCCAGGTCGGACAGGATGTAGATGCCGTGCTTCAGGCAGAACTCGACGATCGGCCGGTAGAAGTCGAGGTCGACCACCTCCGCCGTGGGGTTGGACGGGTAGTTCAGCACGACCGCCAGCGGCTTGGGCACGCTGTGCTTCACCGCGCGCTCCAGCGACTCCATGAAGCTGTAGCCCTGCCCGATCGGCAGGTGCCGGATCGCGGCGCCGGCCAGGATGAAGCCGAAGGGATGGATCGGGTAGCTGGGATTGGGCACCAGCATGATGTCGCCCGGGCTGGTGATCGCCTGCGCCAGGTTGGCCAGCCCCTCCTTCGATCCGATCGTGACGATCGCCTCGCTCTCCGGGTCGAGCGTCACGTTGAAGCGCTTCTTGTAGTAGGAGCAGATCGCCCGCCGCAGGCCGGGGATGCCCCGCGAGTTGGAATAGCGGTGGGTCTTCGGGTCCTGCACCGCCTCGATCAGCTTTTCCACGATGTGCGGCGGGGTCGGCAGATCCGGATTGCCCATGCCGAAATCGATGATGTCCTCGCCTGCGGCCCGGGCTCGCGCCTTCATGGCGTTCACTTCCGCGAACACATACGGCGGTAATCTCTTGATCCGGTGGAATTCGCTATCCGTCATGGGTGCCCCGAAAACCTGGAGATACGGGCGCCTGAAAAAAGCGCGCCGCCCCATCCGGCCGCGGCATTTCGGCCGGACCGGAGCGGGGAGCCAGTATGTACCGCCCCGACGCTCCGGAATCGAGATTTTTCGGCGGCGGCGTCACTCCAAAAGATAGCCTTGGGGGAAGGAGGCTCAGGGGGCCGCGGGCGGGGCCTGCGGGATCTGGATGGCGCTGACCGGCGGCGGAACGTCGCCGCCCATCTGGGGAAGCGTCGGCGGCGCCTGCCGCGCCGGGGCGACCGGCGCCCGGGCCTCCAGGTCGGCGCCGGAGGCCAGGTCCTCGCCCCTCTCGACCTTCAGCCTGTCAAGCAGGGCCTGCCGCTCCGCCGGCTTGCTGAACGCGGTCGGCCGGGGCGGCACGCTGGCGAGGTTGGGCCAGGTCTTGTCCTCGTCGGTGGCGCGCCGGATCAGCCCCTGCTCCGCCCCCTCGGGCGGCAGGCCGGCGCCGCCGCCCAGCAGGTCGAGCACGGGGCTGTTGGCGCACCCGGCCGTGCCGGCCAGCAGGGCCGCGGCGGCCATGAGACGCCAGGCGGCCGGCCGGCGCGGGCGGGAATGCTGATGCTGGTTCGGGATTGGGCCGGTCATTTCGTCGCCATTTTATATTTTCTGTCACCCATTGCCGTCATAGTCTCCCATGGCGGAGGTTCCCGAGTTCCCCCGTGCGTCGTTTGGGCGCGGGCGGAATGCGCCGGAATCATACGCCGCAGTATCACGGCGCTGAAAAAATTACGCCGATGTTGTATCAAAGTGCGCGTTCCATCAAGCCCGGCATTCCGCGTTCGGCATTTCCACAGACAGCAGCGGCCGAACGCAAGATCATTTTAGAGTCGCAGAGGACCGAAGAACATGGCCGAAACGCATGGAGCCGAAACGCAAGGCTCCGACGTGAAGTTCCCCGATCCCGTCGAACTGAGCCGGGCGATGGCCCGGATCGCCGAGCACAGCCAGCATCTGGTATCCGAGTTCCTGGCCCGGCAGGTCCATGACGGGAACCATGCCCCGTCGACCGATCCGCTGAACATCGGCCATGCCTTCATCGAGATGACCACGCGGATGATGGCCGACCCGGTCAAGCTGATGCAGGCCCAGATGTCGCTGTGGCAGGACTACATGACCCTGTGGCAGCGCACCACCCAGCGTTTCCTGGGCCAGGAAGCCGACCCGGTGATCCTGCCGGCCAAGGACGACCGCCGGTTCAAGGACAGCGCCTGGGACGAGAACACGCTGTTCGACTTCATCAAGCAGTCCTACCTGCTGACCGCCCGTTTCATGCAGTCGAGCGTCCGCGGCGTCGACGGGCTGGACGACAAGACGGCCATGAAGGTCGATTTCTACACGCGCCAGTTCGTCGACGCGATGGCGCCCAGCAACTTCGTCATGACCAACCCGGAGGTGCTGCGCGCGACCATGGAGTCCGGCGGCGAGAACCTGGTCAAGGGCCTGGAGCACCTGCTGGACGACCTGGAGCGCGGCAAGGGCCAGCTCAGCATCCGGATGACCGACTACGACGCCTTCCAGGTCGGCAGGAACATCGCCTCGACCCCGGGCAAGGTCGTCTACCAGAACGACCTGATGCAGCTGATCCAGTACAGCCCGACGACGGAGCAGGTGCTGCGCCGTCCGCTGCTGATCGTGCCGCCGTGGATCAACAAGTACTACATCCTCGACCTGCGCGCGAAAAACTCGTTCATCAAGTGGGCGGTCGACCAGGGGATCACCGTCTTCATGGTGTCCTGGGTCAACCCCGACGAGGAGCTGGCCGCCAAGAGCTTCGAGGACTACATGGTCGAGGGGCCGCTGGCCGCGCTCGACCAAATCCAGCTCGCGACCGGCGAGGCGGAAGTCAACGCCATAGGATATTGCCTGGGCGGCACCCTGCTCGCCTCCACGCTGGCCTACATGGCGGCGAAGGGCGACGAGCGGATCACCAGCGCGACCTTCTTCACGACCATGACCGACTTCTCCGAGGCCGGCGAGCTGTCCGTCTTCATCGACGAAGAGCAGCTCCAGATGCTCGAGGAGAAGATGAACGAGAAGGGCTACCTGGACGGCAGCACCATGGCGACCAGCTTCAACATGCTGCGCGCCAACGACCTGATCTGGTCCTTCGTGGTCAACAACTACCTGCTGGGCAAGGACCCGTTCCCGTTCGACCTGCTGTACTGGAACTCCGATTCCACCCGCATGCCGGCTCGGATGCACAGCTTCTACCTGCGCAACATGTACCAGAAGAACCTGCTGATCCAGCCGGGCGGCATCAGCCTCAAGGGCGAGCCGATCGACCTGCGGAAGATCAAGACGCCCGTCTTCATGCTGTCCACCCGCGAGGACCACATCGCGCCGTGGAAATCGACCTATGCCGGGACGCAGACCTTCTCCGGCCCGATCAAGTTCGTCCTGTCGGCCTCGGGCCACATCGCCGGCGTGGTCAACCCGCCCGCCGCGGAGAAATACTGCTACTGGACCAACGCCAAGCTGCCCAAGGCCCCGGACGACTGGCTGGCGACCGCCAAGCAGAACCCGGGTTCCTGGTGGCCGGAATGGCAGCGTTGGCTGTCGAAGCATGGCGGCGGCAAGGTGGCGGCGCGGGTTCCCGGCGCGGGCGGACTGCCGGCGATCGAGGATGCCCCCGGTTCCTACGTCGCGGTCAGGATCACCTGAGGAGAAGCCGGGCGGCGCGGGCGCAGCATGCGCCCCGCAGCGTCCCGGATGTCGCTGGGGCGGTCACGGCCGCCGGTAGCTGGCCGCCAGGTCGACATACTGACGGGCCGACCGCGGGAAGAAGGCGGTCTCCTCCGCCGTGACCTCGCGCATGAAGCGCGCGGGCGTTCCCGCCCAGAGCTCCCCCTTGCGGACCCGCTTGCCGGGAGTGAGCAAGGCGCCGGCGGCCACCATGCCGCCGGTCTCCACGTAGGAGCCGTCCATCAGGCAGGCCCTCATGCCGACGAAGCAGCCGCTCTCCAGGGTGCAGGCATGCAGCAGGGCCATGTGGCCGATGGTGATGTCGTCGCCGATATAGGTCCCCTGCCCCCTTGAGGCGACATGGATCACCACGCCGTCCTGGATGTTGGTGCGCGCACCGATCCGGACGACATTGACGTCGCCCCGGACCACGCAGCCGAACCAGATCCCGGACTCCTCGCCGATCTCGACGTCGCCGATCACCACCGCGGTATCCGCGATGAAGGCACTCTCGTGGATGGCAGGTGACTTGCCATGGTGCGGCATGATCAAGGCGGTCATGGTCTCTTCCCCAGTCGCGGTCGTCCGTCGAAACGGCGACACTTAGAGCGGTCCCCGATCAGGTTGAGCCGCCTGGATAGCTGATCCGATGCGTTGCGCCAGGGGCGCAACCTACGATCGCCGGCCCGCATCATCTCCGCCCTGCATCGAGCCGTAGGGTGCGCCCATGGCGCAACACGGTGCGGCGAGTGGAGCGGCCGGCTACGGGGACCGCAGCGGACCGACCTGATCGGGTACAGCTCTAGCCGTCCCGCCGGGAATAACCAAGCCCTGGATGAAGGATCACCGGTCTGCCGGTCAGCGGACGAACTGGCCGTAATGGTTCGCCATCATCTGGGACAGCATCTGCTGGCGGACCTTCGGATCCCTGCTCATCAGCGCCGCCGTGGGATCGGAGGGGGCCGACTGGCTCGCCGTCGAGACGGAGGACTTGCCGCCCTGCATCTGCGCCCTCAGCTCGTCCAGCGGACCGCTGTCGCCATTGCGGAAGGCCTTCAGGGCATCCGACGTCTGCTGCACCTTGGACAGCGCGGTCCGGGCCTTTTCCAGGGCGGCCGACCCGGCGCTCGACGCGTCGGCCGGCAGCTGGCCCGTGGTCGAATAGGCGCCGTTGACCAGTCCGGAAGCGACCTCCTTCGCCGACAGCCCGACCGTCTTCCCCTGGTAGTCGAGCACGGTCGTGTCGGACGACGAGACCTTCTTGTCCCGCACGAGCCCGACCTCGATGCCGATCGAACGCACGCTCGAAGAGAGTCCGTAATTGGTATTGACCGAGCCGACACGGATCTCGACGCCCTTCACATCCTTGGAGGATGCCGCCTTGTCGATCTGGGACGACAGGGACTTCAGCGACTCCTCCGTCGCCTGGGCGCGCTGGTCCTTGTCCTTGTAGATCCCGCCCAGCACGTCGTTCAGCTTGGTCCGCAACTGGTCACGCAAGCTGTCGGCGGTACGCGGCTTGGCCTGGTCGAACTCCAGCTTGACGGCCCCCGCGGCACCGCTGGACCGGGTCGTCGGCGACGCCTTCTCCGAAGCCACCGTGGTCGCAGCCGAAGCGTTGGTCGTGGCCGCTGTCCTGGCGGTGCTGGTCGCCCCCGTCGTCGGGTAGGCGGACAGGAAGCTGGATATCGTCACCATGGATGCAACTCCTTTCTGGAGCCCTCTCCTCCGCCGGCGGAAGGCTATCCAGGGGGCGGAAGCTCACATACCCCGAAATCGTAGCACAGGAACATGCCGCAGGGTAGGAAAACAACCGCGGCGCCATGCGCCTATTTGCGCCGCCAGTCGCCCGACGGCGTCATGACGTACTGTCCGGCGGGCGTCCGCTCGATCAGCTGGCGGCCGGCCACAGCCTGCACGCTCTCGACCGACGCCCCGTTGGTCCGGGCCACCTGGGCGTACCGGTCGAGCCGCTGGGCATTGATCCGGTCCACCAGGGCGCGGATGTCGGCGGGAACGGTTCCGGCGACGAAGCCTACCAGCCCGTCGGGCCGTTCGCCGACCAGTCCCGCCTGCTTGGCCTGGTCCAGGGGAGCCTGCGCCACCGCCGGAACCGCGGCCCCGGTCCCCAGGGCCAGCGCGGCCACGATCAACAAGCGTCTCATTACGTACCGCTCCCCTTTCTGCCGGCACCCTGTCCGCCGCTCCGCGGCGCGCTGCCGGACGGCAATCCGAAGAGTTCGGGATCGTCGGCGAATACCTGCTCCAGGTCGCGCTCGACCCTGATCCGGACTTCCTGTTCGATACGGATGTTCAGGTTGATCTCGATCGGCTTGTCGGGAGCCTCGACCTTGACCGTCGGGCTGCATGCCGCCAGCACCGGGGCGAGGCCGGCCAGCGCCGTTCCGAGAAGCAGGCGCCGGCGCGCGATCGGGATGTGCGTCATTTGTCCTGGGCCTGGAATTCCTGGATCCGGTCGCGTACCGCTTCCGGGATCCGATAGGTTGTGATGCCGCGCCGCAGGATCGTGTCGAGCGCGCCGTCGACATTAAGATTAAGCGCCACCGGATATCCATCATAGAAATCGGGATTGGACCCGCGGATCGCGAAACCGATCGCCATCTCGCCGCCCGCCGTCCCGTTCACCGCCAGTTCGATCGATTCGTACCGGAAGTCGGTCAGCGCCTGGAGCAGCATGTCGGTGCTGCTGCCGGGATCGCCCTTCAGGAAGGACGGGGGCGCCTCCGGATCGTAACGGAGGGTGCCGGGGCCCATGGTCTCCAGCTTGCCGTCCGCGACGGTGACGGAGTCCGGGCCGATCCGAACAGGGAGGCGTCCGCCCAGGGTGCCCGTGGCCGACAGCCCCTCGACCGCCGCGACCGAGAGAAGCCTCTGAAGGTCGATTCCCGTCGCTTCCAGCTCGATCGTCCGCTCCTCGCCTCCCGGCTTGAAATCCCCGGGCCCGAGATCGAACGGAAGCGCCCTCACGATCCCGCCGGCCCACTGCCATTGGGCCCGGGCGACCGAAAGCCTGTCCGCCGCGCCTCCGAAATCCACCACGGCGTTCGTCAGGGGCAGGCCGACATCCATCAGGGCGACCGACAGGATCTGCCCCGGCGGGAGGCGAATCGGGGCCAGGCTGTCCGCCGTCAGGACCGCGTTGATACCCTGCGCCGTGACGCCGCCGGCCCCGACCGCCGCGTCCTCGATCAGGATCGATGCGCTTCCCTTGCCGCTCCCCTCCCCCCAGGCGAACCGGCCGTCCATACCGAAGGTGCCGCTGGCGGTCTCGACCCAATCGCCCAGGAGGGGGAACAGGCCGGTGAGTCCCGGCCCATCGGGCGCGAACCGGACGGGCGGGATCCTCACCTCGGCCGACCCCGCCCCGGCGGCCATGTCCTGCTCGCCCGAGATGGCGATGGCGACCGCGCCGCCGGCATCCGCCAGCCGCGCATCGAAGCGTACCGTCGCCAAGGGATCCCCCTCCGCATGGCCCTTCGCCCGAAGCGGCGCCACCAGCGGCTTCGGGCGGTCATGGCGGATCGTCGCGATGGCGTAATCCGCCGTGAGGGGCCGTCCCTTCGCGGGATCGAAACTCGCCTTGCCGGACAGGCCCTCGCCGACGACGCCCTGCCGGGGAAGCGAGATCGTCCCCTGCCGCCATGCGACGTCGATGCCCGTGGGAGCCCCGGTCGCCGCCAGGGCCGCATCGACCACCATGGCGGGGGATCGTCCGGCCACCGGCACCCCCTGCACGGTCAGCCTGAGCGGCGCGGGCCTGACCGCGAACGCCAGCACCGTGCCTTCGGCCAGGCTATAGTCGAGGAAGCCCTTGCCGGGCACCGCCTCCAGGCACAGCGACTTCGGTTCGCTCACCCTCACCGGTCCGGCGGCGGCCCCGGAGGCGGTCAGCGTGACGCATCCGTCGGGGACATAGCTCCACCGCCCGTCCTCCGACCGGATCGTCCCGGCGGTACGCAAGGCCGCATCCTTCACCTCGACCCCGTCCGGCATCAGCCCGGAAAGCGGCATATCCAAGTCCAGCCGGCCGCCGATCCCCGCGGCGAAGGAATAGGCCAGCTCGATCCGGCCGATCCGCCGCTCCCGCGCCGCGTCGTTCCAGACATCGATGTCGGTGCCGGACAGGTCCATCCGCACGACGTCGACCCGAGCGTCCGGCCAGCCGGAGTCGCGGAGCATCCGCTCGCCCTGCCATTCGACCAGGGACGGCAGGCCCAGCAGCCCGGCCCCGACCACGGCGACCAGGGCCGGAAAAATCCATGTCCAGCGACGCGCCATCGCGTCCCTACCTCCCGCTCGACGATATGTTTCGCCCACGGAAGCTAGCACTCCGTCGTGGCAGAAAAAGGACATTCGGGAATGTTCGTTTGCGAAAATACAAAACGGGCATTATGTTCGTTTTCGAACATACCGAGGGGCTTTTCGGAGGATGGAGATGGATCGGCAGGATACGGCGGTGGATCTTCTGGTGATCGGCGGCGGCATCAACGGCGCGGGCATCGCGCGCGACGCGGCCGGTCGCGGACTTTCCGTGATCCTGTGCGAACAGGCCGACCTCGCCAGCGCCACCTCCTCCTCCAGCAGCAAGCTGATCCATGGCGGACTGCGCTATCTCGAACAGTACGAGTTCCGCCTGGTCCGCGAGGCCCTGGCGGAACGCGAGGTGCTCCTGCGGATCGCCCCCCACATCATCTGGCCGATGCGGTTCGTGCTGCCGCACAACCGGCTGCTCCGCCCGGCCTGGATGATCAGGCTGGGCCTGTTCCTCTACGACCATATCGGGGGACGGCGCAGCCTGCCGGGCACCAGGAGCCTGGATTTCCGGACCGACCGGGCGGAGGGCGCGCCGCTGAAGCCGGAGCTGGCCCGCGGGTTCGCCTATTCCGACTGCTGGGTCGAGGACAGCCGTCTGGTCGTGCTCAACGCCATGGATGCCCGCGCGCGCGGCGCGGAGATCCTGCCGCGCACCCGCTGCGTCGAGGCGCGGCGCGAGGGCGACCGCTGGACCGCGCGGCTGAAGGACCTGGCGACCGGCGCCGAGCGGGTGGTCACCGCGCGGATCCTGGTCAACGCCGCCGGCCCCTGGGTCGAGCGCTTCCTGCACGGGATCGCCGGCCAGAAGGGCAGCGCCCACATGCGGCTGGTCAAGGGCAGCCACATCGTGGTTCCCCGCCTGTACGAGGGCGACCACGCCTACATCCTCCAGAACACCGACCGCAGGGTGATCTTCGCGATTCCCTACGAGCACCGCTTCACGCTGATCGGCACCACCGACATCCCGTTCCAGGGTGACGCCTCGGACGTCCGGATCGATCCGGAGGAGACCGCCTACCTGTGCGCTGCGGTGAACCGCTATTTCCGGACGGAGATCGGGCCGCAGGACGTCGTCCGGAGCTATTCCGGCGTCCGCCCGCTCTATGACGACGACAGCGCCGCGAACCCGTCCACCGTCACGCGCGACTACGTCTTCGACCTGTCGGGCGATGCGGGCGAAGCGCCGCTGCTGTCGATCTACGGCGGCAAGATCACCACGTACCGGCGGCTGGCCGAGCATGCCATGGACAAGCTGGCGGGCTTCATCCCTGGCCTGGCGCCGTCCTGGACCGCGACGGCCCCGCTGCCCGGCGGCGACATGCCGGACGCGCGGTTCGACCCCTTCGCCGCCGCCTTCAAGGCCCGGCGTCCCTGGCTGCCCGCCGCGGTGGCGCAGCGGCTCTGCCGGCTCTACGGCACCATGGCCGAGGAGATCGTCGGCGCTGCCGCCTCGCTCCAGGACATGGGCGCCGATTTCGGCGGCGGCCTGTACGAGCGCGAGGCCGCCTGGCTGGTCGAGCGGGAATGGGCGCGCACCGCCGACGACATCCTGTGGCGCCGGACCAAGCTGGGCCTCCATGTCCCGGCCGAAGGCGCCGAACGCCTCGCCGACTGGCTCGCCCAACGGCTCGGCGGGTCCAAATCCCTGGCGCAGGCGAGCTGACGGCCGCCCCCGATCGGGTGTTCGCGAGGCACGGCTTTCTTCCCGCCACCGCTTCCACTATGGTCCCCGCGTCACCGACCTGCACTGTGGAAGCAACGATGCGCTGGTTGAAGACCCTAATCATGGCGACCCTGATGGGCGCCTTTCTCTGGAGTGGGGAGGCTTTTGCCTTGGATCCTGAAAACACCCTCTACCTCGACCTGAAGGATGGCCGAGTCGTGATCGAGCTGAAGCCCGATCTGGCTCCCAACCACGTCGCGCGGATCAAGGAACTGACCCGCCAAGGCTTCTACGACGGCCTCGTGTTCCATCGCGTGATCGACGGCTTCATGGCCCAGACCGGCGACCCCCGGGGCGACGGCACCGGCGGGTCCGGCCAGAAGCTGAAGGCCGAATTCTCCAACTACAAGCATGTCCGCGGCACCGTCTCCATGGCCCGGGCCCAGGATCCGAACAGCGGCGACAGCCAGTTCTACATCATGTTCGCGCCGTCGCCGCACCTGGACCGGCAGTACACGGTCTGGGGCCAGGTGGTCGAGGGCATGGAGTTCGTCGACAACATCAAGAAGGGATCGTCCATGCGCAACGGCGCGGTGACCGATCCCGACCGCATCGTCAAGATGCAGGTCGCCGCGGACGCCCAGTAGGCGCCGGCCCAGCCCTCTCCCGGCCGCGGGAGAGGGCGTCGGCCGCCACGTTTCGCCGGCGCCGCCGGTGCCCGGCGAGGCCGATTGATTTGGCCTGTGCGCCATGGCATCGTTGGACCGCGGCAGTATGTAGCGGAGCGACAATGCCGCACCGTCCGGTGGCCCGGGCGTTGTCTCGAGCAGGTTTGGAAAGATCGCCACGGTAATGCCGGGCCAACAAGAATGAACCCATGGGGGAGGCGGAACTCAATGAATGCCATCAAGCATGCGCTGATGGGCGTGGGCGCGGTGCTCGTCATGACGGCATCGACCGGGGCCTGGGCGCAGAAGGTCGTCGTCGGGGTGAGCTGGTCCAACTTCCAGGAGGAACGCTGGAAGACCGACGAGGCCGCCATCAAGGCCCGCCTGGCCGAACTGGGCGCCGACTACATCAGCGCCGACGCGCAGAGCTCGCCGTCCAAGCAGCTCTCGGACGTCGAGAGCCTGATCACCCGCGGGGCCACCGCGCTGATCGTGCTGGCCCAGGACAACAACGCCATCATGCCGGCGATTTCAAAGGCGACCGCCGAGGGCATCCCCGTGCTGGGATATGACCGCCTGATCGAGGCGCCCGGCGTGTTCTACCTGACCTTCGACAACAAGGAGGTCGGCCGCATCCAGGCCCGCGAGATCCTGAAGGTCAAGCCGCAGGGCAACTACGTCTTCATCAAGGGCAGCGCCGCCGATCCCAACGCCGACTTCCTGCATGCGGGGCAGGTCGAGGTGCTGAAGCCGTCGATCGACAAGGGCGACATCAAGGTCGTGGGCGAGCAGTACACCGACGGCTGGCTGCCCGAGAACGCGCAGCGGAACATGGAGCAGATCCTGACCGCCAACAACAACAAGGTGGACGCGGTCGTCGCCTCCAACGACGGAACGGCCGGCGGCGCCATCGCGGCGCTCTCCGCCCAGGGACTGCAGGGCATCCCCGTGTCCGGCCAGGACGCCGACCAGGCGGCGCTGAACCGGGTGGCCCGCGGCCTGCAGACCGTCAGCGTCTGGAAGGACTCGCGCGAGCTCGGCAAGACCGCGGCCGATATCGCCGTCGAACTGGCCAAGGGCACCGAGGCGTCGCAGATCAAGGGTGCCACCAAGTGGAACCAGGGCGCCAAGGGCGTCGAGCTGGACGCGATCTTCCTGACCCCGATCCCGATCACCCAGGAGAACCTCAACCTGGTGATCGATGCCGGCTGGGTGACCAAGGCCGTGGCCTGCCAGGGTGTCGACAAGGCCAACGCTCCCAAGGCCTGCATGTGAGCCGTCGCCTCCCGAATCGTTGAACGGCGATCGCGGGCCGCCGGGCTTCATCCGGCGGTCCGCGATTTTCGCATGAGGGTACCTGACAATGACGACTGTCGTTGAAACGCCCGGCACGGCGCGACCGCAGGGCGCCCGCAACCTGATCGCCGCCCTGGAGATCGACACCAGGCTGCTGGCCATGGCGGCGGCCCTGGCGGTGATCTGGGTCGGGCTCGACATCATGACGGGCGGCATCTTCCTGACGGCGCGCAACCTGTGGAACCTGTCGGTCCAGACCAGCGTCGTCGGCATCATGGCGACCGGCATGGTCCTGGTGATCGTCGCCCGCCACATCGACCTGTCGGTGGGCTCCGTCCTGGGCTTCGTCGGCATGGTCATGGCCGTCCTTCAGGTCGAGGTGCTGCCGATCGGTACCTCCTGGGCCTGGGTGGTTTCCCTGGTCGCCGGCCTCGCCATGGGCGCCCTGATCGGCGCCTTCCAGGGCTGGTGGGTGGCCTACCGGGCCGTCCCCGCCTTCATCGTCACGCTGGGCGGGCTGCTGATCTTCCGCGGCCTCGCCTGGTGGATCACGGAGGGCCGGACCGTCGCGCCCATGGACCCGACCTTCCAGCTCCTGGGCGGCGGTCTGGACGGCTCGATCGGCGCCTTCTGGAGCTGGGTGGTCGGCGGGTTGTTCATCGCCGCCGTCCTGTTCAAGACGGTCCGCACGCGCCAGCGGCGCAACCGGTTCAACTTCCCGGTCCGCCCGCTCTGGGCCGAGGCGCTGATCCTCGCGGTCTCCATCGGCCTGATCGTGGCGTTCGTCATGGTCATGAACTCCTACTATCGGCCGCGCACCCAGGTGCCGCAGGGCATCCCGATCCCCGTGCTGATCCTGATCGTCGTGGCGGTCGCCATGTCGGCGCTGACCAAGGTCACCAAGTTCGGCCGCTACGTCTTCGCCATCGGCGGCAATCCGGAGGCCGCCGAACTGGGCGGCATCAACGTGCGCAAGGTCACGGTGATGATCTTCGTGCTGATGGGCGTGCTGGCCGCCATCGCCGGCGCGATCCAGACCGCGCGGCTGAACGCCGGCCTCAACTCCACCGGGTCGCTGCTGGAGCTGTCCGTCATCGCCGCGGCGGTGATCGGCGGGACGTCGCTGGCCGGCGGCGTCGGCACCATCGCCGGCGCGATCCTGGGCGCCCTGATCATGCAGAGCCTGCAGAGCGGAATGATCCTGCTGGACATCGCGACGCCGATGCAGCCGGTCGTGATCGGCCTGGTGCTGATCGTCGCCGTCTGGCTCGACACCGTCTACCAGAAACGCCGCCGCTAGGAGGGCCCGAGAGATGACAGGAACCGTTCCGCTGGTGGAAATGCGCGACATCTCCATCCAGTTCGGCGGCATCAAGGCGGTCGACGGCGTGACCGTGGACCTCTATCCCGGCGAGGTGGTCGGGCTGCTGGGCCACAACGGCGCCGGCAAGTCGACCCTGATCAAGATCCTGTCCGGCGCCTACCAGGCGAACTCCGGCCAGATCCTGATCAACGGCCAGCCGGTTGAGATCCGCAGCCCGCGCGACGCCAAGGCGCTCGGCATCGAGACGATCTACCAGACGCTGGCGCTGGCCGACAATATCGACGCTCCCGGCAACCTGTTCCTGGGGCGGGAGCTGATGACCCCCTGGGGAACGCTGGACGACGACGCCATGGAGCGCGCGACCCGCGACGTGATGGGCAGGCTCAACCCCAACTTCCGCAAGATCAAAGAGCCGGTGAAGAACCTGTCCGGCGGCCAGCGCCAGTCGGTGGCGATCGCCCGCGCCCTGCACTTCAACGCCAAGATCCTGATCATGGACGAGCCGACGGCGGCGCTGGGACCGCAGGAGACCCAGCAGGTGGCGGAACTGATCAAGCAGCTGAAGAAGGAAGGCATCGGCATCTTCCTGATCAGCCACGATCTGCACGATGTCTTCGACCTCTCGGACCGGGTCAGCGTCATGAAGAACGGCAAGCTGGTCGGCACCTGCCACACCTCCGACGTCACCAAGGACGAGGTCCTCGGCATGATCATCCTGGGCAAGCTTCCCGGCCAGCAGACGGCTCAGGAACTGGAAGGCATGCACTGAGACCGCGGATTCGGATCGTCAAGGGATCCCTTGACGTATCGTCAAAAGCTTTTTGCTATTACTTTCCAATGGCCGACAATATCCTGTGTACAGAATAATCAGGCGGTCCGGAACCCTGCCGGACCGCCGCCACCGACCGGGGTATGTGCCATGAACCACCACCTGCAGCCCGCCAGCATCAACTCCGCCATCCGGAACGCGCGTCTCCTCTGCTACGAGGCCGGACCGCAGCCGAGTTTCGACAAGCCCACCTTCCAGATGGCGATGGACATGGCCTACCGGCTCGACGACCTGCTGTGCGGGTCCAAGATGCCGCGCTTCGCCGACTGAGCCGGCCCCACGGGTCAGAACGGCCAGAACAGCGGGATCAGGAAGGTCGCGACGATCCAGAACAGAAGGTTGAGCGGCAGCCCGACCTTGACGAAGTCCATGTACTTGTATCCCCCCGCGCCATAGACGAACGTGTTCGTCTGGTAGCCGATCGGCGTCGCGAAGCTCGCCGAGGCGCCGAACATCACGGCGACCACGAAGGGCCTGGGATCGACGCCGAGCTGCTGCGCGATGCCGATGGCGATCGGCGTCAGCAGCACGGCCACGGCATTGTTGCTGACGATCTCCGTCAGGGCGGACGCCAGGAGATAGACCAGCGACAGCATGATCAGCGGCTCGTTGCGGCCGACCGCGTCGACCACGGCTCCCGCCACCAGCTCGACCGCCCCGGTCTTCTCCATGGCGGCTCCGAGGGTCAGCATGCCCAGGATCAGGAACAGGATCCGCCATTCGATCGATCGATAGGCCTCGTCGCGGTCGAGGCAGCCGGTCAGCACGACGCCCACCGCCGCGATCAGCGCGAGCCCGGCGATCGGCATGATATCCAGGGCTGCCAGGACCACCACGGCCAGGACCGCGCCGATCGCGATCGGCGCCTTGGCACGGCGCATCGGGTTATGGACCGGCTCCGTCAGGTTGATGAGGTCGCCCGAGTCGACCAGCCGCCGGACCCCCTCCTCCGGACCTTCCAGGATCACCATGTCGCCGACCTCGAGGCGGACCTCCTCGAACTTCTCCCGAAGATTGATGCCCTGCCGGTGTACGGCAATCATGTAAAGCCCGTACCGCCGCCGCAGGTTGAACTCGGCCAACCTGTGATCGACGAAGCCCGATCGCGGACCGATGATGCCTTCGACGACGCGGGTGCTCCGGGTGGACATCTCCTGAAGGTCGACCTGCGGATCGAAGGCGAAGCCGGCATGCTCCCGCAGGCCCATCACGCCTTCCATCCCGCTCTTCATCAGGATGCGGTCGCCCGCACGCAGCACGACGGTATCCAGTTCCCGGCGCAGCGACTCGTCCTGCCGCACCACGTCGATGACCCGCGCGCTGGCGAGGTTGACGAGCTTGGCCTCCTTGAGGGTCATGCCCGTGACCGGGCTGCCCGGCGGAACCACCACCTCGGTCAGGTATTGCCGCTGCGGCTGGTTCGACAGCAATTCGCCCGTGGTCTCCCGCTCCGGCAGCAGGCGGTACCCGACCAGCGCCAGGTAGGTGATGCCGATCAGGGCCATGATCACGCCGAACCCGGTGATCTCGAAGATGCCGAAGGCTTCCATGCCCATGCGCTGGGCGACGCCGTCCACCAGCAGGTTGGTCGATGTCCCGATCAGGGTGCATGTGCCGCCGAAGATCGCGGCGAAGGACAGCGGGATCAGCAGCTTGCTGGGCGCCATCCCGAGATGGAGGCAGAGCCGCACCGCGACCGGCGTCAGGATCACCACCACGGGCGTGTTGTTGATGAAGGCCGACGTGACCACGGCCAGCCCGACCAGGATCAGGAAGGCCAGCATCCTGTCGCGCCTCACCACCCGCATGGCGGCGTTGCCCATCGCCTCCACGACGCCGGTCCGCTCCAGCGCGGCGCTCAGAACGAACATCGCGGCCACCGTCGCGACGGCGCTGTTGCTGAAGACGGACAGCACCTCGCCGGTATCCAGGACGCCGGTCAGGAGCAGGATGGCCGCCGTAGACAGGGCCACGATGTCCGGCGGCACCCACTCGCGGACGAATGCGACGAATACGCCGACCAGCAGCGTGAAGACCACGATGGTCTGGAAATCGAGGGCGGACATCGGACTCCGGATATGGCGCGGGGCCGGCCGCGGAATGCGGACTTCAATGGCGCACGCTTCGCTATCACCAGCCGTCGCGCCCGACAAGCCGCAAATAAAGCTTATAAAGCTAATGCTGTCATGTCGCGACCGGAGCATCTATACTGAACATCGGATCATGCTTGGGGACGGCGGACGGGTTGCAAGCGGATGGCCCGCCCCCTATCCTTCAAGCGCGGCTAGCGATCAGCGGCAAGCCGTTCAACCGGGAACTGCCGGCACGGCGGGGCCTCACTGGAGACAAGACTATGGGTTCCTTCAGCCTCTTCCATTGGATCGTCGTCCTGGCAGCCGTCATGCTGCTGTTCGGCACCAAGCGGATTCCCCAGGCGATGGGCGACATCGCCCGCGGCATGAAGCAGTTCCGGAGCGGCCTTCGGGAAGACGAAGCCCCGGAAGTCCAGGCGGCCCCCGCCGGCCGGCCGGCCGAGTTGCCCCGCGATACCGTCTCGCGCACCTGACCGGGACGCCCCGCAGGATCGTTCCGGACCGTGGAGGACCCACCGCGCGGCCCGTGCGGTGGGTCCTCCGCATTTTGATTTACGGGGTATTAAGACCTCTGGGCGCCTATTCGACCGAAGCACAGGATAATGGACGGAGTTTGCCCGGACGGTGCGACGCGCCCGGGCCGGATAGCGCTCGATGAACTTCAAATCCACCGCCATGGCCGTGGGGCTGGTGCTGACCTTCGCGGCAGGAGCCTGGGTCAGCACGGTGATGCTTGCGCCGCCGCCGCGCACCACCACCGTGACCGTCGAGCCTTCGGCAGAGCCGCCCAGGCCCGCCGTTCCCGTTTCTCCACCCTCCCCGCCGGCGAGCCCTCCCCCGCAGGTCGCCGCCGACCCGCCGCCCACGTCCATCCTTCCGCCGATGCCGCCGCCGGCGCCGATGGTCACGGAACAGGCACCGGAACCGGCGCAGGACGCGCCGCCGCCGGCCGCCCAGGAAGCCGCGCACGCTCCCCCGCCGCCCGCCGAAAGCGCGCCGGAGCCGCAGGCGCCCGAGCCGCCCCCGCCAGCCGCGATGACGGCTGAAGCAGTTCCGGAAGCGCCGCCGCCGCCCCTTGAGCCGCCTCCCGCGGAGCCGCCTCCCGCCGAGGCGGCCGCGGTGGAGACGCCGCCGCCTCCCCCGGTGGCGGAGCCGGTGCCGGCGCCCGGGCCGCCGCCCGAGGCGGTGACCGGAACGCCGCCGGAGAAATCGGAAGCTCCCGCCGGGCCGGCCATCGATCCGGCGCTCGCGGCGCTCAGCGACCTGGTGTCGAGGCCGCGCGACGCCGCTCCCGCGCCCGTGGTGCCTCCGCCCCTGCCGGTGCCCGAGCGGTCCGCGCGGGAACGGCCGCCGGAACCCGTCCCCAACCGCTACTACACGGTCCAGGTCGGCAGCTTCCAGGACCCGGCCAACGCCGCCAGCCTCGCGCGCGAGCTTTCGGGGAAGGGCTGGGACGCCTTCGTCTCGGACTGGACCAACGGCGCGGGCAAGACCTGGAAGGTGGTCCGGGTCGGCCGCTACGGCACCGAGAAGGAAGCCGCCGACGCCTCCACCGAACTCCGGAGTGCGGCAAATCTTCGCGGTAATGTCATCCGCGTCCGCTGAATCACAATTTCCTTATAGTCGCTGTTGATCGGATGGAAGCCCTCTGGGTACATTGGGCTCCACTGGTGTTGACCATAACTAATAATAATACGACCCCGGCCGCGGGGTTGGGCGCCGGAGGAAATGCCGTCCATGAGCCAATCCATCCTGATCGCCGACGACGAGCCGAGCATCCTGCTCTCGCTCAAATTCCTGCTTCAGAAAGCCGGCTTCGAGGTCCGCCTCGCCAAGAACGGCGAGGAGGTCATCCAGGCGCTGGAGCAATCGGTCCCGGACCTGATCCTGCTCGACGCCATGATGCCCAAGCGCGACGGCTTCGACGTCTGCCAGACCATACGGGCCAACCCCGACTGGCAGCGGCTGCCCGTGATCATGCTGACCGCCAAGAGCCGCGACGTGGAACGGCAGAAGGGCATGGCGCTCGGGGCGACCGACTACGTCACCAAGCCCTTCTCCACCCGCGACCTGGTCGAAACGGTGCGCAAGCACCTCGCCGCCTGACATCGGCACGGGAGCCTGCAATCCATGGACGGACGCCGCAGAATGGCCCTCCTGTTCGCGTCGGTCGGTGCGGTCGCCGCCGTCCTGATGATCCTGCTGCCGGCAACGCTCGCCGACGGCGACGGGGCCGGCAATCCGCTGGCGACCCAGGCCCTCGGCGGGGCCGCGGTCGCCGTGGCCGCCGTGTTCGCCCTGTGGCGGATCGTCGACGGAAGCATCCTGCGGTCCCTGGTGGCGCTGGCCGGGGAGGCCCGCGTGGTCGGCCACGGCACCGTGGCGGCCCGGGTCCCGCCGGAGCGGTACGCGGCACTTTCCCCCCTGCCCCAGGCGATCAACGAGCTGGGCGAGAAGCTGGCCGCCGCCCGCTCCGACATCGACGAGGCGGTCGCCTCCTCCACCGCCGTCGTTCAGGAACAGAAGAGCCGGCTGTCCACCCTGCTGCGCGACCTGCACGAGGGCGTCCTGGTCTGCAACCAGCAGCACCAGATCCTTCTCTACAACCAGGCGGCGCTGACGCTGCTCCATCTGACCGCCGACCTGGGGCTCGGCCGCAACCTGCTCCAGGTGGTGACCCGGGCGCCGGTCCTCCACACGCTGGAGCGGCTGACCCTGCGCGTAAAGGACGGGCGTCACCATACCCACGCGATGGGCGTCACGGCCGAGTTCGTCGCCGCCACCACCGACGGGCGCTACCTGCTCCAGGGACGCATGAGCCTGATCCTCCAGGAGGAGGACGTCATAACCGGCTATGTGGTCACCTTCGACGACGTCACGGCCGAACTGGCGGCGCTCGGCAAGCGCGACGCGGTGCTCCGGGCCGCGACGGAAGGGTTCCGGCCGCCGGTCGCCAACCTGCTGGCCGCGGCCGAGACCCTGTCCGACAACCCCGACCTGGACCGCGATTCGCGCAGGGCCTTCGAGCAGGTGATCCTGGAGGAATGCGCGGCCCTGTCCGGCCGCCTGGAGAGCGTCACCGCCGATTACCGCAGCATCATCACCGGCGCCTGGCCGATGAGCGACATCCACTCCGGCAACCTGATCAACCTGGTCATCGCCCGGGTCGCCGCCGCCGGCGGACCGGCCATCACCTTGACCGGCCTGCCGCAGTGGCTGCACGGCGACAGCTACAGCCTCGTCGTGCTGCTGGACCATCTGGTGGGGCGGCTGGGCGAAGTCACAGGCGCCCGGAACTTCGACCTGTCGGCGGAAACCGGGGGCTCGTGGGTCTTCGTCGACATCTCGTGGAGCGGCACGCCGGTCGCCTCCTCCGTCGTGGACGGCTGGATGGAGCAGGCCCTGCCCGACGCCCTGGGCGGCCTGACCGTCACCGACGTCCTGCAGCATCACCGGAGCGAGTTGTGGTGCGACGCGCCCCGGCCGGGACAGGCGCGCATGCGGGTGCCGCTGCCGCCGACGGAGCAGCTCCACGGCCATGCCGACCGGGCGCCGCCCTCCGCCCGGCCGGAATTCTTCGACTTCTCCCTGCTGCACCAGCCGATCGCCACGGCCGAACTGGGCCGGACGCCGCTCGACAAGCTTACCTTCGTCGTTTTCGATACCGAAACGACCGGCCTGCGCCCGTCGGACGGCGACGAGATCATCCAGATCGCCGGGGTCCGGATCGTCAACGGGCGCATCCTGACCGGCGAGACCTTCAGCCAGCTGGTCGATCCCGGCCGGTCGATCCCGCCGGAGACGATCCAGTTCCACGGCGTCACCGACGACATGGTGCGCGGCAAGCCGAAGGCCTCGGTCGTGCTGCCGCAGTTCCACCTGTTCGTGTCGGGCGCCGTGCTGGTCGCGCACAACGCCGCCTTCGACCTCAAGTTCCTCAAGATGAAGGAGAAGGTCAGCGGAGTTCGGTTCGACCATCCGGTGCTCGACACCATGCTGCTGTCGCGCCAGCTCCAGGGGCCGGACGCCGACCATACGCTGGACGGGATCGCCAGGCGGCTGGGCATCCAGGTGGTCGACCGCCACACCGCGCTGGGCGACAGCCTGCTGACCGCGGCGATCTTCCTGCGGTTCGTCGACATGCTGCGGGAGCAGAACGTCATCACGCTGGATGACGCGATCCGCAGCGCCAACATGCTGGTCGAACTGCATGCCCGGGAGCGGGCGTTTTGACCGCCCGGCGCGACAGGGCGCCGCCTGGGGGATCTCCGGGATCTCCCTCGCGTGAACGCCTCGTCGCGCTGTTCCTGCTGGCCCTGGTGCTGTTCAACCCGCCGCTTCTGAAGGCTTTCGGCGCTCCGGGCACCCTGTTCGGGTGGCCGGCTCTGCTGGTCTACATCTTCGGCGCCTGGGCCGCGGTGATCATCCTGCTCGGCTTGGCGATGGAGCGCCGGCAGCGCGCCGAGGACGACCGGTGATGCCGGCCTGGGCAATCGCCGTCGCCTCCTTCTCCTACCTGTTCCTGCTGTTCGCCATCGCCTGGGCGGCCGACCGCCGGGCCGACCGGGGCCGCAGCGTCATCGCGACCCCCTATGTGTATGCCCTGTCCCTCGGCGTCTTCTGCACCACCTGGACCTTCTACGGCAGCGTCGGGCGGGCGGCGACGCTCGGCATCGGGTTCCTGCCGGTCTATCTCGGGCCGACGCTGGTCATGGTGCTGGGATATCTCCTGGTCGCCAAGATCCTGCGGATCGCGCGAAAGCAGCGCAGCACCTCGATCGCCGACTTCATCGCGTCCCGCTACGGCAAGAGCCATCTGCTCGGCGGGCTGGTCGCCGCCGTCGCGATCGTCGGGATCACGCCCTACATAGCCCTCCAGCTCAAGGCGGTGTCGGTCAGCTTCGACGTGCTGGCCGGAACCGATCCGTCGGGATTCGGGACGGGGCCGCAGGCGGCGCTGCTCGCGGACAAGGCGTTCTACGTGGCCCTGCTGATGGCCGCCTTCGCCATCGTGTTCGGCACCCGCAGCATCGACGCGACAGAGCACCACCAGGGCATGGTGGCGGCGGTGGCGTTCGAGAGCGTGGTCAAGCTGCTCTCCTTCCTGGCGGTCGGCATCATGGTCGTGTGGGGCCTGCATGACGGCTTCGCCGACCTGTTCGACCGGGCCGCCGCCGACCCCAGGACCGCCCGCCTGCTGACCGTGGATCCGGCCCTGGCGGACGGCAGCTGGATCACGGTCACGCTGCTCTCCATGGCGGCGATCATCTGCCTGCCGCGGCAGTTCCAGGTCACGGTGGTGGAGAACATGCGGGAGTCGCACCTGCGCCGCGCGGTCTGGCTGTTCCCGCTCTACCTGCTGCTGATCAACCTGTTCGTGCTGCCGGTAGCGGTCGCCGGCCTGATGCTGTTCCCCGGCGGCACGGTCGATCCCGACATGTTCGTCCTGGCCGTGCCGCTGTCGGAAGGCTGGCGCGCCCTGGCCCTGTTCGCCTTCCTGGGCGGCCTGTCGGCGGCCACCGGCATGATCATCGTCGAGACGGTGGCGCTGAGCACCATGGTGTCCAACGACCTCGTCATCCCGGCGCTGCTCAACCTGCGCCTCCTGAAGCTTGACCGCCATCCGGACCTGACGCGCCTGCTGCTGGCGATCCGGCGGGTCGCCATCCTGACGATCCTGCTGCTGGGATACGCCTATTTCCGGTTCGCCGGCAGCGCCTACGCGCTGGGGGCCATCGGGCTGATCTCCTTCACCGCCGTCGCCCAGTTCGCCCCGGCGCTGATCGGCGGCATCTTCTGGAGCCGGGCTACCCGCCGCGGCGCCATCGCCGGGCTGATCGCCGGCATCGCCGCCTGGACCTACACGCTGCTGCTGCCCTCCTTCGCGCGGTCGGGCTGGCTGGACCCTGGCTTCCTGACCGATGGCCCCGCCGGCATCGCCCTGCTGCGACCCTACGCGCTGCTCGGCCTGGAGGGGCTGGACCCCCTGTCGCACGCGCTGTTCTGGAGCATGCTGGCCAACCTGGGGCTCTATGTCGGCGTGTCGCTGTTCGACCGGCCCAGCGTCGGGGAACGGGTCCAGGCCCACGCCTTCGTCGACGTGTTCCGCCAGACCGACCGCTCGATCGAGGGCGGCACCTGGAGGGGCAGCACCACGATCGGCGACCTGATCGCCCTGGTCGGGCGGTTCCTCGGGCCGCAACGCGCCGAGCAGGCCTTCGCCGGCTTCGCCCGGGGCCGCAACATCGACCTGCGCCGCGACCGGCAGGCGACCGCCGAACTGGTCCGGTTCGGGGAGCGGCTGATGGCCGGCGCGGTCGGCGCGGCGTCCGCCCGCGTGGCCCTGGCCTCCGCGGTCAAGGGCGGCGAAGTCACCATGGCCGAGTTGCTGCGCATGCTGGACGAGACCAGCCAAGTGCTGGAATACAGCCGGCAGCTCGAGCAGAAGTCGGCCGAGCTGGAACGCACCTCCGCGGCGCTCCGGGCCGCCAACGAGAAGCTGCTGGAGTTGGACCGGCTCAAGGACGACTTCCTGTCCACCGTCACGCACGAGCTGCGGACGCCGCTGACCTCCGTCCGCGCCTTCGCCGAGATCCTGCACGATAATCCCGACATCGACCGCGACCAGTCGCGGGAGTTCCTGGGCGTGATCATCCGGGAGAGCGAACGGCTGACCCGGCTGATCAACCAGGTGCTCGACATGGCCAAGATCGAGGCCGGCGAGATCGACTGGACGATCGGCCCGGTCGATCTGGCCGCGATCATGCGCGACACGGCGGCCACCACCGCCCAGGTGTTCAAGGACAAGGACGTGGTGCTGGAGCAGCGCATTCCGGCCGACGTGCCGCCGGTCCGGGGAGACCACGACCGCCTGACGCAAGTCGCCATGAACCTGCTGTCCAACGCCGCCAAGTTCACCCCGTCCGGAACCGGCCGGGTCGTGGTCAGCGTCGAGCCGGCCGCGGAGGGGGTGCGCGTCTCCGTCGCCGACAACGGGCCGGGGATCGCGCCCGGCGACGCGGGGATCGTCTTCGACAAGTTCCGTCAGGTCGGCAACACCATGACCGACAAGCCGCAGGGCACCGGCCTGGGCCTTGCCATCTGCAAACGCATCGTCGAACATCTGGGGGGTCGCATCTGGTTGGAAACCGCGCCGGGCGAAGGTGCAACCTTCACCTTCCTTATCCCTTACCAGAGCGCTTCATCAACCACTTCTCCCCCGGGCGCCGAGACGGTGGCGACCGCAGCCGACGATTGACGGAAAAGGCGTGTCCATAATTCTCATCGGGTTTCTTGCCAGCCTCGCCGCCGGGTCCGCCACCGGCCTCGGGGCCGTGCCCCTGCTGTTCCTGCGCAAGGTCTCCAGCCGGCTCCAGAACGGGCTCCTGGGGTTCGCCGCCGGCGTGATGCTGGCGGCTTCGTTCTTCTCGCTGATCCTGCCGGCACTGGAGACCGGGGCTGGCCCGGCCGTGGTCGGCGCCGGGATCCTGCTCGGCGCCACCTGCCTCTGGGCGCTCGACCTGCTCACCCCGCACGAGCACTTCGTCAAGGGCCGCCAGGGGCCGGAGACCGATGCCTTCCGGCGCATCTGGCTGTTCGTGATCGCCATCACCCTGCACAACATCCCCGAGGGGCTGGCCGTCGGCGTCGGGTTCGGCACCGGCAGCACCGCGACCGGTTTTCCCCTCGCGTTCGGGATCGGCCTGCAGAACATGCCGGAAGGGCTGGCGGTGGCCGTGGCGCTCCACAGCATCGGCTACCAGCGGGGCAAGGCCGTCGCCATCGCCCTGGCGACCGGGCTCGTCGAGCCGCTGGGCGCCCTCGTGGGACTTCTCGCCGTCTCCCTGGCCGCTCCCCTGCTGCCCTGGGGCCTCGCCTTCGCGGCCGGCGCCATGATCTTCGTCGTCAGCAACGAGATCATCCCGGAAACCCACCGGGCCGGGCTGGAGAAGGCGGCGAGCGTCGGCCTGATGCTGGGCTTCGTCATCATGCTGTACCTGGACGTCTCCCTCGGGTGATCATCGGCCCCCTGTCCTGTTAGCCATGGTGAACCCCCAAAGGAGGATCACCATGGCCGACGAGCGCCGACCGAACGAGACCGCGACCAGCCCCAAGAGCCCCCGCATCCCGCGCCCGCCGTCCAAGGAGGAAGTGGACCAGATCAGCGAGGCCCAATCCATGATCACCGACGACTGGACCGGCGAAGGCGGCGAAAAGCCCGCGGACCGGTGATAAGCTGGACGCCGGTTCGCCGATCCGCAGGCGCAGGGAGGAAAAGGAATGGGCGAAAAGCTGAATGAACGGGCGAACGGCGTGTACATCATCGCCGCCACCCCGTTCGAGGACGACGGCAGGCTGGACCTTGCCAGCACCGACCGGATGGTGGACTTCTACCTGGAGTGCGGCGTCGACGGCATGACGATCCTCGGCATCATGGGCGAGGCGCCGAAGCTGACCCCGGACGAGCAGCAGGGCTTCATGCGGCGCGTATTCGACCGGATCGCCGGCCGGATCCCGGTGATCGTGGGAGTCAGCAATCCGGGCACCAACAACCTCGCGGCGTTCGCCCACTCCGCCATGGATGCCGGCGCAGCCGGAGTCATGATCGCTCCCATGTCCGGCCTGAAGACCGAGGAGCAGGTGGTCAACTATTTCGCGGAGACCCTGCGCATCCTCGGCCCCGAGGTGCCGGTGGTGTTCCAGGACTATCCGCAGGTGACCCAGGTCCCCGTGTCGGTCGCGACCCTGCGGCGGATCTTCGACGACCATCCCCAGATCGTGATGCTGAAGCACGAGGACGCGCCGGGACTGCGCAAGCTGGGCCAGATCCGCACCTGGCCCGACACCGGCGGGCGCCGCATCAGCATCCTGGTCGGCAACGGCGGGCTGCACCTGCCCCAGGAGCTCAGGCGCGGTGCCGACGGCGCCATGACCGGCTTCGCCTATCCGGAGATGCTGGTCCAGGTCTGCCGGCGCTTCTTCGCGGGCGACGCCGACGGGGCGGAGGACCTGTTCGACACCTACCTGCCGATCGTCCGCCACGAGCAGCAGGCCGGCATCGGCCTCGCGATCCGCAAGGAGATCCTGCGCCGGCGCGGCGTCCTGGCCTCGGCCGCCGTCCGCGCGCCCGGTCCCAAGCTGAACGCCGACGATCACAAGGAGCTGGACAGCCTGATGGCGCGGCTGGAAGCCAAGCTGGGCGGCTGACCGGGAAGCCGAATGACAAGCGCCGGCGGGAGATCGCTCTCCCGCCGGCGCTTTCGTCTGCCCGAAATCCCGGGACCGGCCTCAGCCTTCCAGGAAGGTCTTCAGCACGCGGGCGTGCTTGGCCCGGCCGAGCCGCTGCAGCGCCTTCGCCTCGACCTGGCGGATGCGCTCGCGGGTGACGTTGTAGTCGCGGCCGATGTCCTCCAGCGTCTCCTCGGTTCCGGCAAGGCCGAAGCGGCGGCGGATGATGTCGGCTTCGCGCGGGGTGAGGTCGTCCAGGATCTCCGACAGCTTCTCGCGCAGCGAACCGGCGGCGATCGCGTCGAACGCGCCGGTGGTGGCGCTGTCCTCCAGGAAATCGCCCAGCCGGGCGCCGTCGTCGTCATCGCCGACCGGAGCGTCCAGGCTGACCGCGTCGGCCGCCATGCGAAGCAGCTCGGCGACCTTCTCGACCGGCATCGCCAGCGCGGTCGCGATGTCCTCGTTGGTCGGCTCGATGCCCCGGCGCAGGCGGAGCTGGACCGCGCAGCGACGGATCTTGGTCAGCGCCTCGCAGGCATGGGCCGGCATGCGGATCGTGCGGCCCTGGTCGGCCAGCGCACGGGTCATCGACTGCCGGATCCACCAGGTGGCATAGGTCGAGAACTTGTAGCCGCGCCGCCAATCGAACTTCTCGATCGCGGTCATCAGGCCGATGTTGCCCTCCTGGACCAGGTCCAGGAACGGCAGGCCGCGGTTCAGGTGCTTGCGGGCCAGGGCCGCGACCAACCGGAGGTTGGCCTTGGCGAAGGACTCCTTGGTGCGGATCTGGTCGTTCTGCGACCGCTGCAGACGGGCGGACAGCTCGCGGAACTGGCCAATCGGCAGCCCGACGGTCTGGCCGATCTCGGCCAGCTCGGCGAACAGGGCGTCGACCTCCTGGCCCTTGCGGTCGGCCAGCTTCGCCCAGGCACCGCCCTTGGCAGCCCGCTTCGCCAGCCAGTCCTGCTCGTCCTCGGAGCCGAGATAGGCTTCCAGGAACACCTCGCGCTTGACGCCCGCGGCCATCACGACGCGCGCCAGGCGGCCGTCGATGCCGACGATGCGCCGGTTGACGTCGCGCATGGCGTTGATCAGCTCGGTCCGCAGGTCGATGGACAGCGGCAGCTCGCGGATCAGCGCGGCGGCAGCCGCGGCGTCGGTCCGTTGGACCGCCTCGATCCGCTCCAGCGCCTCGACCACCGACGCGGCCAGTTCGGCAGCGGACAGGGCCGGAACCGCCACGGCCTCCGCTACTTCCGAATCCGCGTCGGCGACCTCGGCGAGGTCGTCGTCCAGAGCCGCATCCTCGCTCTCGGCCTCGGCCCCCATGCGGGCGAAGCGCTCCAGGTCCACGACGGTGCCGACGTTGACGGAACCGTCGCGCAGGCCCTGGAGGCTCTGCATGAGGCGGGTGCACGTGAAGGGGCTCGCCGCGATCACGTCGTCGATCGCGGAGCGGGCGGCCTCCATGCGCTGGGCGAGCGTAACCTCCTGCTCACGCGTCAGCAGCGGGTGCTGCGCCACGTCACGCAGGTACAGCCGGACCGGGTCGGTCGAATGCTCGGCGAAGGCGATGTTGCCGCGGGCCCCCGCGGTTTCGTTGCGCACCGCAGTGGCGCGATCGGCGTCGGCGACAGGTTGCGCCGTGATTTCAAGGGCGGTCATAACGATTGTCCTCGGATTTCCAACTCAGTCCCGCCGACCCCTGCCGAGGCGGAGGAATAGAAATTCACTCGGTTCGGAAACCATTGTCACGGCACCGCCTTCGTCTCGCGGCACCGCTCACGTTACCAAAATCTGACACAGCTATTTCCGATCGGTGAACGGCCGGCCATTTCGGTCTTTACGGGCAGTTTGTCAAGGGCTAAACCGCGAATTCCAGACAACACAGTACAGGCCGTTTTGTCGCGCCCCTTTATTCGGCGGCCTGGGAAAATCCCTTCGGGGGATCGATCCGGGCCAGCGCAGCCTCGACAACCTCAGGCCCCGCGCCGTTCTTGTGGGCAAAGTCGCTCAAATGCCGCCGCCACGCCCGGCCGCCGCGTTGCCCCTGGAACAGACCTGTCATGTGTCGGGTGACGGCATTCAGGGGCACGCCCTCGACCCTCCGAGCCTCGATGTAGGGCAGCATCCGGCGCACCGCGTCCTCCCGAGTCGGAGCCGGTTCGGACGCTCCATGGAACCGGCGGTCGACCTCCGCCAGCACGTAGGGATTCTTGTAGGCGGCCCGGCCCAGCATGACCCCGTCCACGACCTGAAGGTGCCGGGCCGCCGTGTCCAGGTCCAGGATGCCGCCGTTGATCGTGATGTCCAGGTCCGGGTTCTCCTGCTTGAGCCGGTGGACCAGATCGTAGCGCAGCGGCGGGATGTCGCGGTTCTCCTGGGGGCTCAGCCCCTTCAGCCAAGCCTTGCGGGCATGGACGATGAAGCGGGAGCAGCCGGCGGCGCGCACGGTCGCGACGAAGCCGTCCAGCGTCGGCCATTCCTCCATCTCGTCGATGGCGATCCGCGACTTGACCGTCACGGGAATCGACACCGCGGAACGCATCGCGCCGACCAACTCCGCGACGAGGCCGGGTTCCGCCATCAGGCAGGCGCCGAAGCGTCCGGACTGCACCCGGTCGCTCGGGCAGCCGACATTCAGGTTGACCTCGTCGTAGCCGAAGGCTTCCGCGATGCGCGCGCACTCCGCCAGGGCCTGCGGGTCGCTGCCGCCCAGCTGCAGCGCCACCGGATGCTCGTCCGGATGGAAGGCCAGCAGCCGCTCGCGCGGGCCGTGCAGGATCGCCCCGGTCGTCACCATCTCGGTATAGAGCAGCGCGTGCCGGCTGATCTGGCGCAGGAAGTACCGGCAGTGCCGGTCCGTCCAGTCCATCATGGGGGCGACGGAGATGGGATGTCTCTGTGTGGTCACGTCAGGTCTCGTCAGTCATCGGGCGCTCGGCCCCCTTCTAGTCCCGCCACGGCATGATCGGCACGGTCGAGACGGCGTTCATCGGCGATCCGTCCACCATCTTGGTGCTGTAGCTCAGATAAACCAGGGTGTTGCGCTTGCGGTCGAACATGCGCACCACTCGGGTCTCCTTGAACAGGATCGAGGTGTCGGCGGTGAAGACCTCCTCGTTGTCGCGCAGCCGGTCGGGCACGGTGATCGGACCTATCTGCCGGCAGGCGATGGAGAATCGCGAGGGGTCCTCCGCCAGCCCCAGGCTGCCCGAGACCCCGCCCGTCCTCGCCTGGCTCAGATGGCAGGCGACGCCCGGGACCTTCGGATCGTCGAACGCCTCGACGCAGACCCTGTGGTTGGCCCCGAGCAGTTTCCAGGCCGTGGTGACGCAGCCCACCTCCTCCGCCCCGGCCGGGACCGCCGAAGCCAGACCCACCATCGCCCCGACCAGCGCCCCGGCGTAACCGTACCGGCTCATGTCTGTTCTCCGTCTTGGATATCCGCGCCAACAGACACGCGGAACGATCGCCGAAGTCAAGGACCCGGCGGGGCGATATGACACAGGACGACGATCGACATGAAATGTTAACAAATGTTATATGCGGCAGCCTTGAATGTTGCCGCATGTTGCGCCGCTCTTGACCGGCACGGCTGACGAACAGTTCTTGGGGGGAACGAGATGGACACGACCGTGGAAGCGACCAGCCAGCAGAAGGCGGCGCGCCAGAACAGGCCCGAGCAGTCGCCGCAGGTCGAACCGCTGGAGCTGCCGCCCGACCGCTTCATCAATCGCGAGCTGTCCTGGCTCTCCTTCAATGACAGGGTGCTGGGGGAGGCCCACAACACCAACCACCCGCTGCTGGAGCGGCTGCGCTTCCTGTCGATCTCGGCCAGCAACCTGGATGAGTTCATCATGGTCCGGGTCGCGGCGCTGAAGGCCCAGGAGCGCGCCGGGGTGAAGGCGCTCACGCCCGACAACCTGCTGCCGGAACAGCAGCTGGCCCTGATCAACCAGGCCATCGTCCAGCTGAACGACCAGCAGCAGGACTGCGCCAACGCCCTGCTGGAGGAGCTGCGCGAGGCCGGCATCTGGGTCTTGGCCCCGAAGGACCTGTCCGAGGAGGACCGGACCTGGGCGGAAGCCCGCTTCCTGCGCGAGATCTTCCCCGTACTGACCCCCATCGCCGTCGATCCGGCCCACCCGTTCCCGTTCATCGCCAACCGGGGCGTGGCCCTCGTCCTCCAGCTCAAGGACCCGGAGAAGACCGAACCGCTCGACGCGCTGATCCCGCTGCCCACCCAGCTGGAGCGTTTCGTCCGCCTGCCCGGCTCCGGCACCCGTTTCCTGCTGCTGGAAGACCTGGTGCTGATGTTCCTCGACCGCCTTTTCCCGCCGCCGCTCAAGCTGACCGGGCACGGCCTGTTCCGCGTGCTGCGCGACAGCGAGATCGATATCGACGAGGAATCGGAGGACCTGGTCCGCACCTTCGAGAGCGCCCTGAAGCGCCGCCGGCGCGGCAAGGTGATCAGCCTGGCCGTCGAGGCGGAGACGACGCTCGACCTGCGCGAATTCCTGGTCGGCGAGCTGCGGGTCTCTCCCGGCGACGTTTTCGTCCAGAAGGGGCTGATCGCGCTGGGCGACGTCAAGCAGCTCATCCTGGACGAGCGGAGCGACCTGCTGTTCCCACCCTTCACCGCCCGGTTCCCCGAGCGGATCCGCGATTTCGGCGGCAACTGCTTCGCCGCGATCCGGCACAAGGACATCCTGGTCCACCATCCCTACGAGAGCTTCGACGTGGTGGTGCAGTTCCTGCTTCAGGCGGCGCGCGACCCGGCGGTGGTGGCGATCAAGCAGACGCTGTACCGGACCAGCAAGAACTCGCCCATCGTGGCGGCCCTGATCGAGGCGGCGGAGGCCGGCAAGTCGGTCACCGCCATGGTCGAGCTGAAGGCCCGCTTCGACGAGGAGGCGAACATCCAGTGGGCGCGCGACCTGGAGCGCGCCGGCGTCCATGTGGTCTACGGCTTCGTCGACCTGAAGACCCACGCCAAGGTGTCGCTGGTGATGCGGCGCGAGACCGACGGGCTTCACAGCTACGTCCATTTCGGCACCGGCAACTACCACCCGATCACCGCCAAGGTCTACACCGACCTGTCGTTCTTCACCTGCGACCCGGCCCTCTGCCATGACGCCTCGGTCATGTTCAATTACATGACGGGATATGCAAAACCCCAGCACCTGGAAAAGCTGGCGATCGCGCCGCTGACCCTGCGCAGCCGGCTGGTCGAAATGATCGACAGGGAGATCGCCCATGCCCGCGCGGGCCGCAAGGCGGCGATCTGGATCAAGCTCAACTCCCTCGTCGATCCCGACATCATCGACAAGCTGTACGAGGCGTCCCGGGCCGGAGTGCAGATCGACATGATCATCCGCGGCATCTGCTGCCTGCGCCCCGGCGTGCCCGGGCTGTCGGAGAACATCCGGGTCAAGAGCATCGTGGGCCGCTTCCTGGAGCACAGCCGCATCATGTGCTTCGGCGACGGCCATGGCCTCCCCTCCGCCAAGGCGAAGGTCTACATCTCCTCGGCCGACTGGATGCCGCGCAACCTGGACCGCCGGATCGAGACCCTGGTCCCGATCGAGAACGCCACGGTCCACGAGCAGATCGTCGAGCAGATCATGGGCACCAACCTGCGCGACCGGGCGCAGAGTTGGCTGATGGGACCGGACGGCGCCTTCACCCGCATGGAGGCGGAGCCGGGCGCCCCGAACGCCCATACCTATTTCATGCAGAATCCCAGCCTGTCCGGCCGGGGCAGCGCCCGGAGCGGCAGCCGGAGCTGATTTTCCGCCACGGTGTCGCCACTCGGAGCTGGAGAATGCGGTTAACCATCATCCGCACGCTCCAGATCCGGGGAAGCAACCATGGCACTGTTCCGCACCTGCGCCGCCGCCGTCGCCCTGTGGGCACTTCCACTCCAGGCGGAGGCCATGAAGCTGGACTATGACGTCTATGCCGGGGGCCTGTTCCTCGTCAGCGGAGCGATGACCCTCGACATCGCGGACGGCCGCTACTCGGCCGGCGTCGAAGCGAAGGGCGGCCGGCTGGTCGACCTGCTGTCCCGCTGGTCCTATCAGGCCTCCGCCGACGGCCGGGTGGAGGCCGGCACCCGCGTCGAACCCGAGCAGTTCCGCTCCGACCGGAAGCAGCGCAAGCGCCACCGCACGCTCGCCCTGGACTATGACGGTGCCGGCAACGTGTCCGTGACGGCAGAGCCGCCCCAGTCCGAACTGGCGGCCGGGGCTGTGGCGCCGGAGTTCCGGCCCAACACCCTCGACCCGGTCAGCGCCGCGGTCGGGATCATCGCCGCGGGCGGCAAGACCGGCTGCACCGGCACCTTCCCGGTCTTCGACGGCCGGCGCCGCTACGACGTCACCGTGACTTACCAAGGCCCTGATACGCTTCAGAAGTCGTCGCGCAACATGCACCAGGGAGCCGCCGAGAAATGCACCATCCGCATCCATCCCGTGGCAGGCTTCGAACGCGACCGCGAAGAGGGTGAATTCTTCCAGTACGGCGTGGACCGAACGGCGACGGCCTGGTTCGCCAGCCCCTTGCCCGGCGAACCCCGGGTCCCGGTCAAGATCCAAGTGGGGTTGGAGTGGATCGATGTCGTGATGAACCTGGTTTCAGCGCGCAGCGGGTAACCCGTCGCGAGAAGCAAACATACGACCCGACCTGCGTGGAACTGGTTTCGCCACGGATAAGGGAAACCGGTTTCCCGCCGCCGCGAACACCTCGCCACAATACAGTTGCACTACGGGATTGAATTCTTTGTATTCCATGATACCCGTATTCATTTCTTAAATTTCGAATTGCTGAGCGAAGTAACGCAGATCCACGCCGGCCAGGGCTCGGAGCGCCCGCCTTGTATCCAGCGCCACCCGGACAAGGGCCGGGATCTGGCCGGGCCGGGCCGCGACGCTCGCGAGGACGGCGCCGAGCGCCACCCGCCCGCCCGGTCCCAAGCCGACCAGCGCAGCGGGAGGCAGTTCCCGCTCCGCCGGGTCGGCGATAGCCCGGATCACCGCGAAAGGCACGCCGGCATCGGCGCAGAGCCGCGCCACCCCCCCGCTCTCCAGATCGACCGCGACGGCGCCGGTGCGCCGATGGAGGTCCCGCTTCGCGGCCGCGCCCGGCACGATCGCGACCGCACCGGCGACCGGCGCCCGCAGGGCACCTTCCGGCACCGCGTAACCCGGCAGCAGGCCGGCCGGAAGCCGGCCGCCATCCTCCAGGACCACCTCGGACGCGATCACCAGCGTTCCGGCGGCGAGGCCGGGCGTCAGGCCGCCGGCGATGCCGAAACTGACCAGTCCGCCGGCCCCGTCGGCGAGCAACCGAGCGGCCCCGCCGGGCAACGCGACCCTCAAGCCGGACCGTCGGGCGATTCGGGCCTCCGCCTCCATGCCGACGACGATACCCCACGTCACCGCGATTGCCTAAAATGCATGCAAAAAATTCCTATCTGAATAGAATTTGATCATGATGCCGTCGTACCGGAGCCTCCCGCCTCTCTTTCCATCCATCAGGCCTCCCTGGCATTCAAATTGCTGAAGAGTGGCCTGCTGATGATCGGCAAGTCAAAGAGACAGGGTGGAGTAGAGGCGAATGGCCGGACCGGCGGATATCGAACTCGCTGCGGTCACCAAGATGTATGGGCCGGTAACGGCGGTCGACTCGATCGACCTGCGCATTCCGGCGGGAACCTATTGCTGCCTTCTGGGCCCCAGCGGCTGCGGCAAGACTTCGACGCTCCGGATGATCGCGGGACATGAGTCGGTCTCCGACGGCGACATACTGCTTGGCGACACTCATATCAACGACCTGCCGCCCGCCCGCCGCGGCACGGCGATGATGTTCCAGAGCTACGCGCTGTTCCCGCACCTCACCTGCGTCGACAACGTCGCCTTCAGCCTCAAGCTGAAGGGGGTTTCGAAGCCCGAGCGCCGGGCCAAGGCCATGGACCTGCTCGGCCTCGTCCAGATGGACAAGTACGCCGAGCGCCTGCCCGCCCAGCTTTCCGGCGGGCAGCAGCAGCGGGTCGCCCTGGCCCGGGCGCTGATCACCAACCCGAGCGCGCTTCTGCTGGACGAGCCGCTGTCGGCGCTCGACCCCTTCCTGCGGGTCAAGATGCGGGAGGAGTTGAAGCGCCTCCAGCGCGAGCTGGGCATCAGCTTCATCCACGTCACCCACGGGCAGGAGGAGGCGCTGGCGCTCGCCGACCTCGTCGTGGTGATGAACAACGGGCGCATCGCCCAGGCCGGCTCCCCGCGCGAGGTGTTCAACCGGCCGCGCGACGCCTTCGTCGCCCGGTTCATCGGCGGGCACAATGTCCTGTCGTCCCTCGACGGAGCCGCCGGCCGGCAGTTCGCGGTCCGCACCGACAAGATCCGCATCCTTCCCGACCGGGCGGCCGCAGGCCCCAACAGCTTCACCGGCACGGTCCGGCTGGTCGAGTACCAGGGACCGATGGTCCATCTGCGCCTGGCATCCCCGGGCGTCGAGGAGTTCGCCGTGACCGTCACCGAACAGGCCTTCTTCGCGGCCCCGTTCAACGCCGGCGACAGGGTCACCGCCGTCTGGGCCGAGGAAGACATGCACCCGCTCGCCGCCTGATCCCGAGCGGCCGGCCCCCACAACCGACAAACAAGAAAACCGAGAGGCTTCAAAGATGAGCAGAGACACCACCGATTCGCCGAAGCCGGTTTCCGCCGGTATCACCCGCCGGCAGGCGCTGAAGGGGACCGCCGCGGCGGCCGGCCTGGCCGTCGGCAGCGGCGCCATCACCGGTTTCCCGACGATCTGGGCGCAGAACATCAAGAACGTGACGCTGCGCCAGTTCGGCACCGGCGTGTCCAACCTCAACGCGGTCGCCGAGAAGGTGAAGCAGGACCTGGGCTTCACCCTCCAGATGACGGCGCTGGACAGCGACGCGGTCTCCCAGCGCGCGGTCACCCAGCCCAGGTCCTACGACATCGCCGACATCGAGTACTGGATCTGCAAGAAGGTCTTCCCGGCCGGCGTCATGCAGCCGATGGACGTCGGCAAGATCAAGAACTTCGACAAGATCGTCCCGCTCTTCATCACGGGCAAGCTGACCCCGGAGTCCAGCATCGCGCAGGGCACGGCGCCGCACACCGTGGGCTTCGTCGAAGGCAAGGACTCGACCAAGTTCGCCGCGTCGCAGACCCAGTGGATGACGCTGATCCCGACCATCTACAACGCCGACACGCTGGGCATCCGCCCCGACCTGGTCGGCAAGCCGATCACCCAGTGGAAGGACCTGCTCGACCCCGCGTTCAAGGGCAAGGCGTCGATCCTCAACATCCCGTCGATCGGCATCATGGACGCCGCCATGGTCGCCGAGTCCATGGGCGAGATGAAGTACGGCGACAAGGGCAACATGACCAAGGCGGAGATCGACAAGACCGTCGCCCTGCTGATCGAGGCCAAGAAGGCCGGCCAGTTCCGCGCCTTCTGGAAGACCTTCGACGAGAGCGTCAACCTGATGGCCTCGGGCGAGGTCGTGATCCAGTCCATGTGGTCACCCGCGGTCGCCGCGGTCCGCGCCAAGGGAATCCCCTGCACCTACCAGCCGCTCAAGGAAGGCTACCGCGCCTGGGGCGGCGGCCTGGGCATCGCGAAGCATGTCAGCGGCCTGGAGCTGGAAGCGGCCTATGAATACATCAACTGGTACCTGTCCGGCTGGGTCGGCGCCTACCTGAACCGCCAGGGCTACTACAGCGCCGTGCTCGACACCGCCAAGGAGCACATGAGCGCCGAGGAATGGGCCTTCTGGATGGAAGGCAAGCCGGCCGCGACCGACATCCTCAGCCCGGAGGGCAAGGTGATGGAGAAGGCGGGCGCGGTCCGCGACGGCGGCTCGTTCTACGACCGCATGGGCGCCGTGGCGTGCTGGAACGCCGTCATGGACGAGGACCGCTACATGCTCCGCAAGTGGAACGAGTTCATCGCCGCATGACCGGCCAGACCCAAACCCTCCCGGCCCAGCGCCGGGAGGGGGCGACGTCGAAGCGCCTCGACCGGACACGTCTGGCTGCGGCGGTCGCCCCCTACCTCCAGGTGGCGCCGCTCACGCTCACCTTCGCCGTGTTCCTCCTCGTCCCGATCGCCACCATCGTCGTCGTCAGCTTCTGGGACTACGATTCGATCCGTGTGATTCCCGACTTCATGCTGCTCAATTACGAGGAGCTGCTGACCTCGCCGGTCACCTGGCAGATCTACCTGAACACGCTGAAATACGCGGCGCTGACCTGGGCGCTGACCTTGGGCATCGGCTTCACCGTCGCCTATTTCCTGGCCTTCCATGTCCGGTCGCTGACCTGGCAGATCACCCTGTTCATGATCTGCACGATCCCGTTCTGGACATCGAACATCATCCGCATGATCTCGTGGATCCCGTTCCTCGGCCGCAACGGGCTGCTCAACTCCACCCTGCTCGCCATGGGCGTGATCGACCAGCCGCTGGAGTTCCTGCTGTTCTCGGACTTCTCCGTGGTGCTGGCCTTCGTGCATCTCTACGTGCTGTTCATGGTCGTGCCGATCTTCAACTCCATGATGCGGATCGACAAGGCCCTGGTCGAGGCGGCGGTCGATGCCGGCGCCACCGGCTGGCAAGTGCTGACCAACGTCATCATCCCCCTGAGCAAGCCGGGGATCGCGATCGGCTCGATCTTCGTCGTCACCCTCGTCATGGGCGACTTCATCACGGTGCGCCTGATGAGCGGCGGCCAGAGCGCCTCGGTCGGCCTGATGATGGCGAACCAGATCTCCCTGCTGCAATACCCCGCAGCGGCGGCCAACGCGGTCGTGCTGCTGCTGGTCGTCCTGATGATGGTGGCGCTGATGCTGCGGGTCGTCGATATCCGAAAGGAGCTGTGAGCCATGGCGAAACCACGGCGCGGACGGGAGCCCCGCCCGCTCGGCTTCTACCTGCTGGCCGCCTTCTTCGGGCTGTTCGTACTGTTCCTCTACGGCCCGATCGCGACCATCGTGATCCTGTCGTTCCAGGGACCGAACGGCGGTCTCACCTTCCCGATGAACGGGGTCTCGACGCACTGGTTCCACAATCTGTTCGAGCAGCAGGCGGTCGGGGACTTCGGCGGGGCGCTGACCCGCTCGCTCAGCCTGGGGCTGATCGTCATGGTGGTGACCGTCCTGTTCTCGGTCGCCGCCGGGCTGGGCTTCCGCCACCGCTTCCGAGGCTCGGGCGTGGTCTTCTACGTCGCGGTGGCCAGCCTGATCGTGCCGTCGATCCTGGTCAGCCTGGGCATCGGGCTGATGTTCAACATCGTCGGGTTCGAGCCGAACTGGTACAGCTCGGCGCTGGGCGCCCACCTGACCTGGACCCTGCCCTTCGGCCTGCTGATCATGTTCGCGATCTTCAACCGCTTCAACCGAGCGTATGAGGAAGCTGCCCGCGACCTGGGCGCCACGCCCTGGCAGACGATCCGGTTCGTGGTGCTGCCGATCATCGCCCCCAGCGTCATCGGGATCGCGCTGTTCGGCTTCACCCTGTCCTATGACGAGTTCGCCCGGACCCTGATGACGGCCGGCAGCTTCAACACGCTGCCGCTGGAGATCTACGGCATGACCACCAACGTCACGACCCCGGTGCTGTACGCGCTGGGCACCCTGACGACCGCCCTGTCCTTCCTGGTGATCCTGGCAGCGTTGGGGGCCGTCCTGCTGGTCCAGCGCCGCCGGGCGCGGCAGGGGTCCGATGCCGGCGCCGGGGTTTGAGCCCGGTCACCCCAGCTCGAACGTCGTGATGCCGAAGATCCGGCCGAGGTCCAGGTCGAGCGGCCGGCCGGCATACATGCGGGCGGTCTCGAACACCGGGGAGAGGCCGTGCCGCCCGGCCAGCGCGACGGCGGTGCTATTCGGCTCCGGCACGTCCAGGATCACCGGCTCGCCCCCGGGGATCCTGGCGCACAGCCCGCGGAACAGCTTGTCCGCCGTTTCAGCGTCATCGGCGAACAGCGGCCCGATCTTCCAGCCGACCCGGCAGGGCCTCGCGACGGCATAGCCGCTTAGGTTCCCGGTGATTCCCCCGGCGGCCAGGCCGACGACGCCGGGCATGCCGATCCAGGCCGACAGGAAGGCCGCGCGCGGCGCGCCGAACAGCGGCCGGTCATAGCCCAGCAGCCGGTCGAACGGCACCGCGGCAAGGTCGGCGAGCCCGTCCGGCGGCTCGACCGCCGGCACGGTCCCCTGGTAGCGCACGTTGCGGTGCGCCAGGACGAAGCCCGATTTCCGGTAATTGTCCTGCTGGGCCACGACGCCGTCCAGGCCGACCGTCCGGCCGGCCAGATACGCCATGCCGACCCGCCAGGCCGCCATGCCCAGGCCCCGCCCCCTGTATTCCGGCCGCGCGATATAGAGCCCGAGGAAGCCCAGATCCTCGCCATAGCGCACGACCGAGACGGCCGCGGCCGGCCGGCCGTCGCCAGCCTCCGCGACCAGGAAACCGGTCGGGTCGGCGGCATGGAACGGCACCGCGTCGCCCAGCCCGGGGTTCCAGCCCTCCTCGGCCGCCCACTCGATCACCTGATCCACCTCGCCCCGGCTCATCGTCCTGACCGTCACGCCAGCGCTCCCGTCCCGTTCCGTCGGTCGGGATTGAAGCACGACGCGGAACTTGCGACAACGGGGCGGCTGCGGCTAAGTCCGCCATCCCATCCCGCGTAACGAGGGCGCTCCTTGCGGCCAGACATCCTGTTCCCCCTGTTCGCTCCCGTCACGACGCTGAAGGGGCTCGGGCCGAAGCTCGGCAAGCTGACCGAGAAGCTGGTAGGCCCCCATGTGGCGGACCTGCTGTGGCATCTGCCGACCGGCATCATCGACCGGCGCTTCGCGCCCGACGTGGCGAACGCCCCCGACAACGCCATCGCGACCCTGACGGTCCGGGTGGAGCACCATTCCGCCCCGCTGAACCCGCGGCACCCCTACAAGGTCCGCTGCCGCGACGACAGCGGGGAGATCGACCTGGTGTTCTTCCACGCCCGCGGCGAGTGGCTGCTGAAGCAGCTCCCGATCGGGCAGCAGATCGTCGTCAGCGGCAAGGTCGAGTGGTTCAACGGCATGCCCCAGATGGCGCACCCGGACCATATCGTCCCGGCGGACGCCAAGGGGGAGTTCGAGGCGGTCGAGCCGGTCTACCCCATGACCGCCGGCCTCGCCTCCAAGGTGCTGCGCAAGGCCATGGCCTCGGCCCTGGCCGCCGCCAGGGAACTGCCGGAATGGCAGGACCCCGCCTGGCTGGCCCGGCGCGGCTGGCCGTCCTGGCGCGCCGCCCTCGCCACGGTCCACAACCCGCAGGACGAATCGGACCTGTCCGGCCTGGCGCCGCCGCGCTGCCGGCTGGCCTTCGACGAGCTGCTGTCGAACCAGCTGGCGCTCGCCCTGATCCGCCAGCACCAGCGCAAGCTGTCGGGACGCTCGGTCAAGGGCGACGGCCGCCTGCGGGCCAGGGTGGTCGCCGCCCTGCCCTTCGCCCTGACCGGCGCCCAGGCCGGGGCGTTGGAGGAGATCTACGCCGACATGCAGGCGGACCGGCGCATGCTGCGCCTGCTCCAGGGCGACGTCGGCAGCGGCAAGACGGTCGTGGCGCTGCTCGCCATGCTCAACGCGGTGGAGGCCGGCGCCCAGGCGGCGCTGATGGCCCCGACGGAGATCCTGGCCCGCCAGCATTTCGAGACGCTGGGTCCCCTGGCGGAAGCCGCCGGGGTGCGGCTCGGCGTGCTGACCGGGCGCGACAAGGGCAAGGCGCGGGCGGCCATCTACGAGCGGCTGGCCACCGGAGAGATCGACATCATCGTCGGCACCCACGCCCTGTTCCAGGAGGACGTCGCGTTCCGCGACCTCGCCGTCGCGGTGATCGACGAGCAGCACCGGTTCGGCGTCCACCAGCGGCTCCAGCTCTCGTCCAAGGGCCGGGGCGTCGACGTCCTGGTGATGACCGCGACGCCGATCCCGCGGACCCTGACCCTGACCGCCTATGGCGACATGGACGTGTCGCGCCTGACCGAGAAGCCGCCCGGCCGCAAGCCGGTCACCACCATCACGATCCCGATCGACCGGCTGGAGGAGGTCATCGCCGGCGTCCGCCGCAAGATCGCCGAGGGCGCCCGGGTCTACTGGGTCTGCCCGCTGGTGGAGGAGTCGGAGCTGGTCGACCTCGCCGCCGCAACCGACCGCCATGCGCTGCTGCGCGCGGAGATCGGCGAGCGGGTCGGGCTGGTCCACGGCAAGATGAAGCCGACGGAAAAGGACGCGGTCATGGCCGCCTTCGCGGGCGGCGACCTGGACGTGCTGGTGGCGACGACGGTGATCGAGGTCGGGGTCAACGTGCCCGAGGCCTCGGTCATGGTGATCGAGCATGCCGAGCGGTTCGGCCTCGCCCAGCTCCACCAGCTCCGCGGCCGGATCGGCCGGGGCACCGCCGCCTCGACCTGCCTGCTGCTCTACGACAATCCCCTCAGCCAGACCTCAAAGGCCCGGCTCTCGATCATGAAGGAGACCGAGGACGGCTTCCTGATCGCCGAGGAGGACCTGCGCCTGCGCGGCGCCGGCGAGGTGCTGGGCACCCGCCAGAGCGGCCTGCCGGAATTCCGCATGGCCGACCTCGCCGTCCACGGCGACCTGCTGGCGGTCGCCCGCGACGACGCCCGGCTGATCCTGGAGAGGGACCCGGAGCTGCAGACCGAGCGCGGCAAGGCGTTGCGTGTGCTGCTCTACCTGTTCGAACGGGACCAGGCGGTGAAGTATCTGCGGTCGGGGTAGGAGCGGTCAGTCCGCGCCGTACAGGTTCTTCATGCCCAGCTCGTCGCTGCGCTGCTTCTCCAGTTCCTGGTTATAGCGGCGCAGCGCATAGGCCTCGGTCAGGTAGCCGACGATCTTGCGGCTGCTCGGCCCGTCCAGGACGGGAAGGGTCTCCTCCTCCGCTTCGCTGAAATGCTTCAGGGCGGTCCGGACGTTGGTCCGGGGCAGCAGGAAATAGCGGACATTCCGGGCCAGCCCGGAGACCTGGACCTCGTCGGCCTTCTCGTCCAGGTCGGGGTTGTGGACCGCAGCCATGTCGACCAGCCCCATGTACTGGCCCGACTCGTCGACGACGAAGACCTGCTTGACGCTGCCCAGCGGGTAGATACGGCGCAAAGCCGCGATCCTCATGTCCTCGGCGACGATCTTCTGGTCGCGCCGCATCAGCCGGCCGACGGTGAGGTCCTCGATCCAGCCGACATCGTGGGCACCCCGGATCGGCACGCCGCGCAGGTGGAAGCGCCAGGTCGCGAAGGAGTAGCCGAAGGCCTTGCGGACCACCACGCTCGATACCACCACGCCGGTCAGCACGCCCAGCGTCGCCGGGAAATCGGCGGTGATCTCCAGCACCAGCATCACCATGGTGATCGGCGCCCCGATGATCGCCGCGGCGACCGATCCCATGCCGACCAGCATGAAGGCCGTCTGGCTGACCGAAAGCTCGGGATAGAGCCCCAGCGCCAGCTCGGCCAGGATGCCGCCGAACAGGCTGCCGAGGAACAGCGACGAGCTGAACAGCCCGCCGCGGAACCCCGACCCGAGGGAGATGGCCGACGCCAGGATCTTCGCGGACAGCAGCGCCAGCAGCACCGGCAGGGCGAGCTGCCCGTCCAGGCTCATCTGCAGGGCGCCGTGGCCGCTGCCCAGCACCTGGGGAACCGCCATCGCGATCAGGCCGACGCAGAACCCGCCGATCGCGGGGCGAGCCCAGATCTGGGGCGACATCCGCCGGAACAGCCGTTCGGACAGGGTGACCGCCTGCATGGTCAGGATGCCGAGCCAGCCGGAGGCGAACCCGACCAGCGCGAAGGCGGCGTAGTCGATGGCGCCGACGCCGATCAGGGGGGCATCGACCGTGAAGATCGGCGCCACCCCGATCGTCATCCGCGCGACCAGCGTCGCGGTCACGGCGGCGACCGCGACCGGGGCGAGCGCCGCCAGGGTATAGCTGCCGATCACCAGCTCGAAGGCGTAGAAGGCGCCGGCCAGGGGAGCGTTGAAGGCCGCGGCGATCGCCGCGGCGGCACCGCAGCCGGTCAGGACGCGCAGGTCGCCGCGGCGCAGCCGCATCACCTGGCCCACGGTCGAGGAGAGCCCGGCGCCGGTCTGGGTATAGGCGGCCTCCATCCCGACCGACGCGCCGCAACCGTTCGAGATCAGCGTCGAGACGGTCAGCCGGAAGCTGTCGATCAGGGACATCTTGCCGCCGAACAGGGCGTTCGCCTCGATCGGGTCGACGATCTCGCCGGGGCGCCAGCGGCGGACGAAGAACATCAGGGTCCCGACCAGCAGTCCGCCGAGGGTGGGGACCACCAGCATGGTGGCGGGGGCGATGCCGACGCCCTCGCTCAGGTAACGCCCTTCCGCGAGGTCGAAGACCAGATGGTGCAGGAATTCGACGAAGTCGTGGAGAAGCATGACCCCGAATCCGACCACGCCGCCCAGCAGGCCGCTGACCAGGATCAGGACGAGCTCGCTGTTGCGCAGCTTCCGCGTCGGAATCGAAAGGCTCAGGCGGCGGCCCAGCCGGGATTGGTCGGCCTGCCCGGACGGCGACTCGGACTTGGCGTCGTTACCCTTCGCCTGGGCGCCGGACGTGTAGCGTGTGGCTTCGGACATGGGAGGGGAACACGGCACTCGGTCTGATTGCCCGGCCGAACCGGAATGGGGACGTCACCAGCGTTAACACCCAAAGCCCCCAAGCGGCACCGAGGGAGATCGCGGGATGCCGTCCGCGCTCGCCCGTCGCCGTCCGACCGGGCTCCCCGCCTACTCCACGGTCTCCGGCGCCCTGGACCGCTCCTCCACGGTCGCGCGCCGGGCGGCGGCCGGACGGCGGTCCGGCGGCGTGACGATCCCGCCGGAGACGACCATCTTGATCCCCTCCTCCACGGTCATCTCCAGCACGTGCAGGTCGGAGCGGGGGACGAACAGCAGGAACCCCGAGGTCGGGTTCGGCGTGGTCGGGATGAAGACGTTCACCACGTCGTCCACCGTGAGGTCCTGGACCTCGCCCTGGGTATGGCCTGTGATGAAGCCCAGGGTCCAGATCCCGCGCCTCGGATATTCGACCAGGACGACTTCCCGGAAGGCCGAGGACTGGTTGGCCAGCACGGTCTCCAGGATCTGCTTGGTGGCGCCGTAGACGCTGCGCACCACCGGCATGCGGGCCAGCACCGCCTCGCCCGCGCGAACCACCAGCCTCCCGATGACGCCGGCGGTCAGGGCGCCGGTCAGCGTGAGGGCCACGATCACGATCACCACGCCCAGGCCGGGGACGCTGAACGGCAGGTAATTCTCGGGATTGTACTGCGCCGGCAGGAGTTGCGACACCGCGGTGTCGATCAGGTTGATCACCGCCCAGGCGAGATAGAGCGTGATGGCGACCGGCGCGGTCACCAGGATGCCCGCCAGGAAATAGGCCCGGAGCCGGCCCATCAGGCCGATGCGCAGGGGCTTGCCGCCCTTGACCGGGGTGGCGGGGGAGGACGCGGACTGGTCGGGATCTTCTTGGGGGAGCACGGGCGGAACCTGGGCTGACACGCTGGTTGATGATGGGCCGAAGCCGACGGCGGCACAATGCCTCGATTGCCGTGACTCATGAGATCGGTGCTGATCGGAAGCGTACAACAGGTCATTTCGCCGGTGCGGGACGATTCTGGATCGACCGGCAAGTTTCAGGGGGTCGCGGGCGAAACTGTCGTGGGCTATCCTCCCCTCAGCCTTCGCCCTCCTCGTCCGCCCCTGCCGTTCCATGGCGCCCCTTGCTTGCTGGAGTATCCAACCGTGTCGGAAGTGCAGGCCGCCTCGCTTGACCGGATCGATCTGCTGGCGTCCCTGACGCCGGAAGAACGCGCCGCCATCGTCCGCCAGTGCAGCTGGCGCCGCTACAAGGCCGACGAGCAGATCATCGACCATCTCAGCGAGACCCGGGACGCCTGCCTGGTCGTCGAGGGCCGGGTGCGCGTCGTGATGTTCTCCATGTCCGGCCGGGAGATCAGCTTCGACGACGTGTCCGCCGGAGGCTACATGGGCGAACTCTCGGCCCTGGACGGCGAGCCGCGGTCCGCCACGGTGGTGGCGCTGACCGACACGCTGATCGCCTTCGTCCCGCCCCGCCTGTTCCAGGAGATCGTCACGACCCATCCCAAGGTGGCGCTGATGCTGATGCAGCGGATGGCCTCGGTCATCCGCAACGCGACCGGCCGGATCATGGATCTCAGCACGCTCGGGGCCAACAACCGGGTCCATGCGGAACTGGTCCGCCTGGCCAAGCCCGGGCTCAAGCCCGACAACACCGCGGAGATCTCCCCGATTCCCGTCCATGGCGACATCGCGAGCCGGGTCAGCACGACCCGGGAGACGGTCGCCCGCGTGCTCAGCGACCTTGCCCGGAGCGGGATCGTCGAGCGACGCAGCCATGCGCTGGTCGTTAAGGATTATTCGCGGCTGGTCGATATGGTGGAGGAAGTCCGGGGCGAGTGACCCGTCCTCCGAAATGCCCCTGTTGTCGAGCCGCGAATGCACGCCACCCAAGATCTTCAAGACGTCCTCGTCGTCCTGGCCGCCGCCATCCTGGTGGTGCCGATCTTCCAGCGGCTGCGCTCAAGCCCGGTGCTGGGATATCTCGTGGCAGGAATGCTGATCGGCCCGGCCGGGCTCGCGATCGTCTCCGACGTTTCCGGGATGACCGTCCTGGCCAATTTCGGAGTCGTGTTCCTGCTGTTCACGATCGGGCTCGAACTGTCGATCGAGCGGCTCAAGGCGATCCGCTTCCATGTCTTCGGGCTGGGCACGCTCCAGGTCGTCGTCACCGCGGCCTTGTTCTATTTCGCCGCCCGCTGGCTGGGCCAGCCGCGTGAAGCGGCAGCGATCCTGGCCGGGGGCCTGGCGCTCTCGTCCACCGCGATCGTGCTGCAGATCCTGGTGGAGCGCGGCGAGCTGCCGACCCGGCACGGCCGGGTGTCCTTCGCGATCCTGCTGCTCCAGGACTTGGCGGTGGTCCCGCTGCTGACCCTGGTGCCGTTGCTGGCCGGCGGCGGGACCCGCCTCGCCGGCGCGCTCGGCATGGCCGCGCTGAAGGCGGTCGCGGCGCTGCTCGTCATCCTGGTCGTCGGGCGGCTGATCCTGCGGCCGGCGCTGCGCGCGGTCGCCGCGGCGAAGTCGCCGGAACTGTTCACCGGGGTGACGCTGCTGGTCGTGCTGAGCGTCAGCTACCTGACCGAGGTCGCCGGCCTGTCGATGGCGCTGGGCGCCTTCCTGGCCGGCCTGCTGATCGCCGAGACCGAATACCGGCACCAGGTGGAGGGCGACATCGAGCCGTTCCGGGGAATCCTGCTCGCCCTGTTCTTCATGACCGTCGGCATGACGATCGACCTGGGGCTGGTCGTCCGGGAAGCGCCGCTGGTGCTGTCGCTGGTCGCGGCATTGGTGCTGGGCAAGGCGGTCGTGCTGACCATGCTGTGCCGGGCCTTCGGCTTTCCCACGGCGGTGTCGGCCCAGGTCGGGCTCAGCCTGGGCCAGGGCGGCGAATTCGCCTTCGTCCTGTTCAGCCTCGCGATGGGGCTGGGCGTGCTGGGGGGGCAGGTCGGCCAGCTCATGCTGGCGGTCGTGGCGCTGACCATGGCGCTGACGCCGTTCCTGATGGTGGCGGGCCGATGGATCGGCTCGCTGCTGTCGCCGCGGGTCGGACCGGCCGAACTCCACCGGCTGGAGAAGGACGCCCGCGACTTCAAGGGCCATGTGATCATCGCCGGATTCGGCCGGGTCGGCCAGACCATCGCCCGGCTGCTGGAGGCGCAGCGCCTGCCTTACATGGCGTTCGACCTGGAGCCGTCGAGGGTCGCGGAGGGCCGGGCGCGCGGCCTTCCGATCTACTACGGCGACGCGAGCCGGGCCGAGGTCCTGAAGGCCGCCGGCGTCAACCGCGCCCGCGCGGCCGTGGTGACGCTCGACCAGCCCCACGCGGCCGAGCGGGCGGTGGAGGCGATCCGGCGGCTCAGCCCCTTGCTCGACATCCACGCCCGGGCGCGGGACCATGAGCACCAGAGGCTTCTGCGCGACGCCGGCGCGAATCACGTCGTCCCGGAGATGGTGGAGGGCAGTCTCCGCCTGGGCGGCCTGCTGCTCCGCTCGCTCGGCCGGTCGCCCGGGGAAGTCGCGGAACAGCTGGAGGAATTCCGGGGGGAAGCTTACGCCAAGCTGACCAACCTGATTCCCACCCAAGCGGATCGGCAGAGCTCCGCGCCATCAAAGGATGAAAAAACGCCGCAAGGAGAGCACAGACATTTCCAAGGCCGGGAGAACGGCTGAGTAGCGCGATGTGCGAACGCTTTTTTTCTCGAAAGAGGTAGTTCGTCTGAAATCGATTGTGAGGACCAGTCTTTTACCAGTCATTAACCGGAAAAAAGCGTAATGGAGCCACGTTCAACATGAGCCGAAGGGCTAGTCGACATGCGCACCCCGATCATCGCTTCCGAACTCCGCTCCGCCTGCCGGGTGCATGCCCGTCTGCTCGACAGCTTCATCGAATTGACCCGCGCCGAACTGGACCGGCAGAACTGCGCTTTCGCGCAGGAGAGCCTGCGCGAACTGCTGGAATTGATGCGCGCCGATCGCAAGGCTTACGGCGCGCTGGGCGGCCTGATCGCGGTAAGCGACGCGGCCTGATCCTATTCCTTGGATTTGGCCTTCCGCGTCCGGGTCGTCTTGGCCGCTCCGGCTGTTTCCGACGGTGCCGGGGCCGGTTCGGCATCACCTGCGGCGGCCGTACGGCGGGTGCGGGTGCGCTTGGGAAGGGGCTGCTCGTCCGACTGGTTGGTCGGACCGCCGATATCCTCCTCCAGGCTTTCCGCTGCCAGCAGAGGTTCGACGGGCTCGGGATGGACGACGGTATCGTCGCCGCCCTGCGACGGATTGGGGGCCAGCGTCTGGGACTGGTTGTCCTCGATCGCGATTTCTTCCTTGGCCAGCGCCCAGTGGTCCGCCTCCCGTCCCTCCGGGCATCCCTCGCGCTGCCAGATCTCGTAGGCGCGTTGTCTCACCCGATTCTCAACTTCGTCGAACAGGCTCATTCCCCTAGATCTCCCTTTGCCGGTTTCCGGCAATCATATCAAGGCAGTCACGGCACCGCACAGGAAAGCTGAGCACCATCGTCACGGGCTTTCCACCATGGCCACCGGATCGTCCGAGCCTAACGGTCGGCGTCCCCTCCTGTTCCCTCGATCCCGCTCCGCGATCCCGATCGTTCAGCGAACCGCCGATGTCGGCAGATCGTCGGCCGACTGGGTAAGGCCCCCGATCGCCTCGGCGAGCTGGCGAAGGTCGACCGGTTTGGTCAGGCACCGGTTGAAGCCGGCCTCCTGAAGCTCCGCTTGCCGTTCGGGCATGGCGTCGGCGGTGAGCGCCACCAGCGGCAGGCCGGCTGCTTGCCCCTGCATCGCCCGGATCCGCCGGGCTGCCTCCAGCCCGGTCAGCACCGGCATCTGAAGGTCCAGGATGGCGACGTCGTAGCCGCCTGCCGCCGCCTCGTCCACGGCCCGCGCGCCGTCCTCGGCTGTCCGGACCTCATGCCCCATGCGCCGGATCATGGTCGCGATCAGCAGGCGGTTGAGATCGTCGTCCTCGGCGAGCAGCACGCGCCTGGGGGCGGAAGCCGGCACACCCCCATCCGGCCGGGGAGCCGGGGCGGGCACGGCGGAGCGTCCCAGGACGACGGTGAACCAGAAGGTCGACCCCACGCCGGGCACGCTCTCGACCCCGATGTCCCCGCCCATGGCCTCGACCAGCCGCTTGCAGATCGCAAGGCCGAGCCCGGTCCCCCCGAATCGGCGGGTCGTGGTCGCGTCGGCCTGCGAGAACGCCTTGAAAAGATGGCCGCGCTCCTCGTCGCTGAGGCCGATCCCGGTGTCCTCCACCTCGAACCTGACGATCAGGCCGGCGGAGTCGGACGGCACCTCCGAGACCCGGATCTCGATGCGACCGCGGTCGGTGAACTTGACGGCGTTGCCGACGAGGTTGAACAGGACCTGGCGCAGCCGCACCGGGTCGCCGCGCACCTCGTCGGTCCGCAGTCCGTCCTGGCGGACCGTGAAGGACAGCCCCTTGTCGGCCGCCAGCCGGGCATACAGGCCGGTGACTTCGCGGGTCACCGCGCCGAGCCGGAATGCGACCTGCTCGAACTGGAGCTGGCCCGCCTCGATCTTCGAGAAGTCCAGGATATCGTTCAGCACGGTCATCAGCGTCTCGGCGGATGTCCGCATGATGGCCAGCCACTGGGCCTGCTCGGTGGACAGATCCGTGTCGGAAAGCAGGTCGATCGTTCCGAGCACGCCGGTCATGGGCGTGCGGAGCTCGTGGCTCATGATCGCGAGGAACTGCGACTTGGCCTGGTTCGCCGCTTCGGCCGCTTCCCGCGCCTTCCTCACGGCCTGTTCCGCCTCGACCTCCCGGGTCACGTCCCGTCCGACGCCGCGATAACCGGTGAACCGGCCCGTCCGGTCGAACACGGGCTTGCCGCTGGTCGACAGGTGCCGGACCGATCCGCCTGGCATGATGATCCGGTAGGTGAAATCGCGGAAAGGGCGGCGGGCCCGGAGGTCCTCCCTGTAGCGGTCCCAGGTCTCGCGGTCGGCCTCGTCGGCCGGCTGCGCCGCCAGCTCCTCCCTCAGCGCGCCGACGAAAAGATCCTGCCCGGCCCCGGTCAGGTTGATGCCCTTCGAGATATAGGTGAAGCGGTTGTCGATCCCGGTCTCCCAGAACCAGTCGCTCGACACTTCGGCCATGTCGCGGAACCGCGCCTCGGACTCGCTGCGGCTCTGCTCGCGCTGCTCCAGGCTGTCGGCCATGTCGTTGAAGGCGCCGGCCAGTTCCCGAAGTTCGACGCCGGGAGGCAGCGGCGCCCGGACCGACGGGTCGCCCCGGCCCAGGCGTGCCGCCGCCTCCCGCAGGCGGTTGAGCCAGCGCAGCACCAGCACCTCCCCGGCCAGGGCGGCGGCGGTCAGGGAGGCCGCCGCCACCAGGAAAAGGGTGACGAGGCTGATGGTGCGCTGCCGGTCGATCTGGGCCAGGACGGCATCGCGCTCGATGCCCACCGCCAGCCTGGCATCCGTTCCGGGAAGCGCCACATGGGCGAACAGGCGGCTCACGCCGGAGAGATCGGTGGTCTCGATGGTGCCCTCCGGGCTCCCCAGCATGGCGGCGATCAGCGGGTGGTCCGCGACCTTCGAGCCGACCGGCGGGTCGGACGGTGCGGCGGCCGAGCCGTGGGCCAGCAAGGTGCCTTTTCCGTCGACCAGGACCAGGCTTATGTGCTTCGCGTTGACGACCTGTTCCGCCAGCCTGTGAAGCCAGCCGATATTGACGCCGGCCAGCGCGACGCCCGCGATCGGCCCGTCCGGCCTGCGGAACGGCAAGGCGGTGCCGAGGACCGGCCGCCCGCTGACCCGGCCGATCAGGTAATCGCTGACGATGAACCTGCCCTCCGACACGGCATCCTGGAAATAGGCGCGCTCGGCCATGTTGAGGGCGAGGCCCGCCGGATGGTGGCTGCACGGCACGCTGCCGTCGGGCCGCGCGATCCAGAGCGACGTCAGCCTGGGCTGGTGCCGGACGATCTCGTCCAGCATCGTGCTGCAGGTCCCCTCCTCGAATTCCCGCAGGGCCGGAATCGCCGTGAGCACCTGGAGCAGCCCCCGCACCTGGTCGAGAACCTCGCCCTGCAGCATGCCCGCTTCGCGTGCCAAGGTCATCACGTCGTCGCGCGCGGCGGTCAGGATCTGCTGGCGCTGCTGTTCGAGGAGGTGAAGGACAAGGAGGGACAAGGGAAGGACGCCGCAGCAGACCAGCAGCATCAGGCGCAATCGAAGACCGCGCAGGACTCCCCACAGCTTTTCGGTACCCACCGGCATTCGGCCGCATCCACCGCAGTGAAACGGTCTCGCGAGACCGGAACAGTCAGGGATATGACACGAATTCGCGGGAACCGGCTACTTCATCGTTGCCATGCCGGTCGAAATTCAAGCTCCGTGCGCATGCCCGGGCAGGACGCCATGGCTCCGGGAGCGACGAGGGCCTGCAGTTCCGCGGAGCCGATCGGCTTGGCGAGGCAGCCGATATCCTCGGCCGAGACGTCTCGCAGGGCGTCTGCCAGGACATCGCCCGTGACGATGCAGGCGGGGATCAGCTTGCCGAAGCGGGTCCGAAGCAGACGGACGGCCTCGAGCCCGGTCATTCCGTCCTCCAGGCCCTGGTCGGCGATGATGAGATCCGGAACGAACCCTCGGCTGGCGATCAGGGAGAACGCCTCACGGATGCCGGTGACCGCCAGGACCGAGCATCCCAGGTCTTCCAGCGTGAAGGCGAAGGCTTGGCAGACCGCGGCATCGTCGTCCAGGACCAGAACATTGGTCCGAAAACCCGCGGCCTCAAAATCGCCCGGCGAACCGCCCCACCCTTCCGGCGCGGATGCGTCTGAATGTCGTCTCTCCACGTCCGGCTCCGCCTTTTCGGCCGTTTGTCATACTTCGAGGCACCATAGCACGCCTTACGGCCTATATCAGCAAGTTACCTAAATAATTCATGATGTTTTTCTGCCGTCCAAAGACTGACAGACGCGAGGTCGAAGAACATTATCGGCAGGACTATCGTATTGAATGCCGCAACGTTTGTTTCAATGAAAGCAAATGAAAGTTACCTTTGACCCACAACTTTCCACCAGGTTGAGCGTCATTCGGCATGGCTTTCCGGCTCCAGCGCCCGGATGATCCGTGCGCGTCCGGACCATGTCCAGATCCATGCCAATACCGCGACTCCCGCGCTCGCCGCGAGCGGGATACGAAGCCCGAACCGCTCCGACGCCACCCCGACCGCCAGGGCGCCAAGCGCCGGACCGCCGCGAAAAATGACTCCGTAAAGGCTCAGGACCCTGCCCCTCATCTCGGCGGCCACCGACAGCTGGAGAAGCGTCTGGGTTCCGACGCCCGTGACGACCATGCAGGCTCCCAGGATGCCGAGCGCCGGTATCGCCACCCACCACCGGTCCGTCGCGACGAAGGCCAGCAGGGCGAGCGACAGCACCAGCGTGTTGCCCAGCGCGATGCCGGTCAGCCCGCCGGGCTCGGTCCGCCGAGCCAGCCAAAGTCCGCCCAGCACCGCGCCGGCGCCGATGGTCGAGGTGAGCACGGCGAGCCCGCCCGCTCCCGACGCGAAGACGGCCGCCGCGAAACCCGGCAGCAGTTCCACGACCGGGCGGACGCACAGGCAGACCACGATCAGCAGGATCATCATCGGCGCGATCCCCTGATGGGAGGCGGTGTAGCGGATCCCGTCCCCCACGTCGCGGAACAGCGAACTTCGCGCCCGCGGCGGTGCCGGAGGTTCGGCCGGCAGGCGGATGCGCGCCAGAGCCACCAGGAAGAACACGAAGCTGAGGGCGTTGACGGCGAAAGCGGCCGCCACTCCCCCGGTCACGATCATCAAGCCGGCGACCGCAGGACCGACGAACCGGGCCGAATTGAAGATGATGGAATTGATCGCGACCGCCGCCGACAGATCCTGTCGCCGCACCAGGCTGGGAATCAGCGCCAGCCGGGCCGGCTGGTTGAAGCCGGCGATGACGCCGAGCGCCACGGTCAGGGCGAACAGCAGTTCGATGGTCATCAGGTCGAACCAGGTCAGCACGAAGAGGGTGATCGCCTGGAGCATGGCCAGCGCTTGGCTGACCTTCGTGACTCGCAGGCGATCCCAACGGTCGGCCACCGCCCCGGCGAAGGGGCCGACCAACACCGTCGGGAACAGGTCGGCGAACGCGATGGCTCCGAGCCAAGCGCCCGAACCGGTCAGTTGCCAAGCCAGCCAGCCCACCGCTATGCGTTGCATCCAAGTCCCGATCAGGGACACCGCGTTGCCGGCGGTGTAGAGGCCGTAGTTGGGATTGCGCAGGGCTCGGAGGATGCCGCCGAAACCGGCGGCGGGAACTGACGGGGGCAAAGGGCGCGATGCTCCTGGATGACGGGCCTGGATCGGGGAACGACCGCCGGCGCCGCCGGAAGGCGCCGGCCGATGATCCAACAGCCGGCACCGACGAAAGGCTCCTCCGCCCCGGCGCCGGCTGCCTTTAAGTCAGGCCGCCTTCACGGAGTCCAGGAACTGGCGGACTTCGGTGCGGAGCGCGCTGAACCGCTCTTGCAGCTTCGCCGCGAGCTGCACCGTCTCCCGCGCGGCGGTGGAAACCTCATGGGAGGCGCCGGCAGCCTCCTGGATGGTCAGGGCCACCGTCTCCGCCCCCTCCGCCGCTCCGCTGATCTGGATCGCGATCTCGGTCGTGGCGCCGAGCTGCTCGCTGATAGCGGCGGAAATCTGGCCGGAACGGTCGTTCAGGTCCGTGATGGCGGCGGAAATCTGCTGCATGGCGGAGACGGTTTCATGCGTCACCGCCTGGATCGCCCGGATCTGGCCGGCGATCTCCTCAGTCGCCTTGGCGGTCTGGCTGGCCAGGTTCTTGACCTCCGACGCGACGATGGCGAACCCCTTGCCCGCCTCCCCCGCCCGGGCGGCCTCGATCGTCGCGTTCAGCGCCAGCAGGTTGGTCTGTCCGGCGATCTGGTTGATGAGGTCGGTCACCTCGCCGATCTTGTGAGCGGCCTCCGCCAGCGACTCGACGGTCCGCCGGGTCTCGTCCGCCTTGCCGATGGCTTGGCCGGAAACCAGCACCGACTGGCCGACGCTTTCGGCGATGACCTGGATGGACGTGGTCAGTTCCTCCGCTGCGCCGCTGGCGATGGACACGCTCCGGGATGCCCGCCCGGCCGCGGCGGCGACCGTGCTGTTCCGCCGGTCGACGGCAAGCGCGCCGTCGAGCACCCCCTCGGCTCCGGCCTTCATCTGCCCGGCGGTCCCGGACACTTCCACGATGACCAGTTCGACGCTGCTGTCGAACGCCGCGGCCAGATCGGTCAGGCGCCCGGCCCGCGCCGCTTCCGCCGCCCGGGACTCGATCTTCTCGGCTTCCAGCCGTTCCCTCTCCAGCGCCTTGGCCTTCAGCACGTCGACCGCGCGCGCCATGGCGCCGATCTCGTCGCCGCGGCCGGTATCGGGAACCGTGACTCCGTGGTCTCCGCAGGCCAGCCGCCCGACCAACCGTGTCAGCTTCTCCAGCGGACCGCTGAAGGAGGCGATGATGGCGTAGAGGATGGCCATGACGACCAACAGCGCCGCGACGCCACCGCCGATCTGGACCATCGCCTGCGAACGCAGATGCGCGTCGGTCCGCGCCGTCTTCAGCCGCAGCACGTATTCGCCGATCCTGGCGGATTGCCCGCCGGCACCGCCTCGGATTTCCCGGACGACCTCGATGAAGCCCTCCGTCGCCTCCAGGTCGCCGACGGCGGCGACGACCTTCCCCTTGGGATCGCGCACGAAGCTGGCGAGGTAGTCGGGGTCCCCTGCCGCCGCCTTGACCAGTTCCGCCACCTGTTCGAAGTCGAGGTCGAACAGGGGGATGGCCGCGGACCGGGCCTGGAGCGCCGCGATGATGTCGGCACGGGTTCCCAGGTCGGAATAGGCCGCCTGCCCGGACCGGTGGAGCGTGACGCCGATGGACAGGGCGCCGGACAGCAGCATGGTCGCGCCGATCAGGATCAGCGCCTTCTGGCGGATACCGAACCGGCCGGTGATTCCGGCGGCTTCCGGTGTAGCGTTTGGATCGGGCATGTTCCGCTTCGACAGTGGTTCGAGGGAAAGGAGGCTTATGGGTCCGGCGTCAGGGCAAGGCGCCGGCCGCCTTGAGCTTCTCGAATCCGGCGTCCAGCCTGCCGACCAGTTCGGCGGCGTCCGGACGTTTCAGCGACACGACGAAATGGCAGTCCAGGCTGGAGATGAGGCTCGACCTGAGGTCGGGCGGACGCTTGCCGCCCAGCGCCCGTTCCATCGGAAGCTCGTACTGCAGCAGGATGGGCGCCCGCCCGGCGACCAGCAGCTGGAGGGCCTGCTCGGGAGCCCTCGCCTCAACCATCTGGATGCCGTTCGCGGGATCCTCGAAATAGCTGCGCCAGCCGCCGTAGGAATAGCCGGTCAGCACGATCACCTGCTTGCCGGCCAGATCCTCCTTGGCCCTGATCTCCGGCACCGCGCCGAACGACCACGCATGGAGATCGATCCTGGCGATCACCGACCTGCTCGCGACCGTCGTGCCCTGGAACGCCTCCGGAGTCTTTATGCCGATGAACATGTCGTATTCACCCGCGGCGATCCCCTGGAACAGGCGCCGCGCCGGAACGGACTCCGCGGTGAACTCCACCCCGGCGTCGGCCGCGACCTTTCGCGTCAGTTCGATCAGGCTTCCTTTGGGCGTGCCGTCGGGATCGGTATAGGTGTAGGGAGGCAGTTCCACGTAGACGACCTTCAAGGGTCCAGCCTGCGCCGGGAATGCCCACCCCGCGCCGGCCAGCAGGAGGAGGAACGCCACGGCCAGCATCGGCCACGACCCCGATCCGGCGATATACCTATGCATGCTGTCTCCTCGGCGCAGGAATTTGAAACGGGTCCGCAGTTCGTTCGAAATTTAAATAGTTAGATTCAAATTCTATACATATCGTTGCATATCCTGAATCGGCGACCCTCGGCAAGAGTAGTTTTCGATGGCTTTTCCACCTTGAATGCGTCTGCGTTCCAACCATGCCACAGATGCTCCGACGCGAGTCCGGGCGCGGCATCGGCGATCAAAATGTCGCATCCGGTGCCCGGCGCGTTCGCAACTGGATTATCAAGCCGAAAAAAGAAAATTTCTTTACCGTTTGTGAACTACTTCACTGTGTGCGTTCGGCTCGCATGGTCTTTTTGGGTCAGGTTCCCGCGATGGAGTATACCCATGACCCCGACCCTGCTGATCGACCCGCACCGCCTGTTCCGCCAGGGCCTGGTGCGCCTGCTCGAAGGCTCGCGTTATCAGGTGGTTGCCGAGCATGCGACCGTCGAGGAGGCGCTGGCATCGCGGCTCTCGGAGGTCAGGCCGGCACCTCGGCTGATCGTCCTCGATCCCGGTTCGGACAAGGCCCAGTCCATCCCGGCCCTGCGTGCCGCCATACCGGACGCCCGCCTCGTGATGCTGACCTCCAATCTCCAGACGGACCGCCTGCGGCAGGCCGTCGAGGCGCATGCCGACGGTTACCTCACCAAGGATCATGATCCCGGCGAACTGACCGCGGCACTCGACCGCGTGATGGACGGGCACACCCTGCTTCCGGCCGGATTGAGCGCCTTCAGGATCCCGGCCCCCAAGCCGGCGGCGCCCCGCGGACTGACCGTCCGCGAAGCCGAGATCCTGCGCCGCCTGGTCAACGGCGACAGCAACCGGATGATCGCCGACCACCTGTCGCTCAGCGAGATGGTGGTCAAGGCGTCGGTCAAGCAGCTGCTGCGCAAGATCAAGGCCGCGAACAGGACCCAGGCCGCGCTGTGGGCGATCCACCAGGGCCTCGACCGGCCGCGGGCGCTCAGCGCCTGATCGGGCGAGCGGGTGCCGGAAACACGGTTCGGAAGGAGAGCCACCCGCCCCGGGGCGGTCCCTTCCGGTCCGACGGCGTTTTGCCGCACCGCGAAGAAAAGTCCGGGAACGCTAATGATCTCGTCATGGTAAGGTCCTAGGTTGAAGCCCGCCGAACGGGGTCCGCCAACGGCGCGGCGCCATCGCCCCGACCCCGGGTTCGGCCGCCTCAACTCACGGCTGCTTCGGCAGCCGACGTGATTCCAGGGAACCCATGGCAAGAAACCGGACTTTCAACGAGATCTCAGTCGGCGACACGGCGACGATCCGCAGGATCTGCACGGCGAACGATCTGGTGGTCTTCGCTCATGCTTCCGGCAACCTCAATCCGCTGACGCTTCCGCGAGACAAGGACCGGAACGGCATCGTCGATCCCGACACGATCGCCCCCAGCATGTGGGTCGGATCCCAGATCTCGGCCGTGCTCGGCAACTCCCTGCCGGGCGCCGGGACGCGCTACCGGGGTCAGACGCTTTCCTTCCACGAGCGGGTGCATGTCGGCGACGAGCTCTCGATCACCGTCACGGTGACCGAGAAGCGCGAACCCGGCATCGTGATCCTCGACTGCAAGCTGGTCAACCAGGGCGGCGTCCTGGTCGCCGAGGGCGTCGCCGACGTCCTCGCCCCGACCGAGCACATCGACACGCCCGACGCGGACCTGCCCAAGCTGATGATCGAGCGGCACGAGAAGTTCACCCGGATGATCAGCGCCTGCGAGGCGCTCCCGCCGCTGGAGACGGCGGTCGTGTTCCCGACCGACCGGAGTTCCCTGGGCGGCGTGCTGCTGGCGGCCGATGCCCGGCTGATCGAGCCGATCCTGATCGGGCCGGCCGACCGGATCCGGGCCGTCGCGCAGGAGATGGGCGGCGACATCTCCCGATTCCCCATCGTCGAGATCCCGCAGTCGGAGGCCGCGGCGGCCCACGCGGTCGAACTGGTCCACCAGGGCAAGGCCGGCGCGATCATGAAGGGCAACCTCCATTCCGACGAGCTGCTGCACGAGGTCACCAAGTCCGGCACCGGCTTGAGGACGGCCCACCGGATCAGCCACGTGTTCGTCATGGACGTGCCCGGCATGGACCATCTGCTGCTGGTCAGCGACGCCGCGATCAACATCTTGCCGAGCCTGGAGACCAAGGTCGACATCGTGCAGAACGCGATCAACATGGCCCTGGCGCTCGGCATCAGCCAGCCCCGCGTCGGCATCCTGTCCGCGGTCGAGACCGTCACCCCCAAGATCCCGTCGACGCTCGACGCGGCCATCCTGTCCAAGATGGCCGAGCGCGGACAGATCAAGGGCGGCATCGTCGACGGCCCGCTCGCGATGGACAACGCGGTCGATCTGGAAGCCGCCCGGACCAAGGGCATCGCGTCGCTCGTAGCCGGGCGCGCCGACGTGCTGATCGTTCCCAACCTGGAAGCCGGCAACATGCTGGCCAAGGAACTCACCTTCATCGCGCATGCCGATGCGGCGGGGCTGGTGCTCGGCGCCCGCGTGCCGATCATCCTGACCAGCCGGGCCGACGACGAGAAGTCCCGCCTCGCCTCCTGCGCGCTGGCGCAGCTCCATCAGGCTTACGCCAGGACCGGCAAGGCCATCCTCGACCTCGGCGGCATGCAGGGAGGGCAGCAATGATCGACTCCATCCTCGTCCTGAACGCCGGATCGAGCAGCATCAAGTTCTCGGTGGAGGCGCCGGCCGGCCCGGGTTCCGTCCGCATGCTGGCGGTCGGCCAGATCGAAGGCATCGGCACGCATGTCCATTTCGTCGCGAAGGACGCGGACGGCACGGTGCTGGCCGAGACCCGCTGGGAGGACGGCTCCGGCCCGACGGACCATGACGCGGCGCTGCACGTGATCAGCGAATGGCTCGACGGGTTCCTCGGCGATGCCCGGGTGCTTGCCGTCGGTCACCGGGTGGTCCACGGCGGCCCCGACTTCTCCGGTCCCGTGGTCATCACCCCCGGCGTCCGGGCGAAGCTCCGGGAACTGGTGCCGCTGGCTCCCCTGCACCAGCCGCACAACTTGGCCCCGATCGACGCGGTCGAGGCCCGCTATCCCGGCGTCCTCCAGGTCGCGTGCTTCGATACCTCCTTCCACCGCGGCCACGACTTCGCCGCCGAGGCGTTCGCGATCCCCCTGAAATATTTCGACCAGGGAATCCGGCGCTACGGCTTCCACGGCCTCTCCTACGAGTATGTCGCGCGCCGCCTGACGGAGGTCGCCCCGGACGTCGCCTCGGGCCGGATCGTCGTGGCCCACCTCGGCAACGGCGCCAGCATGTGCGCGATCCGCGGCGGCAGGAGCGTGGAGAGCACCATGGGGTTCACGGCGCTCGACGGCCTGGCGATGGGAACCCGCAGCGGCCAGATCGATCCCGGCGTGCTGCTCCATCTGATCGGCACGGCCGGCATGACTGTGCCGGAAGTCACTCGCCTGCTCTACCACGAGTCGGGGCTGAAGGGCCTGTCCGGCATCAGCCCAGACATGCGCGACCTGGAGCGCAGCGAGGATCCGAGAGCGGCCCGGGCGATCGACTACTTCGTCCACGCCATACGCCGTCAGCTCGGCGCCCTGGCGGCCTCGATCGGCGGGCTCGACGCCCTGGTGTTCACCGCCGGCATCGGCGAGAACTCGGCGATGGTCCGGCGGCGGGTGTGCGAGGGCATGGAATGGCTCGGCATTTCCCTTGATGCCGATGCCAACGAGGGCAATGCCCAGGTGATCTCCACCGCCGATTCGGCGGCCAGGGTGCTGGTCGTGCGGACCAGCGAGGAGACCATGATCGGCCTGCACGTGCTCGAAGCGCTGGAGCAGGCCGTCGCCTGAGGACGCCGAACGGCCCTAGTTCAGCATGTTCTCGCCGGGGATCGGCCCCGGCCGGATCATGTCGCCGGTGGCCGCGTCGGTATCGCTGCTGCCGGTGCGGGGCGCTCCGGCGTCGGTGTTGCCGGTCCGGGGGATGCCGGTTGCGGGCCCGCTGCCGCCCTGGGGTCCCAGCGCCGCGCCGCCCGACGTGGTGGACCGGCCGTCCGGCTGGGTGTTGCTCCCCTGGCCGGCCAGGTTCTGGCAAGCGGTGGCGGTGAATAGGGCGAGGCCCAATGCGGCGATGGCCATGCGTGTCATGCTGTTTCTCCTGTCACGATTTGGCCGGCCGCCGCGGCGGCCGGCATGACGCAACAACAGGAACGCGCCGTATCCATTCCGCGGCACGGGATTACCGGCCGAGGATGCGTCATCGGGTCCGGAACCTTCGGAGGGCGTCGCCGTTGCACGGGCCAGAACGCCCGTCAGATAGGAGGACCCCATGACCTACCGCAAAGCGACCATCGCCGCATTCGCCACCCTGTCGCTCGGTCTAGGTGCCTGCGAAGGCATGAATACCGGCGATACCGTGGGTACCCTGGGCGGCGCGGCCGGCGGCGCGCTGCTCGGCTCCCAGATCGGCGGGGGCACCGGACAGCTGGCGGCGACCGCGGTCGGCACGCTCGCCGGAGCCCTGGCCGGGCAGCAGTTGAGCCGCCATCTCCAGGGCAACGACCGCCAGACCGCGATCCAGGCCGAGGAGACCGCGATCACCCGGAACGAACCGATCCAGTGGTCCAGTGCCGACAGCGACCGCCGCGGCACCATCGAACCGACCCGGACCTATCAGGACCAGGCCGGCCAGACCTGCCGCGAATACCAGCATACCGTCTATATCGGCGGGCGCGCCGAGCGGGCCAACGGGACGGCCTGCCAGCAACCCGACGGGTCGTGGCGGATCGTGAGCTGAGTCAGACAGGCTGCTCCGAAAACAAGAAAAGGGCAGCGGATGATCCGCTGCCCCTTTCCCTGTCCGATCGGACCCGGTTGCCCGGGTCCGCACTTCGATCAGAAGTTCAGGCGGGTGCTCAGCACCGCGACGTAGCCTTCGTTGCTGACCGTGGGGCCGGCGGCGACACCCGTCGGGGTCGCGGCGCGGACGTCCTCATCGACGAACATCAGGTCGGCCTGGACGATGAAGCCCGGAGCCAGGGTGTAGGCAACACCGCCGCCGTAGGTCTTGTAGTCCGGCGTGTAGGTGGTGAAGCCGCCCTTCGCGCCCTCGGCGTCGGCGTAGCTGATGCCGACGGCGAACGGACCGGCGGTGTAGCTGGCACCCAGGTGCCATGCCTTGGCATCGCCCGCGGTGGTGCCGGAGGCAGCGCCGAAATCGTCACCATCGACATAGCCGCCGCCGAACTTGAAGCCGGCGTAGCCGACCTGCGCACCGGCCTGCCAAGCGAAGAAGTCTTCCAGCGTGATAGCGGCGGCATCTTCGCCGCTGCCGGTGGTGGCGGTGGCGCCGACGGCGACCGAGAAGCCCGCGAAGTTGCCGGTGTAGTTGGCGCCGAACTCCCAGAAGTCCTTATAGGAAGCGGTGTTGGCCTTCAGACCGACGACCGACTGGCCCTCGTTGCCGTTCTGGGTGGCATAGCTGACACCGGCCTGCACGCCGGCGAACCGCGGGGTCAGGTACATGACCTTGGTCGAGTCACCCGAGTCCGGAGCCTTGATGGTGCCGAAGAAGGGCTGGGCGCCGAAGCGGAGGCCGCCGGAGCTGACGTCCAGGAAGTCGTAGGCGTCGCCGTCGAGCTGCTCGATGCCGATCAGCGGGGCGTAGATGGCGAGCGTGTCGGCGGCGCCGTCGAAGTCACCCAACTCGATACGGCCCCAGGTGCCGCCGAGGTAGACCGAGGCCTCGTCCGTCACGATGCCGGCGTTGGCACCCGAGGAGTTCTGCAGCTCGACCTTGGCACCGTAGAGCAGGCCATTGTCGGCCTTGCCGTCGGCGCGCACGACGATCTCGGTCTCGAGCTGGAATTCACGGCTGGTGCGGCCCGGAACGTCGTCATCGTAGTAGGCGCCGAAGAACTCGGTGTAACCGCCCAAGGACACGGTGATCTGCGCCTGTGCAGCCTGCGCATACAGAGCGGCGGCGGCGATCGCGGTGGTCCCCAAAAGGATCTTTTTCATTTAAGCTACCCCTATCGAGTATTCATTCAACCGACGCAGCCACGATCTTGTCGTCCCCGCTGTCGTCTTGGCCGTATAGATACCTCAATGCTGATCCAGCTGAAGTCCTTTCTGCTTCACAGTGTGAGCTTTGGGCACATATGTGTTGGATCAGTAACATCACCCATACCGCCTATTACTAATACTTTTGATTTGTGACTTCGGATCTATTGTGGCTGCTGAAGGCGCATGGAACCTGTTTTTGTCCTGGTCGGCTCCGGTGTATCAAAGGGGATGCTGGCGCCGTGCGCATGCGTAGCCAAAGGTGAAAGTCTAACCTGGACCGTACATCCGGAAATGCCGCCCTGCTTCACCAAGCGTCGCCCAAGGGCAGTCCAGCCACAATCTGAAGTCGCGCCGGGATATTTCCATGGAATCGATCAACCTAATCATTCTCGTCGCCGCGGCCCTCCTGCTGGTCAGCATCTTCACGAGCCTGATTTCCTTCCGCATCGGCGCCCCGCTGCTCCTGATCTTCCTTGGCGTCGGTCTCGCCGCGGGGGAGGACGGGATCGGCGGCATCGATTTCGACAATACGCCTGCCGCCTTCCTGATCGGCAGCGTGGCGCTGGCGATCATCCTGTTCGAAAGCGGATTCGACACGCGCTTCTCCAGCTACAGGGCGGCGGCCTGGCCGGCGCTGACGCTGGCGACGGCGGGAGTCGTCGCGACCACGGCCCTTGTCGGAACCGCGGCCCGTTACGCCCTGGGGCTTCCCTGGCAGGAGGCGTTGCTGGTCGGCGCGATCGTCAGCTCGACCGACGCGGCGGCGGTCTTCTTCCTGTTGAGGGTCGGCGGGATCACGCTCCGCGACCGTGTCCGGTCCACCCTGGAGATCGAATCGGGGACCAACGATCCCATGTCGATCTTCCTGACCATCGCCCTCGTCGAACTCATCGCGGCCGGCGGGGCCGAATCGCCTTGGGACCTGCTCCTGATGTTCGCCACCCAGATCGGCGGCGGCGTCCTGTTCGGCCTTGCCGGCGGATGGCTGCTGATCCTGGCGATCAATCGCATCCGCCTGGAGCAGGGACTGTACCCGGTCGTGTCCCTGTCCCTCGCTCTGTTCATCTTCGCGGTCGCCGGAACCCTCGGGGGAAGCGGCTTCCTGGCGGTCTATGTCGCGGGGCTGATCGCCGGAAACGCCAAGCTGCGCGGCGCGCAGAGCCTGCGCCGGTTCCACAACGGCCTGACCTGGCTGAGCCAGATCGTGATGTTCGTCATGCTGGGCCTGCTGGCGACGCCGTCGCAGTTTCCGGAACTGCTGGCGCCCGCCGCGCTGCTGGCGCTGGTGCTGATCCTGGTCGCCCGGCCGCTGGCGGTCTGGCTGTGCCTGGCGCCGTTCCGCTTCACCGCCAACGAGACCACCTTCATCGCCTGGGTCGGGCTGCGCGGCGCGGTGTCGATCCTGCTCGCCATCGTGCCGACGCTGTTCGGGCTGCCCGACGGCCAGACCTACTTCAACATCGCCTTCCTGATCGTGCTGATGTCGCTGCTGGTCCAAGGCTGGACGATCAGGCCGCTCGCGCATTGGCTGAAACTGATCGTGCCGCCGCGAATCGGGCCGGTCGACAGGGTGGAGCTGGAACTGCCCGGACAGGCCGACTACGAACTGGTCGCCTATACGATCCGCGAGCACAGCCCGGTGGTGACCGGGCACCGCCTGCCCCGCTGGGCGCGGCCATCGCTGATCATCCGGGACGGTCAGGTCCAGACGGTCCATACCGTCCGCCACCTCCAGGCCGGCGACCTGGTCTATCTGTTCACCGCGCCGTCGCGCGTGGCCCTGCTCGACCGGCTGTTCGGCGAGACGCGCGAGCTGGCGGAGGACGACCGGCAGTTCTTCGGCGACCTGAGCCTGAAGGCCGACATCACGGTGGGAGCCCTGGCGGAGCTTTACGGCCTGCCCCTCTCCGTGCGCAACGCCAAGCTGACCCTGGCCGACCTGTTCCGGCAGGAGTTCCGCGACTCGGTCGAGGTCGGCGACCGGCTGCGCATGGGCTCGGTCGAGTTGATCGCCCGGGACATGGACGAGGGCAGGCTGCTCACCGTGGGGCTCGCGCTCGAACCGGCGACTCCGACCGCCGGCCCTCGCATTCCCGTGATTCCCCGGCCGGGGGACCTGCTCCACGCCCTTGAGGCCGCCAGGAGCCGCTTCTATTTCCGCCTGTGGCAGCGCCGCCAGCGGCGGCAGGCCCGCAGGGCGGAGCGGCGCGCGCGACGCGCGTTGAAGCGAAGCGGCGGCGACCGCGGATGAACGGCCTGCAACGGATCAAGCGGTTCGCGGTTCTTACTGCGACCTCGTGATGCAAGGTCGACGAAGGCTGAAGGTTGGATTGACATGATTGACTGGATCACCGGTCTGATGAATTCGCTCGGCTATGCCGGCATCGCGTTCCTGATGTTCCTGGAGAACATCTTTCCGCCGATCCCGTCGGAAGTCGTGATGCCGCTCGCCGGTTTCACCGCGGCCGAGGGGCCCCTGTCGCTGGTCGGGGTCATCGTGGCAGGCGTCGTCGGTTCGGTCGCCGGCGCCCTGCCCTGGTACTATGCCGGCAAGAAATACGGCGCCAAGCGGATGCGCCACTTCGCGGAGCGGTACGGGCGCTGGATCACGGTGTCGCCGGAGGACATCGACCGTGCGACGGGATGGTTCGAGCGCCACGGAGGGGTGGCGGTCCTGATCGGACGCCTCGTTCCCGGCGTGCGGACCCTGATATCCGTTCCCGCGGGCATCAGCGGCATGCCCATGATCCCCTTCCTGCTCTATTCCACGATCGGGACCGTGGCCTGGACCGGCGCGCTCGCGGCCTGCGGCTATATCCTGCGCGGCCAGTGGCAGGCGGTGGAAGCCTATATCAGCCCCATCAGCACCGCCGTCATCGCCGGCCTCGTCCTCCTGTTCGCCTATCGATTCTACCGCCAATGGAACGGGCGGCGGAAAGGCGAGGAGGCGAGCCAGCCCGGGGAGTGATGGGCCGACCGAACGCGCCATTGCACCGGTTTCCCCGTTCGTTTACAAGCACGCCGAAAAGCTCTTTACCAAAAGTTGCAGAACTTCGCTGGAGGCGACAATGCTTTGGTGGTTCGCTCACTCGCCGTCGGCGCCGAGGGGCTTGGCGATGCTCGTGGGGATCGGCGTCTCGGCCGGCATCCTGGCGAGCGCCGGTCCGGCCGGGGCGGCTCCGGCAAGGTCGGTCTACACGTTCGGCGACAGCCTGAGCGACACCGGCAACGTCACCGCCGCGACCCTCGGCCTGCTGCCGATCTCGCCGCCCTATGCGCCGGGGCGGTTCTCGAACGGCCCCGTCTGGACCGACATCGTCGCCGCCGCCTACGGCACCGAGTCGCGGCCGTCGCTCCTGGGCGGGAACAACTATGCCGTCGGCGGCGCCACGACCGGCGGGACCGCGTCGGTCGCAGGGGTTCCGATACCCGGCGTGACCCTGCAGACTCTGGGCTTCCTGTCGCGGCTCCCGCCGACCGGCGCGGACCCGGACGCCCTATACATCGTCTATGGCGGCGGCAACGACGTCCGGAACGAGCTGGCCGGCACCCTTCCGGCCGAGACGCTGGCGGCCGCTGCCACCGCCAATGTCGGCCAGTCCTTGACGAACCTCGCCCTGGCGGGCGCCCGCTACATCATGGTGCCCAACCTCAGCGATCTCGCCATGACGCCGGAGTCGATCGCGGGCGGCCCCGCGATACAGGAGCGGGCCACCACCCTGTCGGCCGCGTTCAACGCCGCGCTGACGTCGGTCCTGGCCGACATCGAAGCGAGCTTTCCGGTCGAGCTGGTTTCGCTGGACGTCCGCAGCCTGTTCAACGACGTCGCTTCCAACCCGGCAGGGTATGGGCTGACCGACGTGACGACGCCGTGCTTCAGCGGCGCGATCGGCCAGCCCGGGACCGTGTGCGCCGATCCCGACCAGTACCTGTTCTGGGACAGCGTGCATCCCAGCGCCGCCGCGCACCGCATCCTCGGGAACTATGCCCTGGCCGCCCTGTCCGACTGGGACGTGGGCGGTTCCGGCGGCGACCCGACCGAGGTGCCCGAGCCGGCGACGCTCGTGCTGCTCGCCGGCGGCCTGCTGGGCCTGGGCCTGCTGCGCCGCCGCCGGGCCTGAAGGCCGCTCAGGCCCGGCCGGAGCGGCGGAACAACCCCGGCCGGCCGGACCGCGACGGCTCCAGCGCCAGTCCGATCTCGTCGATCTTGTCGTCCGCGGCGGCGCGGACGATCAGTTCGAGGGGACCGTAGGCGAGGCGGTCCCCCGTCTCGACCCGTCCCTTGAACTCCCGCTTGAGGACGTCGCACACGGTCAGTCCGGCATCCTGCGGCGGTGGCGCGAACCCGTAGGTCTCCGCGAGCTTGCCGATGGCCGCGTCCGGCGCGAGGGTGAAGTCGCCGTAGAATTCCCGGTCCTTGACCTTCAGCTCCGTCGGGCTGGCGAACAGCCGGTCCAGCAGCGGAAGCCGGTCGGGCGAGGTGAAGATCAGCACGAGGTCGCCCGTCTCGACCCGGCCGGCCTTGTGCAGGCGCATGGACTGGCCGTTGCGGACGATCAGCGACGGGCGGGCCCAGCGGGGGATCCGCTCGCCCAGCGTCACCGGGCTGCCCGCCACCGTCCGGTAGGCCACCAGCTCGTGGCTGGCGCCGCCCGGCAGTTCCAGCTCCACCCTGTCCACCGGGCCGATGCGCGGCGGCACGATGAGGCCGAGCCGGCGCGCCATCGGCTTGATCGTCCATCCCTGGACCAGGAGCGAGACCAGGACGATGATGAAGGCGGTGTTGAAGAAGATCTGCCCGTCCGGGAACCCGGCGATCAGCGGCAGGATCGCCAGCAGGATCGAGACGGCGCCGCGCAGCCCGACCCAGGCGATGAAGGCGGTCTCGCTCCGGGTGAACCCGAACGGCATCAGGCACAGCCAGATCGCCAGGGGACGCCCGACCAGGGTCAGGAACAGGGCCAGCGCGATCGCCTGCGGCGCGATGTCGAGGAATTCCGACGGCGTGGCGAGAAGCCCCAGCATCAGGAACATGGTGATCTGGCACAACCAGGTCAGGCCGCTCTGGAAACGCCGCAGCGACCGAGCCCCGTTGAGCCGGCTGTTCCCGGCGAACATACCGGCGACGTAGACGGCGAGGAAGCCGCTGCCGCCCAGCATCGACACGCCGCCGAACAGGCACAGGGCCAAGCTGACGACGATGATCGGGTAGAGGCCCTGCTCGAGATCTATCCGGTTGACCGCCTGGACGATCAGCCACCCGCCGGCGAGGCCGCCCAGGACGCCGACGCCCATCTGCAGGACGAAGGAGCGGGCGAGGTCCCATGACATGCCGTCGGCCGAGACTCCGCCGACGATCAGCTCGACCAGCGTAATGGTCAGGAAGATCGCCATGGGATCGTTGCTGCCGGACTCGATCTCCAGGACGGACCGCACCCGCTCGCGGATGTTGATGCCGCCGACCCTCAGCAGGAAGAAGACCGCCGCCGCGTCGGTCGAGCTGACGATCGCGCCGATCAGCAGGCTTTCCAGCGGCGGCATGCCGAAGGCGAAATGCGCGACCCCGCCTACCAGCCCGGTGGTCAGCACGACGCCGACCGTGGCGAGCGTCAGGGACGGCCAAGCCGCCGCCTTGACGGTCTGCCAGCGGGTCTCGAACCCGCTGTCGAACAGGATGATCGCCAGCGCGATGGAGCCGACGAAATAGGCGAGCCCCGCGTTGTCGAAGTCGATGCCGCCGATGCCGTCCTCGCCGGCAAGCAGCCCGACGCCGAGGAACACCAGAAGAAGCGGCGCCCCGACGCGGAAAGAGATCAAGCTGGTGAGGACACTGATCGCTATGAGGCCGGCCCCAACCAGAATAGCCAGACTCATCAAGTCGATCATGCGTCGAAATCCTCACACATCTTGGACGGGAATGCACAAGATATGGGATTTCGACGCCTGTTATTCAACAGCTGGTATGTAGCCCCCGCGGGGAGATCAGCGCCCGGACCGACGGCGAGACGGGTTGCCCTGGGGCGGCCTGCCCTGCTGGGGCTGGGCCGGACGGGCCTGTCCCTGGCGCGGCTGGTCCTGCCGGCCCTGGGGAGGCCTGCCGTGGCGCTGCGGGCGCCGGTCCTGGAGCGGGGGCCGCGCGTCGGGATCGGCCTGGACGACGCCGCCGAGGGAATGCCAGGGATGATCCTCGACCACCGGGATGCGGACCTTGATCAGCTTCTCGATGTCCTTGAGGTAGGCCCGCTCCTCGCTGTCGCAGAACGAGATGGCGATGCCGCTGGTCCCCGCCCGGGCCGTCCGGCCGATGCGGTGGACGTAGCTTTCAGGGACGTTCGGCAGGTCGTAGTTGATCACGTGGGTGATGCCGTCGATATCGATGCCGCGGGCGGCGATGTCGGTGGCGACCAGCACCCGGATCTCGCCGGAGCGAAAATTCTCCAGCGCCCGCTGGCGCGCGGTCTGCGACTTGTTGCCGTGGATCGCCTCGGCCCGGACCGCGATCTGGCCGAGCTGCTCGACGACCCGGTTGGCGCCGTGCTTGGTCCGGGTGAAGACCAGGGCGCGCCCGATGTCGGGCCGCTTGAGCACTTCGCCCAGCAGGGGCCGCTTGTCCGCCTTCTCGACGAACATGACGTGCTGCTCGATCCGCTCCGCGGTGCTGGAGACCGGCGTCACCTCGACCCGGATCGGGTCGGTCAGGATCTTGTCGGCCAGCTTGGCGATCTCCGGCGGCATGGTGGCGGAGAAGAACAGCGAATGGCGCTTGGCCGGCAGGACCTTCAGCACGCGTCGGACGTCATGGATGAAGCCCATGTCGAGCATGCGGTCGGCCTCGTCCAGAACGAACACCTCGAGCCGGTCGAGCTTGATGAAGCCTTGCCCGATCAGGTCGAGCAGGCGGCCCGGCGTGGCGACCAGGATGTCGATGCCGCGCGACATGTTCTGGACCTGCGGGTTCTGGCCGACGCCGCCGAAGATGACGGTGCGGGTGAGCGGCAGGTGGCGGCCGTAGGTCGCGAAGCTCTCGCCGATCTGGATGGCCAGCTCGCGGGTCGGCGTCAGCACCAGGGCGCGGGCGCCCTGCGGCTGGGGCCGGGTGCGGTTCTCCGACAGGCGATGGAGGATCGGCAGCGCGAAGGCCGCGGTCTTGCCGGTGCCGGTCTGGGCGACGCCCAGCAGGTCGCGGCCCTGGATCAGGTGCGGCACGGCCTGCGCCTGGATCGGAGTGGGGGTGCTGTAGTTCTCGGCGCTGATGGCGCGCAGGATCGGCTCGCTCAAGCCGAGTTCGCTGAAAGACGTCACTATGAAGGGATCTTTCGGGGCCTGCCCCGCGCGCTGCCGGGTCGCCCTTTGTGCTGATGCTGGCCCACCCGATGCAGCGGCAAGGCCGCTTCGCGCGATCGGACGGTACGTTTGTTCGATTACGATAGTTGCTCTTTCGCAAGTGCGAAGTCAAGCCCCGCGTGACCGGAGGCTCCCGGGGCACGGTCCGAGCCGCGCCCCATCCTGTCCTCAGCCCTTGGTGCGCAGGCTGCTCCGCCCGCCGTCCACGCCGAATACCTGCCCGGTGATCCAGCCGCTGTCCTTGCCGAGCAGGAAGGCCGCCGTGGCGGCGATGTCGTCCGGCTCGCCGATGCGGCCCAGCGCATGCAGCCCGGCGATGCTCTGGGTCATCTGCTCGTTCGAGGTCAGGCCATGGGCGAGCGGGGTGCGCGTCAGGCTCGGCGCCACCACGTTGACCCTGACGTGGGGCGCCAGTTCCGCCGCCAGGGAGCGGCCCAGCCCCTCGACCGCGCCTTTGGCGGTCGCGATCAGCGTGTGGTTGGCGAAGCCCTGCTGGACGGCGACGGTGGAGAACAGCACCACCGCCCCCTTGGCCGCCTTCAGTCCCTTCTCGGCCGCGCGGACCGCGTCCACCGCGCCCAGCACGTTGAGCTTGTAGGTCTGGATGAAATCGTCATGCTTCGTCGCCTTGAGCGGCCTGATGTCGATCGAGCCGACGCAGTAGGCGATGCCGGCGATACCCTCGCCCTGGTCCGCTTCCGCCACCGCGGCCTCGACCTGGGCGGGATCGAGCACGTCGCATCGGGCGTGGCGGGCCTTCAGCTCGTCCGCCAGCGCGCCGACCTTGTCGGCCGAGCGGCCGGTCAGGAACAGTTCCGCGCCGCCGGCCGCGAGCCGCCGCGCCAGGGCCTCGCCGATGCCGCCGTTGGCGCCGAAGATGATGATGGGTGCTGCCATTGGTACCGAGCCTCAACGCTGTTTGATCGTATCCGTCAACACGTGTGACTGAACTAGCGTGAGGCGCGGCGCAGTCCACCGCCGGGCGCGGTCCCGATGGATGATTTCCCGGTTTTTCAAAGGGATAATTCGGATTTTGATTTAATGATCGGGTCATGGAACGGTCACCGAAGTGTCATGGCGCCGGTCTATGGTCCGCGGCAACACACCCCGGAATACGGGGCGGATCACGGATCGGAGCAGGTGGGAGAGAACCATGGACAGCCGCGACATTTCCCAGTTTTCGTGCAAGGCGGAAGCCTTCGAGGCGTCCGAGGACATCGGCCGCAATCCCTCCGAGGGACCGACCCTCGGTGACATCATCGCCAAGCGCTTCGGCCGCCGCGACATGCTGCGCGGCTCGCTCGCCGTCGCCGCCATCACCGCCACCTTCGGCCCGCTGGCGCTCGCCACGGCCGAGAAGGCCAAGGCCGCCGCCGGCAACGGCAGCAAGGCCAGCTTCAGCTTCGACGAGGTGAGCCGCGGCGTCGACCGCACCCACCATGTCGCCAAGGGCTACAAGGCCGATATCCTGATCCGCTGGGGCGACCCCGTGCTGCCCGGCGCTCCGGCCTTCGACCCGATGAAGCAGACCGCGGCCGCGCAGAAGATGCAGTTCGGCTACAACAACGACTATGTCGGCTATATCGGCCTGCCCTACGGCTCGAACAATCCGGACCACGGCCTGCTCTGCATCAACCACGAATACACGGACGAGGAAGTCATGTTCCCCGGCGTCGGCGTGGAGCAGCAGGAGGCCAAGTTCACGGCCATGACCAAGGAACTGGCCGAGATCGAGATGGCGGCCCACGGCGGCACCGTGATCGAGGTCAGGAAGACCGACGGCAAATGGGCCGTGGTGGCCGACAGCAAATACAACCGCCGGATCACCGCGTCCGACACGGTGATGCGGATCACCGGCCCGGCCGCCGGCCATGACCGCATGAAGACCAAGGCCGACCCGACCGGCACCAGCGTGATCGGCATGATCAACAACTGCGCCGGCGGCATCACGCCCTGGGGCACCTACGTGTCGGCGGAAGAGAACTTCAACGGCAACTTCGGCGGCGAGCTGGCCGACAGCCATCCGGAGGCGGAGAACTACAAGCGGCTCGGCGTGCCGGGCAACTGGTACAACTGGGCCGCCTACCACGACCGCTTCGACGTGTCGAAGGAGCCGAACGAGGCCAACCGGTTCGGCTGGATGGTGGAGATCGATCCGCTCGACCCGACCTCGGTGCCGAAGAAGCGCACGGCGCTGGGCCGTTTCAAGCACGAGGGCGCGGAGAGCGTGGTCAACAAGGACGGCCGGGTCGTCTTCTACATGGGCGACGACGAGCGGTTCGACTATGTCTACAAGTTCGTGACCGAGGGCAAGTTCAACCCGAACGACCGCGCCGCGAACATGGACCTGCTCGACAAGGGCACCCTGTACGTCGCCAAGTACGGCGAGGACGGCAAGGGCGAGTGGCTGCCGCTGGTCCACGGCCAGGGCAAGCTGACCGCGGAGAACGGCTTCAACAGCCAGGCCGACGTGGTCATCCAGGCGCGCAAGGCCGGCGACGTCCTCGGCGCCACCAAGATGGACCGGCCGGAGGACGTCGAGCCCAACAAGGTGACCGGCAAGGTCTACGTGATGCTGACCAACAACACCCGGCGCAAGGCGGACCAGGTCAATTCCGCCAATCCCCGCGCCGAGAACGCCTTCGGCCACATCGTGGAGATGACCCCGACCGACGGCGACCACGCCTCGACCACCTTCGCCTGGGACATCCTGGTGAAGTGCGGCGACCCCAGCGTGGCGGCGGTCGGCGCCACCTTCAACCCCGCGACCTCCCCCGACGGCTGGTTCGGCATGCCGGACAACTGCGCGGTGGACAACCAGGGCCGGCTGTGGGTCGCCACCGACGGCAACAGCTACAAGGGCACCAAGACGACCGACGGCGTCTGGGCGATGGAGACCGAGGGCGACTTGCGCGGCACCAGCAAGCTGTTCTTCCGCGTGCCGGTCGGCGCCGAGATGTGCGGCCCGGTGTTCACGCCGGACGACAAGACCCTGTTCCTGGCGGTGCAGCACCCGGCGACCGACAACACCAAGGACTGGCCGGAATTCGGCAAGGCGTCCAGCTTCGAGGATCCGGCGACCCGCTGGCCCGACTTCAAGGACGGCATGCCGCCCCGCCCGTCGGTGGTGGTCGTCACCAAGGAGGACGGCGGCGTCATCGGCGTCTGAACGGTTCTCATGAGCAATGCGGAAACGGGCGGCTTCGGCCGCCCGTTTTCGTCCGCGTCCCCCGGCCCCGGCCGTCCGCGGTCTCACCGTCCGGCGGCGGCCGGCACCCGGAAGGGCGGCACCGGCGCGGACAGGGAGGTGGAGCCGAACAGGGCGGCGGTCGCCGGGGAGGTCACTATCGGCGGGGCCGAAAGGTCACTATTCCGCGCAGGGACCGGCTTGGCGGGAGCGGGCTTGACGGGAGAGGTCACTGTCCGGAGGGCCGAAAGGTCACTATTCCGCGTCGCGGGGTGCCGGGCCGCAGGCTTCGCCGGAGCGGTCGGGGCGGGTTCGTCGTCCGGGTCGCAGTTCAGGTTTTCCAGGTCGGCGTCGGGGTGGGGCTTGTCGCCGAGGAAGTGGTGCGGGATGCGCTTGTCCTGGACCACGCCGCGCAGCTTCAGCCACAGCTCGACCGCGCGCAGGCTCAGCCCGAGGCTCTTGCGCTCCAGGGCCTCCTCCATGATCGTCCGGACCAGGGCGGCCGCCTCCTCCAGGTCCGCTTGGTGGCTGGCAAGCCGGCCGGCGCGGAGCTGGGCCACGCGGACCTGGATCTCCGGCTGGCTCATCAGGACGGCCCCGCGCTGCTTCGCGCCCTTGGGCGAGTAGCCCGCCCGCCGCGCCGCCTCCGCCCTGCCGACGCCGCCGGCCACGGCTTGGCAGAAGGCTTCCTGGCGGGGCGTCAGCACGATCACGGGCGGGGCGGAGGCGGCTCGTGTCGGGGGCTGATGGTCGAGCATGGCTGGGGCGCCTTGGCCGGATGGGAACAATACATGAACATTAGTGCGAATTCGCGTTAGATGCAAGATGTGGAGGGTGCGCGTCCCGCGCACCGCGGGCGGCGGGACGCCGCCCCTCCGCGTGGCTCCGCTGAGGTGGCGGGCGAAAACCAGTACATGCGGAGCCCGGTGCCGCAATCGCTGCTCCCGGCGGCGGTGCCTGGAGGTTCGTCGGGATCGTCATAATCAGTGAAGGGTGCGAGGCGCTGCAAGCCGGCCTTCGGCCGAGGCCGACCTACACGAGACCACCACGGATAGATGATCACCGGGGGATCGCCATCGGCGGAGAGCCGCAGTCGGGTTTGCGCCAGGGACATGCGGCATGGCGGCCCGTCTCGGCCGGCCCATTAACTTCCGGCCCCGGATCGTTATATGATAACATGCCGACCGACGATCTTCCGGGAGCCGCCATGGCGATCACCACACCTCCGGCCCGGCCCTCGGCCCTGCCTTTGGCCGCGCACGACCACAAGCACTGCGTATCCGGCGCCCTGGCGCGCGCGGAGGCGCTGTGCGCGTCGCGCGGGGCCAGGCTCACCCCCATCCGGCGCCAGGTCCTGGAACTGGTCTGGAGCGGCCACCGTCCCCGGGGCGCCTACGCGATCCTGGAGGACATGCAGGTGGACGGCCGCCGGGTGGCGCCGCTGACCGTCTACCGCGCGCTCGATTTCCTGGTCGAGCACGGGCTGGTCCACCGGCTGGAGAGCCTGAACGCCTATATCGGCTGTCCCGACCCGGACCATGCGCATGCCGGCCAGTTCCTGGTCTGCAGGGACTGCGGCAACGCGATCGAACTGAACGACCAGGGCGTCAGCGCCGCCATCGCCGAAAGCGCCCGGTCCCGAGGTTTCCAGATCGACCGGCCGACGGTCGAGGTGCGCGGGCTCTGCCCCGCCTGCCAGAATTCACTGACGTCATCCCCTCAGAAAGCCGAAACGTGACCACTGTCCTCGCCGCCAACCCGACCCGCCTGCCCGTCTCCGTCCTCACCGGCTTCCTGGGCAGCGGCAAGACGACGCTGCTCTCCCGCCTGGTCCGCCATCCCGGCATGGCGAACACGGCGGTGATCATCAACGAATTCGGCGAGATCGGGCTGGACCATCTGCTGGTCGCCGAAAGCTCGGAGAACACGGTGCTGCTGAACAGCGGCTGCCTATGCTGCACCGTGCGCGGCGACCTGATCGACACCATGCGCGACCTGTTCCTGAAGCGGGTGCGCGGCGAGATCCCCGAATTCGACCGCGTCGTGATCGAGACCACCGGCCTCGCCGATCCCGCGCCGGTGCTCCACACCCTGATGAATGACCCGCTGATCGCGGCGCGCTTCCGCCTGGACGGCGTGATCACCACGGTGGATGCCGTCAACGGCGCCGACCAGTTGGACCGCCACCAGGAGAGCGTCAAGCAGGCGGCCGTCGCCGACCGCATCGTGCTGACCAAGACCGACATCGCCGCCCCCGAGGCGCTGGCCGGCCTGGAACGGCGGCTGGCCGGGCTGAACCCGGCGGCTCCCCTGATGCGCGCCGTCCAGGGCGAGATCGACCCGGCCGGGCTGTTCGACGCCGGACTCTACAACCCGACGACCAAGAGCCCGGACGTGGAGCGCTGGCTGCGGGCCGAGGCCTATGGCGACGACCACGGGCATGGGGATCATGGGCACGGGGATCATGGGCATGGGGATCATGGGCACGGGGATCACGATCATCACGGCCACGGGCACGATCATCACGGCCACGACCGGAACCGGCATGACGACCATATCAGCGCCTTCTGCATGACGGTCGAGGAGCCGCTGGCCTGGGAAGGGTTCGCCACCTGGATCGAGACACTGATCACGCTGCGCGGTCCCGACCTGCTGCGCATCAAAGGCATCCTGAACGTGCGGGAGTCCGACACGCCCGTCGTCGTCCACGGTGTTCAGCACGTGTTCCATCCGCCCGTACGCCTGGAGGCTTGGCCATCCGACGACCACCGCTCGCGAATCGTCTTCATCACCCGCGATGTCAGCCGCGAGACGATAGAAGCCATGTTCGAGGCCTATCGCGACGCATCGGAGTGACGGCATGGGTGCCGCCCCCGGAAAGGCGCGCACAAAGAGAAAACGGCGGGCCATGAGCCCGCCGTCAGATCGTTCTAACCCTCGTATTTTTCTTGGCACCTGGCCTGTTCCAGCGCCTTGCGCCACGGAACCTTCTCATGACGGGGGCGGCGCCCCCGGTGTGGCCAAGTTGGTATCCAAAGCCGGCTCGACGCCAACCTCAGCCGCTCGCTCAAACGGGAGCGGAACCGGTGCAGTGCTTTCCTCAACCTAGCCGTCCCGCCCTTGAACCGGGCAGGATCGTTCTTTGTTTCGGCAACGCCCTCCCTCAGCGTGCCTTTGTCGTGCAGGTTCGTTTATTGCTTTTCTTGTTCCCGCATCATTGGAGTGACCATAGCGCAATTCCCTCAACGTCGAAAGGGTTTTGTTGAAAAATTCGCTGTCGTGTCAGCATTAAGTCGTCCGGGTAGATGGCAATTTAAGTAATCGGTGAAAATCCGCCCGGCCACCTCAACACTTCTGGACCGATCGGTTCATCTTCATCTCGCAGGTGCACAATATAAGTTTCCGGAGTTTTACGGAACATTCCGTTCACTTCAACGGCATCAGTCCTGTTGCCCACAACCACACACACGCAAAGCCGAGTGAAAATGCGGTCATAGGTATGCCGCACCGGGCATGCTCCAGAAAACCCAGCCGCACCCCCGCGGCGCGCGCCCGCTCGACCACGATGATGTTGGCGAGGCTGCCCAGGATCAGCAGGTTCCCCGCCAGGGTGGACAGCAGGGCCAGGCCGTACATGGCACCTTCCGGCGGCTGGGGCCAGACCGCCAGCAGCAGGACCACCGCGGGCACGTTGCCGATGGTGTTGCTGGCGACGACGGACAGGGGGGCGAGCACGGCCAGGCGGTCCGGCAGCAGCCCGGCCGACGTCAGCGCGGCCACGGCCTCGGCCGGCAGGCCGGTGCGCTCCAGGGCGGAGTTGATCGCGAACAGGCAGGCGAACAGGACCAGCAGCGGCCAGTCCACCATGCCGACCATGCGCCGGCTCTCCAGGCTGCGGCTGATCAGCAGCATTCCGGCGATCAGCAGGACGCCGACCTCGTGCGGGATCGGCGTCGCGAACATGACCATCAGCGCGGCGGTCGCGGCGAGCGCCTTGCCCAACTGCCAGCGGTCGAGGTCCGGTTCCGGCAGGTCGGCGAAGGCGGCTTTGCCCGGATCGGTCAGGCGCCCGCGCCAGACCAGGGACACGGTAACGAACACGCAGGCCAGCGCGACCAGCGCCGGCACGCCGCAGGCCGCCAGGAACCGCCAGAAGTCCAGCCCGCCGACCTGCCCAATCACGATGTTCTGCGGGTTGCCGATCAGGGTGGCGGCCGAGCCCGCGTTGGCGGCGCCGGCCAGGGCGATCAGGTAGGGGCGCGGATCGAGGCCCCGCCCCCTCAGCCCCGCGCACAGCATCGGGGTCATGGCGAACACCACCACGTCGTTCGCCAGCACGGCCGACAGCCCGCCGCCGACCGCCACGGTGACCGCCAGGAGGGCCTGGGGCGACCGGCCGGCCCGCGCGATGCGAAGCGCGCACCAGTCGTAGAAGCCGGCGGACGCGAATTGCGCCGACAGGATCATCAGTCCGAACAGGATGAACAGCGTCGGGAAATCGACCGCCCCCGCGACCTGGCCGCTGTCCAGCGCCCCGCCCGCGAGCATCAGGATGGCGGCCACCAGAGCGATGCCGGTGCGGTCGATCCGCAGGCCGGGGAACCGCCCCAACGCCATGCCCGCGTAAGTGACGGTGAAAACGGCAAGAACGAACAGGGTCACGTGCGGGAGGTCCGGGTCGGTGTGAGGCGGGTAGCGGAACTCCCTTAACACCCGAAGGGGTGCCAAGTCACAGGCGTCATGCGCTGATCCCGACTAGGCCGCCGGCCGCCCATCCCAGGGCGGATGCGTCGCGATACGCGCGGGCGGCGGAGGCCACGAGGCCGCCGTTCCACTCCGGGAAATCATCCTGCTGTCCGGCCTGCTGTCCGTCCTGCCGCTCGTTCCGCTCGCGTCCCGGTTCCGCCGGTCCCGCCTGAACCCGGCCATCGCCGGAGGATCGCGCCTCCCCGTCGGGGGATCGGCCCTCCTCCGCCTCGCCGCCGCCCCGCAGCTTTTCCAAACTCTGGGCGTTCAGTTCGCGCTGGGCCTCCATGCGCGCCTTGTCGGCCGCCGCCGCCACCTTGTAATCCTGGGGCGAGGGTTCGGCCGGCGCGGTCGCGGCGCTCCTGACCCGCTCCATCTTGGCGATGGTGGCCGCGGGGTCACGTTCCGGGCTGATGTCGATCGACACTTCTCCGCCGATCGCGTAGCGCCTGCCGTCCGGGCCGGTCTGATAGGTGTAGGAAGGAGAACCGGCATACTGGCCGCCGGCAGCCTGATGGGCGCGCTCGTGGTTGCGCACCTCGGTATCGCGCTTCTTCAGCTCCTTGACCTGGTCCCGCTCGGCCTCGGTCAGGCCGGAGGCGTCGCGCTTCTCGCCGTCCTTCGATTGACCGTTCACGCCGGATGACGACGACGGAGAGACGCTTGAGGAGGTACCGCTCTTCAGGACGTGGGCGCAGGCATCCGCGCAGCCGCACGGCATCGACCGGATCGGCCTCAGCCAAACCGTCGAAGCGGACGACGCCCGCGGAGAGGATGCGGCGCTCGTGATCATGGACCCTCGTCGGGGAAGTCCAGGGTTGAAGGATCACAGGAGGGCAGCATGCGCCGGCGGCGCTAATTTTCCGTAAAGCCGGACCCCTGCAACCCTGCGGCGGACGATCCCACTTCATACCGGAGGCACCGGCCGACCGATGGCCGAGCACCGCGGCCAAACCCGTGCTATAGAGCCCGCCACCCTTTCCGAAACCCGACGAACACAGCGCCTTGTCCAATCCCGAAACAGTTTTCCCGGCGCTGCCGATCGACCCCGTCCTGCCGGAGATCCGCAGGGTCCTGGCGGACTCCCGCCATGCCGTGCTCCAGGCACCGCCGGGCGCGGGCAAGACCACGCGCGTTCCGCTGGCGCTGCTCGACGAGGATTGGCTGGCGGGAGGCAGGCTGGTCATGCTGGAGCCGCGGCGCCTTGCCGCCCGTGCGGCGGCCCGCCGCATGGCCGGGATGCTCGGCGAGGCGGTCGGCGAAACCGTCGGCTACCGGGTGCGGATGGACAGCAAGGTCGGCCCGCGGACCCGGATCGAGGTGGTGACCGAGGGCGTGCTGATCCGGCAACTCCAGCAGGACCCCGCGCTGGAAGGCGTCGGCGCCGTCCTGTTCGACGAATTCCACGAGCGCAGCCTGGACGCCGACCTGGGCCTGGCGCTGTGCCTCCAGACCCGGTCCGTGCTGCGCGACGACCTGCGGCTGCTGGTCATGTCGGCGACGCTGGACGGCGCCGCGGTCGCCGGCCTGCTGGGGGGCGCCCCCGTCGTCACCAGCGAGGGCCGCGCCTTCCCCGTCGAAACCCGCCATGTCGACCCGTCCAGGGCGCGCCGGATCGAGGACGCCGTCGCGGCGGCGGTGCTCCGCGCGCTGGACGAGGAGCCGGGCAACATCCTGGTCTTCCTGCCCGGCGTCGCCGAGATCCGGCGGGTCGAGCGGCAGCTTCGCGACGCCCTGCCGGGGCCGGGCATCCTGATCGCCCCGCTGTACGGCGACCTGCCCCAGGAGCAGCAGGACCAGGCGATCGGGCCGACGCCGCCGGGCCGGCGCAAGGTCGTGCTGGCGACCTCCATCGCCGAGACCAGCCTGACCATCGAGGGAATCCGCGTGGTCGTGGACAGCGGCCTGATGCGGGTCTCCCGCTTCGATCCGGGCAGCGGCATGACCCGGCTGGACACGGTCAAGGTCAGCCAGGCCTCGGCCGACCAGCGCCGGGGCCGTGCCGGGCGCCTGGAGCCCGGAGTCTGCTACCGGCTGTGGCCGGAGGGGCAGCACCGCGCGCTGCAACCCCACACCGCGCCCGAGATGCTGGCCGCCGACCTGGCGCCGCTGGCGCTGGAACTGGCCCAGTGGGGCGTGGTCGATCCCGCCGAACTGCGGTGGCTGGACCCGCCGCCGGCGCCGGCGCTCGCCCAGGCCCGCGACCTGCTGCGCCGCCTCGGCGCGCTCGACGCCGGGGACAGGATCACGCCGCACGGCCGGCGGATGGCGTCGCTCGGCATGCATCCCCGGCTCGCCCACATGGTGCTGGCCGGCGACCGGCTGGGCTGCGGCGCGCTGGCCTGCGAGATCGCGGCCCTGCTGGGGGAGCGCGACATCCTGGCCGGACCGTCGGCCGGGGGAACCGGCGAGCCGCGCGACGGCGACCTGCGCCGCCGGGTCGAGCTGCTGCGCTCTTCCGACCGGAGCGGCTGGACGGTGAAGCAGGTGGCGCGGCAGGCCCGCCAGTGGCAGCGCCAGCTGGGCATCGGGCCGGGCGGCGGCGACGTGGCCGACACCGGCCGGGTGCTGGCGCTGGCCTATCCCGACCGGATCGGCCAGCGGCGGCCGGGGAGCGACGGCCAGTACCGGCTGAGCAACGGGCGCGGCGCCTATTTCCTGAAGCAGGAGCCCCTGGCCGCCGAGGAATTCCTGGCGGTCGCCGACCTGGACGGCGCCAAGCGGGAGGCCCGCATCTTCCTGGCCGCCCCCATGACCCTGGCCGAGCTGGAAGAGGACTTCGCCGACACCATCGAGACGGTGGAGTTCGTCGCCTGGGACGGCAGGGAGGAGGCGGTGCTCGCCCGGCGCCAGCGCCGGCTGGGCGAGCTGGTCCTGAAGGACGAGCCCCTGCCCGACCCGGGAGGCGCCCGGACCGCCGCCGCCCTGTGCCAGGGCATCCGGGAGCTTGGACTCGCCGTCCTGCCCTGGACCCGAGAGCTGGAGAATTTCCGCGCGCGGGTCGAGTTCCTGCGGCGGGTCGAGGGGCCGGACGGCGACTGGCCGGACCTGTCCGACGCGGCGCTGATCGACACGCTGGAGGACTGGCTGGCGCCGTTCCTGACCGGCCTGACCCGCCGCGCCCACCTGAAGCGGCTGGACCTGTCGGCGGCGCTGCGATCGCTGCTGTCCTGGCACCGGCAGCGCGAGCTGGACGAGGCGGCGCCGACCCATGTCACGGTGCCCAGCGGCTCCCATATACCGCTGGACTATACCAGAGGCGACGTGCCGGTGCTGGCGGTGCGGCTCCAGGAGATGTTCGGCCTGGCGGAGACCCCGGCGCTGGCCCGCGGCCGGGTGCCCCTGGTCCTGCACCTGCTGTCGCCGGCCCGCCGGCCGATGCAGGTGACCAGCGATCTCGCCAGCTTCTGGGCCAACACCTACCGCCACGTGAAGGCCGACCTGAAGGGCCAGTATCCCAAGCATTACTGGCCCGACGATCCCCTCCAGGCCGAACCGACCAGCCGCGCCAAGCGGCGCGGAACCTGAACGGAGAGTTCCCGATTTCCCATGAGCCGAGCATGAGCCAAGCCACCCGTTTCGACGCCATCGTGATCGGCGCCGGCGCCGCAGGGCTGATGTGCGCCATGTCCGCCGGGCGCCGGGGCCGGAGCGTGCTGCTGATCGACCACGCCGAGAAGGCCGGCAAGAAGATCCTGATCTCCGGCGGCGGGCGGTGCAACTTCACCAACCTGCACACGGCGCCGGACCGGTTCGTCTCGGCCAACCGGCATTTCGCGATCTCGGCGCTGAAGCGCTATACCCAGCACGATTTCATCGCCCTGGTCCGGCGGCACGGCATCGCCTACCACGAGAAGAAGCTGGGCCAGCTGTTCTGCGACGACAGCGCGCGGGACATCGTCGGCATGCTGCTGCGCGAATGCGACGAGGCGGGCGTCCGGCTGGCGCTGGAGACACCGGTCACGCGGATCGCCCGGGACGGCCTGTTCCGGGTCGAGACCTCGCGCGGGCCGTTCGAATCGGAGAGCCTGGTGATCGCGACCGGCGGGCTGTCGATCCCCAAGATGGGGGCCACCGGGTTCGGCTACCGGATCGCCGAGCAGTTCGGGCTGAAGGTTCTGCCGACCCGCGCCGGCCTGGTCCCCTTCACCTTCGCCGAGGCCGACCCGCGCAACTTCAAGGACCTTGCCGGCGTGTCGTGCGAGGCGTCGGTGCGCTGCGGGGGCACCGCCTTCGACGAGGCGATCCTGTTCACCCATCGCGGCATCAGCGGGCCGGCCATCCTCCAGATCTCGTCCTACTGGCGCGACGGCGACACGGTCGAGATCGACATGCTGCCGGGCCTGGACGCGGCGGAGCACCTGAAGCGGCTCGCCGCCGAGCGGCCCAAGGCGGAGGTGAAGACGGTGCTGTCGGAGGTGCTGCCCCGCCGCCTCGCCCACCGGGTGACGCCCGCCGGGCTGGACGGCCGGCCGGCGGGACAGGTGCGGGAGCGCGAGTGGTCCGGCCTCGCCGAGGACCTGAGGCACTGGCGGATCACGCCGGCCGGAACCGAGGGCTACCGGACCGCCGAGGTGACGCTGGGCGGGGTCGATACCTCGGAGCTTTCGTCCAAGACCCTGGAAGCGCGGAGGGTGCCGGGCCTCTTCTTCATAGGCGAGGTGGTGGACGTGACCGGCTGGCTCGGCGGCTACAATTTCCAGTGGGCGTGGTCGTCCGGCTACTGCGCCGGGCAATTCGCTTGACGGGATGTACGGTTACCCTTCGTTCACCACCAACCGCTAGGCTGCGCGGGATTTGGGCCGAATGCCTTGGAATTCATCGCGGAGGGGTGGCTGGCCAGCATGGAAAACGCGTCCTCTCCGGCCCTTGCGCCCGCGACCGGCCTGCTCGCCGACTGGAGGGCCTTCTGCGCCTTCCAGTCCCGATGCCTTGATGCGCTGGGGCTGGAGGTGCAGGAGACCAGCCGGATCGTCGAACAGAGCACGCTGGACATCAGCAGCGGTTTCCGCGACCTCGCCGCCTCGGCGGACGAGCAGGGCAAGCGGGTGCAGGAGATCATCGCGAACGCCAACATCGTCGAGCTGGAGGGCGAGCGCGTCCCGATCGAGCAGGTCATGATGCTGATGCAGCAGATCCTGGTCGAGATGGTGAACAACATCGTCTCGCTGTCCATGCAGGCGATGCGCATGGTGTATCTGCTGGACGACGTGGTCCAGGATGTGGATGTGGTCGGCAGGTTCATCGGCGAGATCGAGGAGATCAACCAGCAGACCAGCTTCCTGGCGCTGAACGCCAGCATCGAGGCGGCGCGCGCCGGAGCCGCCGGCAAGACCTTCCACGTGGTGGCGGGAGAAGTGCGCGAGCTGTCCGCCGGGACCGCCGCCCTGGCCGAGCGGATGCGCCAGACCGTCGGCGCCGTCTCGCGCGGGGTCGCGCGCGGCTACGACATCCTGCGGACCATCGCCGAGACCGACCTGTCGCCCCAGCTGCTCGCCAAGGAGCGCATCGACCTCGCCATGTCCGGCCTGATCGTCCAGGCGGACCATTTCACCTCGGTCCTGGGCGATGCCGTCACGGCCTCCGCCGACATGAGCCGGAACATCGGCCAGATCGTGGTGAAGCTCCAGTTCCAGGACCTGGCGAAGCAGCGGCTGGACCACGTGATCGACGGGATGGTGGCCATCAAGGCCGGCCTGGCGGAGCTCGATTCGCTGACCCGAGCAGCGCACCCGGCCCTGCTGGAGATCCCCGACCGGGGCGGCTGGCTGGCGACCCTGCTGCCGTCCGCGGTTCCGGGATCGGCGCGGGAGCAGGATCTGCGCCGGCTGCTTCTGGGAGGTAGCGGCCTGGACGGGTTCGGCGCCCTGGATTCCGGGATTCCGGCGGACGACCAGGGCGTCGAGCTGTTCTGAACGAAACGCCTATCCCCAGATCACCCGCCAGTAATCCCGCAGCAGGCTCCCGGACGCGCTCCGCTCCCGCTGGAACCTGACGGGCGGTCCGAGCAGATGCCCGTCGCGGTCCACCCGCGCGCGGATGCCCCAGAATCCGACGGCGTCGCCGCCCCACATGCCGTAGCGGTAATCGAGCGCCTCGACCACCGCGCCGTCGGGGGTTTCCGAGACCTGCCAGAAAACCTTGTCCATGGCGAACCAGGTGAAGATCGCCGCCTCCGGCGTGGCCGCGACCCGATCGATCAGCGGATCGGCCCGGAGCGGATAGGTCTGCCACTCGATCGGCCGGTCGCCGAAGACCGAACGGTATCCCACCATGATCGACTCCGGGGTCTCGGCGACGACCCGGCGGAACCAGGGCTGGAACATCTGCGGGTAGGCCAGCACCTCGCCGACCGGCTGGCCCGCCTGGCGCAGCTCTTCCCGGGCGGTGGACCGGACGGAGTCGTTGATCGCCCAACCCATCAGCGAATAGCCGTAGATGAACAGCAGGGCGGCGGCCGCCGATCCGACCGCGGCGCCCGGCCGGCGCTTCGCCACGGTGCCGACGACGAGAGCGGCGATCAGGGCCAGGCTGTAGACCGGGTCGATGATCGGCAGCGCGTCGATCGCGAAGCGGTGGCGGGAGATGGGCGCCAGAAGCTGGGTGCCGTAGCTGGTGAAAAGGTCGATGATCGGGTGGGTGAACAGGACCAGGACCGCGAGCCAGATCCAGGCCCTCAGCATCTCCGGCGCGTCGGGACGGTCGGGCTCGCCGCGCCGCGACGCGCGCCACCGGTGGAAGCGCCAGATCGCCCACCCGAAGAACGGCCCGACCACCGGACCGAAGAAGATGGAGTGGGTGATGCCCCGGTGGTGGACCCAGTTCGCGTAGGGGCCGAAATAGCCGGCGACCACGTCCAGGTCGGGAACGGCGCCCAGCAAGGCCCCCGCCACCATGGCCTGCCGGCCGAGGGTCCGTCGAAATCCGGCCTGCGCGACCACGGCGCCGAGCAGGCTCTGCGTAATGCTGTCCATGTCCTTCCCGAGGGCCTTTCCTGAAGCTCCTGCCGGCCCTTGGCGGGCGGCACGAGAAAGATAGATGCACCGGCGGGACGCCGAGGCAATCGCCTTACCCCCGGGGACGGGACGGATCAAGCGTCAGGCGTTTCCGCGCGGCGGCGGCCCGGCCGCCTCCAGCTCCGCGGTCTCCTCGTCGGTGAAGACCCGGCTGCGGGTCAGGAAGCGCACGCCCTCCGGAGCCTCCAGGGAGAAGCCGGCGCCCCTGCCCGGCACCACGTCGATGATCAGCTGGGTGTGCGACCAGTATTCGAACTGCGCGGCGCCGATGAAGAACTGGCAGCCCACGATCTCGCCCAGGCGCACGTCCTGCGCGCCGGTGCGAAACTCGCCGGCCGCGAAGCACATGGGCGCGCTGCCGTCGCAGCAGCCGCCGGACTGGTGGAATGCCAGGTCGCCGTGGATCGCCTTAAGCTTCTCGATCACGGCGGCGGCGGCCGGCGTGACGGTGACGCGTTCTACCATGTCGTTCCTCTCCCCTGTCTTCCCGATATGCCACGACGAAAAGCCCCTCTCCTCCGTGTGGAGGAGAGGGGATCCAGTTCAGCGAGGACAATTCCCGGAGATGTCACGCGATCAGAAGAAGCCCAGCGCCTTGGGGCTGTAGCTGACCAGCAGGTTCTTGGTCTGCTGGTAGTGGTCGAGCATCATCTTGTGGGTCTCGCGACCGATGCCCGACTGCTTGTAGCCGCCGAACGCCGCGTGGGCGGGGTACATGTGGTAGCAGTTGGTCCAGACGCGGCCGGCCTGGATGCCGCGGCCCATGCGGTAGGCGCGGTTGCCGTCGCGGCTCCACACGCCGGCGCCCAGCCCGTACAGGCTGTCGTTGGCGATGGCGAGGGCTTCTTCCTCGGTCTTGAAGGAGGTCACGGACACGACCGGCCCGAAGATCTCCTCCTGGAAGACGCGCATCTTGTTGTTGCCTTCCAGCACGGTCGGCTGGACGTAGTAGCCCTCGGCCAGCTCGCCCTCGAGGACGGCGCGGCTGCCGCCGGTCAGGACCTTGGCGCCCTCGGCCTTGCCGATCTCGATGTAGGACAGGATCTTGTGGAGCTGGTCGTTGGACGCCTGGGCGCCGATCATGGTCGAGCTGTCGAGCGGGTTGCCCTGCTTGACTTGGCCGACGCGGGCGATGGCCTTCTCCATGAAGCGGTCGTAGATGCTCTCCTGGACCAGGACGCGGCTCGGGCAGGTGCAGACCTCGCCCTGGTTCAAGGAGAACATCGCGAAGCCTTCGAGCGCCTTGTCGAAGAAGTCGTCGTCCTCGGCCATGACGTCGGAGAAGAAGATGTTCGGCGACTTGCCGCCCAGCTCCAGCGTGACCGGGATGATGTTCTCGGACGCGTACTGCATGATCAGGCGGCCGGTCGTCGTCTCGCCGGTGAAGGCGATCTTCGAGATCCGCTTGTTCTGGGCCAGCGGCTTGCCGGCCTCGACGCCGAAGCCGTTGACCACGTTCAGCACGCCCTCGGGCAGCAGGTCGGCGATCAGCTCCATCAGGACCATGATGGCCATCGGGGTCTGCTCGGCCGGCTTCAGCACGATGCAGTTGCCGGCGGCGAGCGCGGGAGCCAGCTTCCACACGGCCATCAGCAGCGGGAAGTTCCAGGGGATGATCTGGCCGACGACGCCCAGCGGCTCGTGGAAGTGATAGGCGACCGTGGTGCTGTCCAACTCGCAGGCCGAGCCTTCCTGGGCGCGGATGCAGGCGGCGAAATAGCGGAAATGGTCGACCGCCAGCGGCAGGTCGGCATGGGTCGTCTCGCGGATCGGCTTGCCGTTGTCGATGGTCTCGACCAGGGCCAGCAGGTCCAGGTTCTCTTCCATGCGGTCGGCGATGCGGTTGAGGATCTTCGCGCGCTCGGCCGGGGAAGTCAGGCCCCACTTGTCCTTGGCCTTGTGGGCGGCATCCAGCGCCAGCTCGATGTCCTCGGCGGTGGAGCGGGCGATCTCGCCGACCGGCTTGCCGGTGATCGGGGTGATGTTGCTGAAGTACTGGCCCTTCACCGGAGCGACCCACTGGCCGCCGATGAAGTTATCATACTTTGGTCGAATGGCGATCTTCTGGCTGAACTTGTCGAGAGCTTGGTGAATCATCGTTTCCCCCTTATGACCACGGCTGGTTATCCTGGACGTGACACCATGAATGCCTGAGGACCGGGGGACCTGTATATGATACCTTAGACGCACTGCGGCAGATTGTCCCGAGGGCGGGAGCGGGGTTTGTCGTCGGCCCTCCAAGGTGCATACGCACATGGGCGAACAAGGTCAGGAGCTTGAAACATGCCGATGGAGGCGGGTGCATGGGTCTACATTATGACCAACCGCCCCAACGGGACGCTCTATGTCGGTGTTACGACCAATCTGGCGCGGCGCGTGCACGAGCATCGGGAAGGAGCCTATGATGGCTTCACGATGCGGTACGGTTTGAACCGCCTGGTCTGGGTGGAACGGCATGATGAAATCCTGCGTGCCGTGCAGCGGGAGAAGAACATCAAGCATTGGTCAAGAGCTTGGAAGGTTCTTTTGATTCTGAAAGACAATCCGGAATGGGATGACTTGTATGATCGGCTGAATATGTGATTGCCTATACTTCCTTATTCATCATGGCCGGACTTGATCCGGCCATCCACGCGCGCGCTTCATCCCGGCAGTTCGCGCGTGGATGCGCGGGTCGAGCCCGCCCATGACGAATTGGAGTCCACGATCTCCTGGAATGGTGCCCTCACGTCCTCTCCGCCGGAGGGCAGCAATCGACGTCGTCGATCCGGCAGACCCCCGGCACCGTCACGTGCGGGCGGGTGCGCATGCTGAAGTCGCGAACTTCAGCCCGGCCGTTCCGCTGGAGCCAGGCGACGGCCCTGGGTACCAGGCGCGGGTCGACGCCGAGCTGTTCGCTGATGTGGTTGAAGGAGACGGCGGCGGTTTTCCGTTCGAGCAGGCGGTTCCGGCAGGCGCCGGCGACGCGTTCGGCCAGTTCGGGTATCCCGTTGTCCTGGCCAAGCTGGATGACGATTCCCATCAGAGGCTTCCTCCCAAAGATGCCTTCGTTTGCTTTTTGATCTTGGCTCTTCCTGGATTGCGGGGTGGTGGCGGTTTGATCATGCGACCAGGGCGGCAACGAGGGCGCCGAGCAGGGCTTTGCCGCGCTGGCGGGTATTGTGGACGAATTGAAAGAAGCCCAGGTAGGCAGGTAGCTTCTTCTGCGAGATGCCGCGGTGCGGGCGTAGCCAGGAGCGTAGCAACGACCAGAACCCTTCCAGGGTATTGACGTGAACTTCACAGAAGCCGTCACCATCCTCGTCGCGGGCGTATTCGCCGCGGCCATGGCAGACCGTCCTGTGCTCGTAGCCCCAGGCCGTCAGGCGGGCATAGATCGAATATTCGTCCGTGTGGATGCATGAACCCGGGGCGACCACACCTTCGATGATCGGGCGGATGGTTGTCTGCTGAACGTTGGCCAGCATGTGAAGGACCACCTCACCGCCCCGCTGGATCAGGCCCAGGATCGGTGGCTTCTCCTTCTCCAGCGTGCCTCGACCGGGTGCGCCTTTCAGGCGACGGCGCCGCCCAGACCGGTTTTTTTGGCGACGGCGGCCGGATTGCCCTTGTGCCCGGCGACGACATAAACCTCATCGGCCTCGACCGTGCCCTCCAGCCTCACGGCCGGCATCTTGGCCACGAGGCCGGAGCGCACCTGTTCGGCCATGACCTGGACATCGTCCTCGTTCAGATCCAGTTCGTGGGCGATCTGCCGGTTCGACAGGTTGAGCCCCAGGAAGTAAAGGCACAGCAGCCAGACCCGAAGCGGCTGGTGACGTCCGGCCAGAACGGTGCCGGTTAGATCATCGAAGCGGCTCTGGCACTGCTTGCACCGGTAGCGCTGCCGATGCCGCTGCGTGTCGTCATGGCCGTGGCGAGTCACCGAGGCGCTGTCACAGTGCGGGCAGCGGACACCCTCGGGCCACCGATGCTGGCGCACCAGCTCGTAGCATTTCGCGTCGTCGATCAGCGACGAGAGGGTCACCAGGGATGACAAGGACATGACAAGCACCGGGATCGATGGAAAGGTCTCTCCTCAACCAATCTCCGCGTATCCCATCACGACCGGACCGCCACCACCCTGGAATCCAGGAAGAGCCTTGATCTTTTCCGGACCGTCGAGCGTCTCCCCTCCCCTCATTGCTGCGACATTCTGTCGCTATAAATGGACCGATCCGCGACGCTCGGCAAGCGGGGCGCTTTTCCTCATCCCAGTGATTCTGGCGGGTACCGCCATGCCGCGATGCGGGATATGATGCCGGGCTGAAATCCCGATCCCGGAACGCCGGACCGGCGGACGGTTCCCCCCCTGCGTCGCAGTCGGTGCGCCCTGCACCAAGAATTCGAGGCGAGTTCATGGCGATCCACGTCGCACTCAATCACAAGACCTTCTACCGCTATGACAGGATGGTGTCGCTTGGGCCGCAGATCGTCAGGCTCCGGCCCGCCCCCCACTGCCGCACGCCGATCCTCAGCTATTCCTTGAAGGTCGAGCCCAAGCAGCACTTCCTCAATTGGCAGCAGGATCCGCAGTCCAACTATCTGGCCCGCTTCGTCTTTCCGGAAAAGACCGACATCCTGTCGATCGAGGTCGACCTGGTCGCCGAGATCTCGGTGATCAACCCGTTCGACTTCTTCCTGGAGCCCGGCGCCGAGCAGTGGCCGCTGGAGTACGAGCCGTGGCTGCAGCGCGAGCTGCGCCCCTACATGGAGACGGAGAAGGTCGGCCCGAAGCTCGCGGCGTGGCTGGCCTCGGTCCCGCGCGAGCCGATGCAGTCGGTCAACTTCGTGGTGGCGCTGAACCAGCGGCTCCAGCAGGAGATCGGCTACGTCATCCGGCTGGAACCCGGCATCCAGACGCCGGAGGAGACGCTGACGCTGGGCACCGGGTCGTGCCGCGACAGCGCCTGGCTGATGGTCCAGATCCTGCGCAACCTGGGGCTTGCCGCCCGCTTCGTGTCCGGCTACCTGATCCAGCTGACCGCCGACCAGAAGGCGCTGGACGGGCCGAGCGGCACCGAGGTGGATTTCACCGACCTCCATGCCTGGACCGAGGTCTACCTGCCCGGAGCCGGCTGGATCGGGCTCGACCCGACCTCCGGCCTGCTGGCCGGCGAAGGCCATATCCCGCTGGCCTGCACCCCCGACGCGTCCAGCGCCGCCCCCATCACCGGCGCGGTGGACGAGTGCGAGGTCGAGTTCGGCCACGAGATGTCCATCACCCGCATCTACGAGGCGCCGCGGGTCACCAAGCCCTATACCGAGACCCAGTGGGGCGCCATCGAGGCGCTGGGCCACCGGATCGACCAGGAGCTGGACGACGGCGACGTCCGGCTGACCATGGGCGGCGAGCCGACCTTCGTGTCGATCGACGACATGGAGGGGGCGGAGTGGAACACCTCGGCGGTCGGACCGACCAAGCGGCAATACGCCGCCAACCTGCTGGACCGCCTGATGCGCCGCTTCGCGCCCGGCGGCCTGGTCCACTACGGCCAGGGCAAGTGGTATCCGGGCGAAAGCCTGCCGCGCTGGGCGCTCAGCATCTATTGGCGGCGCGACGGCGACGCGCTGTGGGCCAACACCGACCTGCTGGCGAAGGAGACCGTGGACTACGGTTTCGGCACGGAGGAGGCCGGCCTGTTCCTGGTGACGCTCGCCAAGAGGCTGGGGATCGAGCCGAGCCTGGTGCTCGCCGCCTACGAGGACCCCTGGCACTACCTGCGGAAGGAACAGCAGCTCCCGGTCAACGTCGATCCGCTCGACAGCAAGCTGGAGGACAAGGAGGAGCGCGCGAGGCTGGCCAAGGTGTTCCAGCGCGGGCTGAACGAGCCGGTCGGGTTCGCCCTGCCGATCAACCGCCGCATGGACCAGAAGGGCCCGGTCTGGCTGTCCAGCACCTGGCCGCTTCGCCAGGAACGCCTGCTGCTGGCGCCGGGCGACAGCGCCATCGGCTACCGCCTGCCCCTGGGCTCCCTGCCCTGGGTGGACATGCGCGACTATCCCTTCTCGTGGGAGCAGGACCCGTTCGACGCCCGCGCGCCGCTCGCCCCCCACGCGGTTCCGCTGCGCCAGCGCACGGCGGAGCCGCCAAAGCCGGAGGCCCTGCGCCGCCAGGCCTACCAGGCCATGGCCGAGGTCCGGACCGAGATTCCCGAGGCCGGCAAGTCGGCCTGGTGGGTGGTCCGGACCGCGCTCTGCTGCGAGGCGCGCGACGGCAAGCTCTACCTGTTCATGCCGCCCATGGGCATGCTGGAGGACTACCTGGCCCTGGTCGCCGAGATCGAGGCCACGGCGGTCGAGCTGAACATGCCGGTGATCCTGGAAGGCTACCAGCCGCCCCGCGACCCCCGGCTCAACAGCATGGCGGTAACCCCGGACCCGGGCGTGATCGAGGTCAACATCCACCCGTCCCATTCCTGGGACGAGTTGGTCCGCAACAACTTCGCCCTCTACGAGGAGGCGCGGCAGGCCCGGCTGGGGACCGAGAAGTTCATGCTGGACGGCCGGCATGTCGGCACCGGCGGCGGCAACCACGTGGTGGTCGGCGGGGCCACGCCGGCGGACAGCCCTTTCCTGCGCCGGCCCGACCTGCTGCGCAGCCTGATCACCTACTGGCAGAACCACCCGTCCCTGTCCTACGTCTTCTCCGGCCTGTTCATCGGCCCGACCAGCCAGGCGCCGCGGATCGACGAGGCGCGGAACGACTCGCTGTACGAGCTGGAGATCGCGTTCAACCAGATCGACCAGGCGGCGGCCGGCGGCTGGTGCCCGCCCTGGCTGATCGACCGGGTGCTGCGCCACCTGCTGACCGACATGCAGGGCAACACGCACCGGGCGGAGTTCTGCATCGACAAGCTCTACTCGCCGGACAGCAGCAGCGGCCGGCTGGGGCTGGTGGAATTCCGCGCCTTCGAGATGCCGCCGCATGCGCAGATGAGCCTGACCCAGCAGCTCCTGATGCGCGCCATGATCGCCCGCTTCTGGAAGACGCCGTACAAGAACCGGCTGGTGCGCTGGGGCACCGAACTGGCCGACAAGTTCATGCTGCCCCACTTCATCCAGCAGGACCTTTCGGACGTGCTGGCCGACATGCGCGACCACGGCTACGCGTTCCAGGACGAATGGTTCGCGCCGCACGTTAACTTCCGGTTCGCGCTGTGCGGCGAAGTGGCGCATCGCGGCCTGCTGATGGAGATCCGGCAGGCGCTGGAGCCGTGGCACGTCCTGGGTGAGGAGCCCGGCGGCGGCGGCACCGTAAGATATGTGGACAGCTCGGTCGAGCGCGTGCAGGTCAAGGTCAGCGGCATGGTCGGGTCGCGCCACGCCGTGGTCTGCAACGGCCGCCGGGTTCCGCTCCATCCCACGGGAGTCGAGGGGGAATTCGTCGCCGGCGTGCGGTACCGGGCCTGGCAGCCGCCGTCCTGCCTGCACCCGACCATCCCGGTCCACAGCCCGCTGGTGTTCGACATCCTGGACACCTGGTCGGGCCGATCGGTGGGCGGCTGCTCGTACCACGTGGCCCATCCGGGAGGGCGGAATCACGAGACTTTCCCGGTTAACGCCCACGAGGCCGAAGGACGGCGGCTTGCCCGCTTCTTCCCGTTCGGTCACACTCCGGGTCCTATGGAGACGCCGCCGGAAAGGCGAAACCTGGAGTTTCCTTTGACCCTCGACCTGCGCCTTGGCTGACACCGAAGCACTGGAACAAGAAGGCCGCCGCGCCGTCGCCGAGCAGGGTTCCCTGTTCGGCGACGCGCACGCGCTCCAATACGGCACCGGCCCGGTCTATGACGAGATGGTCACCGGGGGCGGACGGCTGCGCCCGCACTGGCAGCGCTTCATGGGGGCGCTGGGCGCGCTCGACCCGTCGCTGATGGCCGAGCGGTGGGAGGCGGCGCGCCGCCTGCTCCACCAGAACGGCGTCACCTATAATATCTATGGCGATCCCCAGGGCATGGAGCGGCCCTGGCCGCTCGACATGATCCCGCTGCTGATCCCGGCGGAGGAATGGGACGCGATCGAAGCCGGGCTGATCCAGCGCGCGACCCTGCTCAACGCCATGCTGGCCGACCTGTACGGCCCGCAGGACCTGATCCGATCGGGCCGCCTGCCCGCGGCGCTGCTCTATTCCGACCGCGGGTTCCAGCGGGCCTGCCACGGCGCCGTACCGACCGGCGGGGTGTTCCTGCACCTCTACGCCGCCGACCTGGCAAGGGCGCCCGACGGCCGCTGGTGGGTGCTGGGCGACCGGACCCAGACCCCGAGCGGCGCCGGCTACGCGCTGGAGAACCGGGCGGTGGTCAGCCGGGTCCTGACCGACGCCTTCAAGGATTGCAACGTCCGCACGCTGGGTCCCTTCTTCACGGCGCTCCGCGAGATGCTGGTCCGGCTGGCCCCCCGACCGACCCGCGACCCGCGCATCGTCCTGCTGACGCCCGGCCCCTACAACGAGACCTATTTCGAGCACGCCTACCTCGCCCGCCACCTGGGCATCACGCTGGTCGAGGGCGGCGACCTGACGGTGCGCGACCGCCAGGTGTTCCTGAAGACCCTGAGCGGCCTGGAGCCGGTGGACGTGATCCTGCGCCGGCTGGACGACGACTATTGCGATCCGCTGGAACTGCGCGCGGACAGTTCGCTGGGCGTCGCCGGCCTGGTCCAGGCGGTCCGCGCCGGGACCGTGACGGTCGCCAACGCCCTGGGCACCGGGCTGATCGAGTCGCTGTCGTTCAAGCCGTTCCTGCCGATGCTGTGCCGCCACCTGCTGGGCGAGGAGCTGAAGATCCCCGGCGTCGCCATGTGGTGGTGCGGCCAGGAGGAGGAGCGGACCTACGTGGTCGAGCATCTCGATCGCCTGGTGATCAAGCCGGCCTTCGCGCATCTCGGCTCCGAGCCTGTGTTCGGCTCGTCCCTCTTCCGGCAGGAACGCCAGGACCTGATCGCCCGGCTGCGCGCCCGGCCGGCCGACTTCATCGGCCAGGAGCAGCTCGGGCTTTCCACGGTGCCGACCTGGATCGACGGCGCCCTGCAGCCCCGCCCGCTGGTGATGCGGGTTTATCTCGCGGCCAAGCCCGAGGGCGGCTACACGGTGATGCCCGGCGGGCTGACCCGCATGTCGGCGACCGCCGGCCGGCTGATCGTGTCGATGCAGCGCGGCGGCGGCAGCAAGGATACCTGGGTGATGTCCCGCGGCCCGGCGGAAGGGCGCCCTGCCCCGCCCCGGCCCCAGGGCGTCCCGGCGGAGGTTCGCGGCACCGAACCCCGGACCGTCGCCGCGCGCGACGTGGACGTCAAGCCCCAGAGCGGCGACCTGCCGTCGCGCGTCGCCGACGGGCTGTTCTGGCTGGGCCGCTACGCCGAGCGGTCGGAAAGCACGCTGCGCATCCTGCGCGGGGTCTACACGCGCCTGTCCGACGGCACCCGTCCCGGCGTCGGCGACGAGCTGGTGCCGTTGATGCGGCTGATGGACTGGACCGGCATGGTGCCCCGCGATTTGGCCGACATGGCGGAAAGCGGCACCGGGCGCGGCCTGCGCCAGGCGCTCCAGGGGGCTGTGTTCGATGGCGGGCATCCCAACAGCCTGCGCGCCAACATCCAGCGGCTCCACCGTACCGCCGCCGGCGTGCGCGACCGGCTGTCGCTCGACATGTGGCGCGTGATTTCCCAACTGGACCGCCAGAGCGAGCCGGCGTCGGCCCGGTCGCGGATCGACACGGCGATGCTGCTGCGTCTGGACGACCTGATCACCACGCTCGCGGCGCTCGCCGGACTGGAGCAGGAAAGCATGACGCGCGGCCCGGGCTGGCGGTTCCTGGACATCGGGAGGCGGCTGGAGCGCGGGATCAACAGCCTGGCGCTGATGCGCGGCACCCGGATCTGCGACGCCGCCGGCGACGACCCGGCGGTGCTGGAGGTCCTGCTGGAGCTCGGCGAGAGCTTCATGACCTACCGGGAACGCTATTACACGACCGCCCAGCGGACGCCGGTCCTGTACCTGCTGCTGTGCGACGAGACGAACCCGCGGGCGCTGGCCTACCAGCTCTCGCACCTGGCGCGGCACCTGGCGGCCCTGCCGCGCCCGCCGGTGGCCAATCTGCGGGTCAACCAGAGCCCGATCACGGCCGCGATCCGCCTGATCGAGGACACCCGCGAGATCCTGCGCGAGCCGGAAATCATCCGCGACCGCTTCGCGCTGCGCAACGCCCTGAACAGCCTGGCCGACAGGCTGCCGGAAATCTCCAACCTGCTGGCCCACGCCTATTTCAGCCATGCCTTCTCCCGCCCCGCCTGATAGCGCCGCCGCGCCGGAAGACACCGACGCGCGCGAGGACGCCGCCGCCCGGCCGGTGCGCTACCGCACCCGGCACACGACCAGTTACGAGTACGGCGACGGGGTCTCGGTCTCCCAGCACGTCGTCCATCTCGGTCCACGGGACAACCCGCGCCAGGCCTGCTCGTCGGTCGCCCTGACGATCACGCCCGAACCCGCGGTGCGGGAGGCTTGGCTGGATTATTTCGGCAACCCGGCGGAGTATTTCGCGGTCCAGGAGCCCCACCGGTCGCTGACGATCGAGTCGGTCGTCGAGCTGGAGGTCACGCCGCCCGAACCGCTGGAAGCCGGCTCCGCCCCGCCCTGGGAGGACGTCCGGGACACGGCCCGGACCCCCCGGTCGGCCGATGCGATCGGGGCCAACGAGTTCCTGTTCGACAGCGTGATGGTGAAGGCGTCGCCCGATCTGGCGGCCTATGCGGAGCCGTCCTTCCCGCCGGGCCGACCCACGGTGGAAGCGGTGCTCGACCTGATGCACCGCATCCATGACGATTTCACCTTCGATTCGACCGCGACGACGGTCGCGACGCCGCTGGCGGACGTGCTCGCCCATCGCCGCGGCGTCTGCCAGGACTTCGCCCATCTCGGAGTCGGCTGCCTGAGGTCGCTCGGTCTTCCGGCCCGGTATGTCAGCGGCTATCTGCGAACCCACCCGCCGCCGGGCCGTCCCCGGATGGTCGGTGCCGACATGTCGCACGCCTGGTTCTCCGTCTGGTGCGGGACGGAAACCGGCTGGGTTGACCTCGACCCGACCAACGACAAGCCGGTGGACGCCGACTACATCACCCTCGCCTGGGGCCGGGACTATGACGACGTCAGTCCCGTCAGGGGCGTAATCCTGGGCGGCTGGGGCCATACCTTGAGCGTCCAGGTGGACGTCGAGCCTCTCCTGGATTGAAAAACCCTACCAATGTAGGACTCATTTTAGTATATTCCCGCAAAATAGATTAAAGCCTTGCGGGAAAAGGCGTGAAACAAACGCTTTCAAACATATTGATTCGTGTAGCTGACAAAACGTTGGCGAACATCGACGGCGATCTCTCGCTGGCGCAGGTCCATGACCTGATCCAGCCCAGGGGTCACTCGCCGGTGATACAGCGGCGGCGGGCCGCCCTGATCGTTTCCCGGGCCCGGATCGTCGCCGGCGTCTTCTCGATCCTGACGCCGCTCTGGATCGCCATCGACATGTACCTGTTCGCCTGGCCCGAATGGGGATATCTGGCGGCGCTGAGGATCGCGGCGAGCATTGCCTTCGGTGCGCTGGCGCTTTACTACCGCGGCGGCGAGGGGATGAAGCAGGCCTGGGCCGCGCTGGCATGGCTCCTGTCGGTGCCGACGCTCTTCTTCATCGCGTCGCATCCGATGGTCAACCAGTTCGATCCCGACAGTCCCGCGGCCGCGATAGCCGCCGGCTACGCCTTCCTGCCCTTCGTGATGTGCGCCGGCCTCAGCGTCTTTCCCATCACGGCGCTGGAAGGGATCGTGTTCGCGACGCCGCTGCTGCTGGCCCATTTGACCGCCGGCGTCTACGGGTCGGCGATCTTCCCGTTCAACTCCTATCTCGGGGCCATGTGGCTCCTGCTGCTGCTGTCCTCCGTCGCGACGCTGGCGGCGATGAGCCAGCTCCATTTCCTGATGGCGCTGGTCAACCAGTCCTCCCACGACAAGCTGACCGGCGCCTATGCCCGGCGGATCGGGGAGGAGATGCTGAACCTTCAGTTCGGCAACGCCCGGCGGAACAAGCGCCCGCTGTCCCTGGTCTTCGTCGACCTGGACGATTTCAAGAAGGTGAACGACCGCTTCGGCCACGAGGAGGGCGACCGCGTGCTGCGCGATGCGGCCCAGTCCCTGCTGAAGGGGCTGCGCCAGGGCGACCTGGTCATCCGCTGGGGCGGGGAGGAATTCCTGATCGTCATGCCCGACACCGACACGCCGGGCGCGCTGACGGCGATCCGGCGCCTGCGCGCCGACGGGCTGGGGGTACGGCCCGACGGCAAGCCGCAGACCGCCAGCATCGGCATCGCCGAGGCCATCGCGGAGGCGCCGGAAAGCTCGACCCGGCTGGTGGAGATCGCCGACCACCGCATGTATGTGGCCAAGCAGGCCGGCAAGGACTGCATCTGTACCGGGGAGGAAGCCGCCCCGGTCACCCGCGAGGAGTTGGAGCCGGCCTGAACCGTGGTGCGGGCTGTTTTTGCCACAGATGACGGCGATGGGCACAGATCCGGCTCGGGCCGTTTCCTCAAAGGGTGCCGGCAGCAGTCGGAAACAACGCTTTTTCGTCATGGCCGGACTTGATCCACGGCTGTCCGGCACGGTGATTGCCTGCACTGCGAAAGGGTTAGTCTCAGGTAGAATTATTCCATTTTCGTCATGGCCGGACTTGATCCACGGCTGTCCGGCACGACGATTGCTTGCGCTGCGAAAAGGTTAGTCTCAGGTAAAGTTACTCCATTTTCGTCATGGCCGGACTTGATCCGGCCATCTTTTACGAGAAGCATCGGCGCCTCCGTGCCTTGAGATCCGCGGGTCACGCCCGCGGATGAGTGCGTCCGTGAGGACGTTTTGTCAGTGTGGTGCAAGTCCGCACCGAAGGAGGTCACGACTTCGAAGCCGAAGGTAACTGCGTCGCCGCGAAGCGGGGTGGGGAGCAACCTGAGGCGAACCGGCGGTCCGTAGGATGACGAACCCGTTTCGGCGGGGTGGCTCGGCGAGCCTGCTCATTCATGGCGAAGCCTGGAACCGACCGTCGGCGCTGAGGTGACTGGGAAAGCGACCGGCGGGACCACCACGTGGGTGGGGGCGGAATGTCGGGACGGCAAGGCGGAGTAAGCGGAGAGACCTGCCGGCGCGGGTGACGGCGGCAGGAGTCAGAGCCTTCATATTACCGCGATGGCGCGGGACCGCCGGAGGGCGGTCGCCGGCGCCGGAGAGGGACGGATAGCAAAACCGGCCCGAGGGAAGGGAGGCAGGAAGTGGAACGGGGAAGGACGGGGATGACGCAAGGAACAGTTCCGGGAGTGCCGGTAACGGCTAAACAAGGGACGGAAGCCCAGGCTCGGGATTGGAGCTGGGTGGAAGCGTCGATCTGGACCGGCCCCATGGTGTCGGCGCTGGGCAACGGCGTCAAAGGAGGCAAATGGTACAGCCTGATCGACAAAGCGATCCGGCCGGCGACCCTGGAGTGCGCGTGGCGGCGTGTCGCGCGTAACAAGGGGGCGGCGGGCGTGGACGGGCAGAGCATCGCCCGGTTCACGCTCCAGGCGGATCGGTACCTGCGGGAATTGCACGAGGACCTGAACAGCGGCAGCTACCGGCCAAGCCCGGTCCGGCGCGTGGAGATCCCGAAGGGGGACGGCAAAACCCGCCCCCTGGGCATCCCCACGGTCAAGGACCGGATCGTCCAGACGGCTCTCAAGCTGACGATCGAGCCCATCCTCGAAGCCCGGTTCCGGGACGGCAGCTACGGCTTCCGCCCCGGCCGCGGCTGCAAGGATGCCTTGCGCGCGGTCGACCGGGCGCTCAAGGACGGATACGCCTGGGTGGTGGACGCCGACCTGGAACGGTACTTCGACACGATCCCGCGCCGGGACCTCATGGCCCGGCTCGGCGACCTGATCAGCGACGGGCGCGTCCTGGAGTTGATCGACAGCTTCCTCCAGCAGGACATCATGACGGAAACGGCACGATGGACACCGGTCGCGGGAGCTCCGCAAGGGGCGGTGATCTCACCGATCCTGAGCAACTTGTACCTGCACCCGCTGGACGAGCTGATGGAAGCCGAAGGCTACCGCATGATCCGCTACGCGGACGACTTCGTCGTCCTGTGCCGGGACGAGGCGCAGGCCCGCGCGGCCCTGGCCCGGGTGCAAGCCTGGGTGGCCGACAACGGCCTGACGCTCCATCCCGACAAGACGCACGTCGGAGACTGCCGGCAACCCGGCCAGGGCTTCGACTTCCTCGGCTACCGCTTCGAGGCGGGACGCCGATACGTGCGGGACAAGAGCCTGAAGGCGTTCAAGGACAAGATCCGGGCCCGCACCGGCCGCAGCCGGGGCGTCAGCCTGGATCACGTCATCGCGGATCTCAATCCGGTGCTGCGGGGGTGGTTCGGCTACTTCAAACATGCTCGAGCCCGCCTCTTCACGCAACTGGACAAGTTCATCCGCAGACGCCTGAGGGCGATGCTGCGCAAGCAATCCCGACGCCCAGGCTTCGGGAAAAGCTATGCAGACCATCGGCAATGGACCAATGCCTACTTCGCGACCAGGGGACTGTTCACCCTCTCGACAGCCCTCAGGCAAGCGAGACACTCCCGATGAGGAAAGCCACGACTGGAGAGCCGTGTGCGGGAAAACCGCCCGCACGGTTCGGAGGGAGGGGAGGCAAAACCTTCCCTACCCCTATCGAACTGAAGGAGAAAACGTTTGTTAGTAACGTTCCCAATGGTTGATTAGCAAGTACCGTGCCGGACAGCCGTGGACTTGATCCGGCCATCGTCTCGCAGGTCTCACCGGGGCTCCGTGGCGGGAGATGCCCAGATCATAGGAGAAATTATTATCCGCAGATGAACGCAGATGGACACGGATACTTGCGGATGAGTATCTGTGGCCTTCTGCGTGCGACTGCCGCCGACGTCACTGCGCGGCGGCCTGCTGGACGATGCGGTTCTGCTCGCGGGTCTTCAGGAACTGCACCTTGGGGAAGTCCTCTTGGGTGCGGTTCATGTGCCAGGAATTGCGCGAGAGGAAGACCAGCGCGCCATCATGATCTTCCGCGAGGTTGGCGCGGTTGGAGTCGACGAAGCGCTTCATCTCCACCGGGTCCTCGCACTCGATCCACCGGGCGGCATCGACCGAAGCCGATTCGAACCGGGCGGAAATGCCGTACTCGGCTTCGATCCGGGCGGCCAGCACCTCGAACTGGAGCTGCCCGACCACGCCGACCAGCCAGTCCGAGCCGAGCAGGGGCTTGAACACCTGGCTCGCCCCCTCCTCCGCGAAATGCTCCAGCGCCTTCCGCAGGTGCTTGACCCGCATCGGATCGTCCAGGCGGACCCGCTGCAGCAGTTCCGGCGCGAAGCTCGGCACGCCGGTGAACCGCAGCTCCTCGCCCTCGGTCAGCGTGTCGCCGATCCGGAGCGACCCGTGGTTCGGGATGCCGATGATGTCGCCCGGCCAAGCGTCCTCCGCCAGCTCCCGGTCGCGCGCCAGGAACAGCACCGCGTTGTTGACGGCGAGCTGCTTGCCGGAGCGCATGTGCTTCAGCTTGACGCCCCGCCGGAAATGGCCGGAGCACAGCCGGAAGAAGGCGATGCGGTCGCGGTGGTTGGGGTCCATGTTGGCCTGGACCTTGAACACGAACCCCGTCACCTTCGGCTCGATCGGTTCGACCTTGCGGCCGTCGGCCGGCTGCGGGCGCGGCGGCGGCGCCAACTCGCCCAGCCCCCTCAGCAGCTCCTGCACGCCGAAATTATTGATGGCGCTGCCGAAGAATACCGGCGTCAGATGGCCGGCGCGGTAGGAGTCCAAGTCGAATTCCGGGCACAGGCCGCGCGCCATCTCGACCTCCTCGCGGAGGGTCGCGACGGCATGGGCCGGCAGAAGCTCGTCCAACTTCGGGTCGTCCAGCCCTTCGCACTTGATGCCCTGGCTGGCCACGTCGCCCTGGCGCTTGTCCATCAGGATCAGCTGGTCGCGGAGCAGGTCGTAGCAGCCGAGGAAGTCCCGGCCGGACCCGATCGGCCAACTGGCCGGCGTGACGTCGATCGCCAGCGTCTCCTCGATCTCGCTGATCAGCTCGAACGGATCACGGGCCTCGCGGTCCATCTTGTTGACGAAGGTGATGATCGGCACGTCGCGCAGACGGCAGACTTCGAACAGCTTGCGCGTCTGGCTCTCGATGCCCTTGGCGGCATCGATCACCATGACGGCGCTGTCGACGGCGGTCAGCGTGCGGTAGGTGTCTTCGGAGAAGTCTTCGTGGCCCGGCGTGTCCACCAGGTTGAAGGTCCGGTCGTCATAGTCGAAGTTCATGACGGACGCGGTCACGGAGATCCCGCGCTCGCGCTCCACCTTCATCCAATCGGACCGGGCGCGACGCTGCTCGCCGCGCGCCTTGACGGCGCCGGCGAGCTGGATCGCACCACCGAACAGCAGAAGCTTCTCGGTCAGGGTCGTCTTGCCGGCGTCGGGGTGCGCGATGATCGCGAACGTCCGGCGCCGGGAGACGGCATCCTGCAGGTCATCCATGAGCTGCCTCCCTTGGCGTTTCGTACCCCGGAGATCCCGTCGGCCTTAGCTGGCCGACGAGTATCCGCGACGGCCGCCCCCGGCCGAATGGTCGCGGTCGCGGCGGACCGGATTGTAGCCGCCGCGCTCGCCGTGCGGACGGTCGCCGCCGGCATGGCGATGCTCGGCGTGGGGCCGGTCGCCATGGCCATGGCCCCGGTCGCTCCGCTCGCCGTCCGGCCGACGCTGCCCGCCGAAGCCGCCGCGGCCACCGGGTGCGCCCTGGCCGCCGCCGCGGTACGGCCGCTTGTTGTAGCCGCCGGGATTGGCGCCACGCGGACGCTCGGTCGGCTCCAGGCCCGGGATCACGTGGTTGGCGAGCGGCTTGCCGATGAAGTGCTCGATCGCCTTGACCTGCTTCCAGTCGCTCCGGGTGAAGAACGAGTAGGCGGTTCCGGAGGCCCCGGCCCGGCCGGTACGGCCGATGCGGTGGACGTAATCCTCCGCGATCTTCGGCAGGTCGAAGTTGATGACCTGCGTGATGTCGGAGATGTCGATGCCGCGGGCCGCCACGTCGGTGGCGATCAGCAGGCGGATACGGCCCCGGCGCAGGTCGTCGATCGTGCGGTTGCGCTGGTGCTGCTTCATGTCGCCGTGCAGGGCGCCGGCGGCATGGCCCTTGGCGCACAGCTCGTCGGCCAGGCGGTCGGCATCGCGCTTGGTCGCGGCGAAGACGATCGTCTTGCCGGCCTCGTCGGTGGACACGAGGTGGTCGAGCAGGCGGTGCTTGTGGCCCAGGTCATCGGCCCGCAGCAGGCGCTGGTCGATGGTGTCGTGGCTCACGTTGCGGCCCGCGATGTCGATCCGCTCCGGGTTCTTCAGCAGACGGGCGGCGAGCCGTTCCATCGGACCGTCGCAGGTCGCGGTGAACATCAGCGTCTGGCGGCCCGCCGGGCAGGCGGCGGCGATCTGCTCGACCGGCTCGATGAAGCCCATGTCGAGCATGCGGTCGGCCTCGTCCAGCACCAGCAGTTCCAGCGCCGACAGGTTGACGCGGCCCCGCTCCAGGTGGTCGATCAGACGGCCCGGGGTGGCGACGATCAGGTCCACGCGCCGCTCCAGCATGCGGAGCTGCTCGCGGTAGGGCATGCCGCCCAGGATCACGCCGGTCTGCACGCGGTCGAACTTGGAGTATTTGCGAACGGCGTCCAGGATCTGGGTCGCCAGCTCGCGGGTCGGCGACAGCACCAGGACGCGGGGTCCGAAGCTGCCGGCCGGACGGGGAGTCTTCAGCTTCTGAAGGGCCGGAAGAACGAAGGCGGCGGTCTTGCCGGTTCCGGTGTTGGCCGAAGCGACCAGATCCCGACCGGCCAGCGCCAACGGAATAGCCTTTTCCTGGATCGGAGTCGGCTCGTTGTAGCCGGAAGCCTCGACGGCTTGAAGAATGGTCGGGTGGAGGTCGAGTTCAGCGAAAGTCATAGTCAAAAACGTAATCCTCGGTACGTGAGTCCGTGCGGCGAGGGCCATGGGCCGACACCGTGGGACAAGACAAGGCGGCGCTCCCGGCGGCCTTTCGAGCCAGGGGGCGTCGCGCGTAACGAGCGGCTGCTTTCGGAAAATGAGCGAGCGGGGCGATCGGGCGATAGTCGCGTCCGAAGGTCCAGCAATACAATATCCGCAAGGCACGAGGGGCCGAAATGCGGATACGGCACCATGCCGACCGTCGGGGGCCCAAGCCACTCAACAGGGCTGTAGATAGCACCTTTCCCGGAAATTACCAGAGGCGATTTCGATGATATGTGCGCCTGCGGCAAGCTGGCAGGCGGAGGGGCGGTCCGACGCCCCTCCGCCGCCGATGCTCGTCCGGGGATTACTCCTCCGGCAGGACCGGGACCGCGTTCCAGATGTCCCGGGCGTACTCGCCGATGGTCCGGTCGCTGGAGAACCAGCCCATGGACGCGGTGTTGATGACCGCCTTGCGGGTCCACTGGTCGGGGTTGCGGTACAGATCGGTGGCGGCCTCGTGGGCTTCCCGGTAGGCCTGGAAGTCGGCCGTCACCAGGAACGGGTCGCCGCCGTCGGTCAGGGACTGGATCAGCGGGCGGTACCGGTGCGGATCGTCGGGCGAGAAGACGCCGCTGGCGATCATGTCCAGGGCCCGCTTCAGCGGCGGGTTGGCCGCGATCACCTCGCGCGGATTGTAGTTGCCGTGGCGGAGCGAGCCGGCCTCCTCGGCGTTCAGGCCGAAGATGAAGATGTTTTCCGGCCCGACGGCCTCGCGGATCTCGACGTTGGCGCCGTCCAGCGTGCCGATGGTCAGCGCGCCGTTCAGCGCCAGCTTCATGTTGCCGGTGCCCGACGCCTCCATTCCGGCGGTGGAGATCTGCTCCGACAGGTCGGCCGCCGGCATGATCACCTCCGCCAGGGTGACGTTGTAGTTCGGCAGCAGGGCGATCTTCAGCAGGCCGCGGACGGCGGGATCCTGGTTGACCACCTTGGCGACGTCGTTGATCAGCTTCAGCACCAGCTTCGCCATATGATAGGACGGAGCCGCCTTGCCGGCGAAGATCTTGGTCACCGGCACCCAGTTGACCGTCTGGCTGTCGCGCATGTCGTTGTACAGCGCGATCGTCTGGAGCACGTTCAGGAGCTGGCGCTTGTATTCGTGGATGCGCTTGACCTGCACGTCGAACATGCTGTCGACCGAGACCTCGACGTTCAGCTCCCGCCCGATCAGCGCGGCGAGGCGCTTCTTGTTCTGGCGCTTCGCCCGGCGGAACTCCTCGCGGAACACCTCGTCCTCGGCCCGGGGCTTCAGGGCCTCCAGCTCCTCCAGGTTCCGGATCCAGCCGCTGCCGATCCGGCTGGTGATCAGGTCGGACAGCGGCCGGTTGGACTGGTGCAGCCAGCGGCGCGGCGTGATGCCGTTGGTCTTGTTGTTGATCCGGTCGGGAAACTCCCGGTGGAGGTCGGCGAACACGGTCTGCTTCATCAGCTCCGTATGGAGGCCGGCGACGCCGTTGACCTTGTGGCTGCCGATGAAGGCCAGGTTGCCCATGCGGACGCGGCGGTCGCCGTTCTCGTCGATCAGCGACACCCGGGCCAGCGTCCCGCTGTCCACGGACTTGCGCGCCTGCACCTTCTGCAGGAAGCGGCCGTTGATCTCGTAGATGATCTGCATGTGCCGGGGCAGGACCCGCTCGATCAGCCGGACCGGCCAGGCTTCGAGGGCTTCCGGCAGCAGGGTGTGGTTCGTGTAGGAGAAGGTGCGCTGGGTGATGTCCCAGGCATGGTCCCAGTTGAGCGCGTGCTTGTCGACCAGCAGGCGCATCAGCTCCGCGATGCCGATGGCCGGGTGCGTGTCGTTGATCTGGATCGCCGCCTTGCCGGGCAGGTCGTCGAAGCCGCTGTGGTGCTGGGTGTAGCGGCGCAGGATGTCCTGGAGCGAGGCGGACGTGAAGAAATATTCCTGCTTGAAGCGAAGCTCGCGTCCGGCATCGGTCGCGTCGTTCGGATACAGCACCCGGCTCAGGTTCTCGGACAGGATCTTCTGCTCGACGGCCTTCATGTAATCGCCGTCGTTGAAGTGGCCGAAATGGAAGTCGCTGGTCGCCCGCGCCGACCACAGGCGGAGCGTGTTGATGGTCCTGCCGCCGTAGCCGACCACGGGGGTGTCGAACGCCATCGCCAGGACGCGCTCGGTATCGACCCACTTGTAGGCCCGCTCGCCCATGCTGTCGCGGGTTTCCTCGACCCGGCCGTAGAACTGCACGGGATAGAGCACTTCCGGACGCGGGAACTCCCACGGATTGCCGAACTGCAGCCAGTGTTCCGGGTGCTCGACCTGCCAGCCATGCTCGAACCGCTGCTCGAACAGGCCGAACTCGTACCGGATGCCGTAGCCGTAGCCCGGCAGGCCCAGGGTCGCCATGCTGTCCAGGAAGCAGGCGGCGAGGCGGCCCAGGCCGCCGTTGCCCAGGGCCGCGTCCGGCTCGACGTCGACGATGTCGTCCAGCCGCATGCCCAGGCCGTCCAGCGCCTCGCCGACCGCCTGCATCACGCCCAGGTTGGCGAGGCTGTTGGTCATCAGGCGGCCGATCAGGAACTCCAGGGAGAGATAATAGACCCGCTTGGCATCGGCCTGATAATAGTTGCGCGTGGTCTCCATCCAGCGATCGACAAGGCGATCCCTCACCGCGAACGCCGACGTGGTGAACCAGTCACGGCGAGTGGCCGAACGGCTGTCCTTGCCGACCGTGTAAACCAGGCCTTCGAGGAAGGACCTCTTGAAGGCTTCTGTATCAAGGCCCCTGTGTTCCAGGTTTCGCGGATTGTAGCGAGCGTCCATGGATACGCGACTTTCTGCTGCAAACTTCATGAATCGGATCGCGCGTCCCCTCGTGCCACGCGAATGATTAACCGTGTACCGCTTTTTTAGTTAAGACTTCCTAAGCGTTGCTGTCCGGATCTCGGCGCCCGGTTCAATTCGCAACATCTTCCCTGGTATCGTGAAGAGAGTAGGATGTGATGTCACCGGCCGTGCCGGCGCCTATCCCGTAGGGCAAGATGCTGGACCATACCACGCATACAAAACTAATCCACCAGAGTGCGCCGGCAAATACGATCAGACGCGCTACCGTTTCGGATATCCCGGCGCTTTTGGAGGTCGAGAACCGCTCGTTCGAGTCGGACCGCCTCACCCGACGCAACTTCAATTACCTCCTCAAGCGCGGTAACGCCGTGTGCCTGGTCGAGACCCATGCGGCGCCCCCCGGGGCCGGCACCGCCGGGGAGGGTCCGCCGCAGCCGCGCAGCATCGCGGGCTACGTGCTCCTGCTGTTCAATGCCGGCACTTCCCTGGCGCGGCTCTACTCGTTCGCGGTCGATCCGGATTTCAGGCGGCAGGGGGTAGCCCAGAGGTTGCTGGCGGAGGCCGAGCGCGAGGCCAAGGAGCATGAATGCGTCTATCTCAGGCTGGAGGTGCGGCGCGACAACGAGGCGGCGATCGGGCTTTACCGCCGTGCCGGTTACCGGGAATTCGGCATCTACCGGGATTATTACGCCGACCACATGGAGGCGCTGCGGCTGGAAAAGCGGCTGACCAACGCAGCCGGGCCGCGCGGCATCCGGGTGCCCTATTATGAACAAACTTTGGATTTCACCTGTGGCCCGTCGGCCCTGATGATGGCGATGAAGGCGCTCGATCCCGCGCTCGACCTGAACAGGGCGCTGGAACTGCGGATCTGGCGGGAATCCACCACCATCTTCATGACATCGGGCCATGGCGGGTGCGGTCCCTACGGGCTGGCCCTGTCCGCCTGGCGGCGCGGCTTCGACGTGGAACTGGTCCTCAACGACGACCGCGCGCTGTTCCTGGACAGCGTGCGCAGCGAGGAAAAGAAGGAGGTGCTCCGGCTCGTCCAGGAGGACATGCAGAAGGACATCGCGGAAACCGACATCGCGGTCGGCTACCGCAGCTTCGGCGCCGGCGAGCTGACCGAGCTCGTGGCGTCGGGAGCAATCCCGGTGGTGCTGATCAGCTCCTACCGGATCTACCACGAGAAGTTTCCCCACTGGGTCGTTGTCGCGGGATGCGACGAGCGGTTCTTCTACGTCCACGACCCCCTGGTCGAAACAGCCAAGCACACCAGCGACACGGATCGCGTCAACATGCCCATCCTCAAGAAGGACTTCGAGCGCATGGCCCGCTACGGCAAGGCCCAGCTCAAGGCCATGGTCGTCCTCCGATCCCGCCGGCAAGGACCCGGGCGGGGTCAAACCCGCCAGGATCAACGCTGAATGTCGTCCCATCTGATCATCGTCGACAGGTCCTCCGACTTCAAGTTCGACCGCACCGATCTCGAGATCATCACCACCAAGGACTACATCGCCCGGCCGGACGCGGTCCGGACCCGCAATCCCAAGATCGTCAACCTCAGCCGGGCCTACAGCTACCTGGGCGCCGGCTATTATTGCTCGCTGCTCGCCGAGGCGCGCACGCAGAAGATCATCCCGTCGGTCAAGACGATCCTGGACCTCAGCCAGAAGAGCATCTACCGCTATGCCCTGCCCGAACTGGAGGAGCTGCTGCGCAGGCGCCTGAAGCGCATGGCCCAGCCGCCCGAGGCGTCGTTCACGCTCTACAGCTTCTTCGGCAGCGCCGACGACCGCCGGTTCCAGGACGTGACCCGGCGCGCCTTCGACGTGTTCCGGTGCCCCATGCTGAAGATCCAGGTCCGCCTGAAGGACGACTGGCACATCCATTCCCTCCAGCCCCTGTCGCTCGACGACCTGAGGCCCGACCAGGAGGACCATTTCCGCGCCTCGCTCGACGCCTATACCAAGGCGACCTGGCGCGAGCCGACCGAGAAGGCGCCGCCCCGCTACACCATGGCGATGCTGCACAATCCCAAGGACGAGCTGCCGCCCAGCAGCGCCAAGACGCTGCAGAAGTTCATCAGGGCCGGGGAGGCGCTGGGCATCGCCATCGAGCCGATCGAGAAGAAGGACTATCTGCGGCTCGCGGAGTACGACGCGCTTTTCATCCGCGAGACCACGTCGCTGGACGACCACACCTACCGCTTCGCCAAGAAGGCGGAGAAGGAAGGCATGGCGGTGATCGACGACCCCAACTCGATCCTGAGATGCACCAACAAGGTCTACCTGGCCGAACTGCTCCGGGCGAACAAGGTGCCGGCGCCGAAGACCGTCATCCTCGACAAGGCGAAGGTCGCGACGATCGAGCAGGACATCCCCTACCCCATCGTCCTGAAGATCCCGGACGGCTCGTTCTCGCGCGGGGTCTTCAAGGTGCAGAACCGGGGAGAGCTGGAGGCGACCGCCGCCGCCCTCTTCGAGGAGTCCGACGTCATCCTCGCCCAGGAGTTCATGTACACGGAGTTCGACTGGCGGGTCGGCGTGCTGAACCGGCAGCCGATCTTCGTCTGCCAGTACCTGATGGCGAAGAAGCACTGGCAGATCGTCAAGCACAACAGCGACGGACGGTTCGAGCAGGGCTCTTTCAAGACCATGCTGGTGGAGGAGGCGCCGAAGGCCGTCGTGGAGATCGCGGTAAAGGCCGCAGGCCTGATCGGTAATGGCCTCTACGGAGTAGATCTGAAGCAGAATGACCGCGGCATCTTCGTCATCGAGATCAATGACAATCCGAACATTGATACGGGCGTGGAGGATCTTAGATTAAAAGATGAATTGTATAAAATTGTCGTTCGCGAGTTCATAAGACGTTTGGATGGTCGGACAAACGGTGAAGCTGGGCGCGGCTGATCGATATACCGCTTATTTGCACTTCTCCCGCGAATTTCTTTGGCTCGCCCGATTGGAACATTCGCAAACGGTCCACGTTGAAATCGCACCAACACCGGAGCAACCGGGCCGGCGCCAGGAACTGGAGCCACCGGGCACGCTCCGCAGCGACGAGGGATCGACAAGCCGACCGTGACCAGCATGGACCGCTCATGAAGTGAACCATAGGGACCGGGTCCGACAAGGCGCCGACATCGGCGCCGGATCCGGGGAGGGCCGGCTGCCACCGGCACTCCAGGGCGAAGCTTTGCCCGCGATGCGGGACAAGTTCACCTCCGCCGACCAAGACCCGGTGAGGCACCGGGCGTTCCAGGACCTGCCAGTCCGGACCGCCAAGGACCACACCCACTCCCGACCGTTCGAGGGCGCAGCACCTAACCCGGGACCGCCCTCCCAGAACAGAGACCATTGGAGCGTACTATGGCTTACTCGTTCGACATGGAACTAGTCAACTGCATTCCCAACCTGCAGCGCTATGCCTGTAAGCTGACCCGCGACGCTTCGAGCGCCGAAGATCTCACCCAGGACTGCCTGGCGCGTGCCCTGTCGCGGTCCCATCGCTTCGAACCCGGCACCAACATGCAGGCATGGCTGACGACCATGCTGAAGAACCTCCACTTCAACAACCTGCAGCGCGACAAGCACGTCACCAAGGTCGAGCTGTGGGACCACGCCATGTCGGTCGAGCCCGCCCAGCTCTCCCGCCTCGTGTTCCGCGACGTCGACAAGGCCTTCGACAGCCTGACCCCCTGCCAGCGCAAGGTCGTGCGGCTGGTCGCCATCGAAGGCCGCCCCTACCAGGAAGCGGCGGAGAAGCTGAACGTCTCCATCGGCACGATCCGGTCGCGCCTGTGCCGCGCGCGAGAGCGCCTGAACACCCTGATGGCCGCCTGACGGGAGACTGCCCGGACGCTCCACGGCTCCTGCCGTACGCCCGAAGGGAGGTGGTCGGGGCGAAGCCGCCGGGCACCTCCCGCCGGAACAAGGAGAGGGGGAACTTTGTTTAGGACCCGACGCCACGATTGTAGCCGGTCAACCCGCTTTTTCATGCATACCGGGAGGTCGCGGTCCGCGAACACCATTGCGGATACCCGGTGGTTTAGCGTAAATGGCATGGAACTGCTTGACGGCCTCAGGAGTGCTCATGTCCATCAGGAGACCGCCTGCTTCGGTTTGTTCCCGTTGCGGGGTGAACCGCCCCTAGTAGCGCCGGGATGTACACCAATGAAGCGACTGACCATGAGCGACATCAATGCCTATCTTGATGGCGCGCTGAGCGACGAGGAGAAACGGGAGGTGGAGTTGGTGATCAAGACCGACATCGAAGCCGCCGCCCTGCTCCAGCAGTATCGCCAGCATGTTCAGGAGCTTCACCGGATCTATGACGGCGTCCTCAACGAACCGGTTCCCGAGCGGATGCTGGACATTCTCCGCCGGCGCAGGTCGGAAGGGACCTGAGGCGCAGGTTCGGGCTGCCGGCCTCACATCTTCGTGGTACAAGCGGAACCCGCATCCGGGCGGGGCGTTCATATTCCTCGGTCGAACATCCAGGAAGATCGGGCGCCTTTGAATGCCGTTGCCGCCGAAGAAGAAAGAACGCCGCGAACTGATCGGTCCCGTCCTGCATTTCCGGGGCGTGCAGGGCGACCGCTGGCGGGTTTCCGCCCTTTTCGTCCTGACCGGGGCGGCCGAACCCCCGGACATGGCGGTCGACGGCGTGATGCTTCCGGTGCCGCCCCGCCATGTCGCGTCGCAGGGCCGGCACCATGTCTGGCGGTGGGAATTCGCGGTCCCGCGCGCCGCGGACGACACCCGCGCCGGGTACGGCTTCCGCGGCGGCGACCGCTGGTACATGACGGTGCCCGGCCTGTCCGGCAGGCCGCGGATCGCCTATACCGCCTGCAACGGGACCGAGGACGAATCGGTGTTCAGCCAGCAGGACCTGCCGCGCAACGCGCGCTGGGGCCACCTGAACGCCCAGCACCGCGCCCGCCCCTTCCACCTGCTCCTGCACGGCGGCGACCAGCTCTATGCCGACGCGGTCTGGGACGATTGCCCCTCCCTGCGGCAGTGGAGTTCACTGCCCTCGCGGGAGCAGCTGTCGGCCCCGTTCACGCCCGCGATGTCGGAGGAGGCCGAAAACTTCTACTTCGACCTCTATTGCCGCCAGTGGAGCCAAGCCGAGGCGGCGACCCTTCTGTCCACCGTTCCGTCCGTCATGATGTGGGACGACCACGACATCTTCGACGGCTGGGGCTCCCATCCCGACGACCGGCGGACCTGCCCGGTGTTCCAGGGGGTCTATGGGGTCGCGCGCCGAAGCTTCGCCCTGTTCCAGGTCGGCTGCGCGCCTGACGACCCGCCGGATTGCGTGTGGGGCGGCGAACTGGGCACCTTCACCCAGGGCTTCCGCATCGGCGACCTGGGGATCTTCGCCCCGGACCTGCGCACCGAGCGGACCCAGGGGCGCGTGATGTCCGAGGCCACCTGGGAGGCCCTGCCCGGCTGGCTCGACCGGTTCGACGGGTGCCGACACCTGCTCCTGCTGTCGAGCGTGCCGATGGTCTTCGCCAACCTGCACGCGCTGGAGAAGCTGATCAACTTCCTGCCGGCGCAGGCCTCGATGGAGGACGACCTGCGCGACCAGTGGCGCAGCTATGTCCACGAGGAGGAATATATCCGTCTCGTCCGCCTGCTGGGGACCGCCGCCCGCGAGCGGGGCATGCGGATCACCGTGGTCTCCGGCGAGATCCACCTGGGCGCCTGCGGGGTGATCCACGGCCCCGGCTTCGACCTGTGGCAGCTGACCTCCTCCGGGATCGTCCACCCGGCGCCCTCCAGGATGTACGCGAACGTCCTGGAACGCCTGAGCCGCGGGACGGAGACGATCGCAGACGGCACGACGCTGGAGATGGTGCCCTTTCCCGAGACCGGCCGCCGCTACATCCGGGCGCGGAACTGGCTGGCCCTCCATTTCGACGAGGAGGGCCGCCTGAACGCGCACTGGCAGGTCGAGGGCGAGCGGGAACCGCTGATACGGGTCGTCTAGGCCGCCCGCCGGGCGACCAGGACCAGGCCGGGCACCGGCTGTCCCCTTTCCCAGCGGGGCACCGCCTCCTCCAGCACGACGATCTCCAGACCCGCCTCGGCGGCCATGCGGCGGACATAGGCCGGGCTGTGGGTGAAGCGGCGCGACGGGCCGAGCGCGAAGCCGTCGCCGTCGCACCGCTCCGTCGTCGCGCAGAACAGGCCGCCGGGCTTCAAGGCCAGGGCGGCGGCTGCCATCACCTCGGCCAAGCCGCCCACATAGACGAGCACGTCGGCCGCGACGACGAGATCCCAGTTCCCCGAGTCCCGCGCCATCACCGCGGTCATCTCGCCGACTTCCAGGCCGTCGTAGACGCCCCGGCTCCCGGCCTTCTTCACCATGCGGGGCGCCAGGTCGGACCCGTGGAGCCGGGCGGCCAGCGGCCTGAAGGCGACGCCGGCAAGCCCCGTGCCGCAACCGACGTCCAGCACGTGGAGATCGGCGGCACCCGCCCCGAGCACCTGGTCGACGGCCGCCCGAAGGGTTTGGGGCGCCTGGTACTTCAGGCGGATGGTCAGGTCCTCGTCGAATCGCTCCGCGTAGCGGTCGAACAGGGCGCGGACATAGGCCTGCGACATGGTCTCGGTCGTATCGCCCTCGATCCGGGCGATCAGGAGTTCGGCGCCGTGGGGATCGGCGGGATCGGCGTCGAGGCAGGCCCGGAGCGCCGCCAGCGCCTTGGCGCGCTCGCCCAGGTCCAGCCAGGCGCGGCCCAGCACGGACTGACCGGCCGCATGGTCGGGCCGCCGGCGCAGGATCGGTTGCAGGGTCTCGACCGCGGCGAGCGGGTCGCCGGACGCCACCAGGGCGTCCGCCAGCTCGACCGCCGTCCCGGCGTCCCCGGCATCCAGGAAGAGCGCCTCCCGGAAATGCTCGATCGCCTCCAGCGGCTGCCCCGCGCCGATCCGGAGGCGGGCCAGGGCGCGGTGCCCGGAGGCGCTGTCCGGCCGGCGCTCCAGCAGGTCCTGCCACAGGGCGATGGCTTCCGCGGCATGGCCGCGCCGGACCAGCGCATCCGACAGACCGGTCCGCCAATCTATCCGCCCCGGCTCCTGCGACAAGGCGACGCGGAAAGCCTCGGCGGCCTCGTCCCAGCGCGCGTCGTCAGCGAGAAGTTGTGCCAGGGCGCCCGAGGCTTCGCCGCATGCGGGATCGGCCGCGACGGCCTGCCGGAACGCCGCCTCGGCGGCGGCGTCGTCGCCGGCGTCGCGCAGGGCATAGCCCGAGACGAGGAAGAATTCGGCGGGATTCAAAGGGTTCGCAGGATTGGCAAGGTCGGCCGTATCGTCACCGGCCGGCCGGAGAAGCTGATCTGTCAAGATTGAGGGACCCGTGAAAGGCTGCCGCCATATATCCGAAGGGATATGGCAGACGACGCCCGATGGGTCAATATTGGTTTTTCGATACCTCTATTTTGACCGACATCGTCTTCGATCGTGGCTGATCGGTTTCTCCCGTGTAACGGGTTGGAGTTACATAGGAGTTGACGGTCGGAAGAATATCTGGAAAACATTCTTGCGGATGCCGGGTGTGGCATCTGGAACTCAAGCGAGGAGGCGGTCGCCGTACCGGTATCGGCGGCCGGTGGTCAAATCCGTGCGTGCGCACGGTGCCAGCGCGCAAGCTGGTGCGACAAGGGGGATCAGAGCAATGCGGGCACTTGGCCGGCTAACGAGCATCCGGTGCATGGGTCTATTCGCCTTGATGGCGGCCGGACTTGGCTTCACCCCCGTCGGAACAGCGCAAGCCGCAAGCTGCACCGAGCATGTCCTCGAAGCCGAGCAGGAACTCGGCATCCCCCGCGGCCTCCTGCTGGCGATCGCGCTGGTGGAGAGCGGCCAGGACGGCAGGCCGCAGCCCTATGCCATGAACATCAACGGCAAGGCGATCTATTCGGACACGGCGGACGAGGCCCGGAGCCATCTGCTCGACAGCCAGGGGCGCATCCGGCCGAACGCGACCGTCGGCTGCATGCAGCTCTCCGTCCAGCATCACCGGGCCAACTTCCGCCCGGTCGAACGCATCCTCGACCCGTCGGCGAACGTCTGGTACGCCGCCCGCTACCTGAAGCGCCTTCGCGCCGATTCCGGCAGCTGGAGCGTCGCGGTGGCCCGCTACAACGGCGGCAGCCGCTCCCAGCAGCGGGACTATACCTGCAAGATCCACCAGCACCTGGAAAGCCTGGACCTGAACAGCGCGGCCCTGCTGGACGGAGCCCGCTGCGCCCGCCAGGGCGACCCGGCCATCGCTCCGGATACCCGCAGGGCCTTCCGCCGCGCCCAGGTCGCGGCCGAGGGGTGACCGGCAAGCGCCGGTCCTGAGCCGGAACCCCAAAGCGGGGCTGGTCCGGCGCCGGTCGAGGCGCTACATGATCCGGCCATGAACTACCGCCACATCTATCACGCCGGCAGCTTCACCGACGTCATGAAGCATGCCGTTGTCGCCATGATCCTGAGCCGGCTCGGATTCAAGCAGACGCCCTACGGCGTGCTGGACACCCATGCCGGCATCGGCCGCTACGATCTCGCCTCGCCCCAAGCGGCCCGGACCGGCGAGCATCTCGGCGGGATATCCCGGATCATGGCAGCCGCCGACGGGCTTCCGGAGGAGCTGGCGCCCTACCTGGACGCGATACGCGACCTCAACGGCGCCGGCGGGCCGCTGCGCTGGTATCCCGGCTCTCCGCGGCTGGCGCGCATGCTGATGCGGCCGTCCGACCGCCTGCTCCTGGCCGAATTGCATCCCGAGGACGTCGAGACCCTGCGGCAGGAATTCGCGCGCGACCGGAACACCTCCGTCCAGCACATGGACGGCTACCATGCCCTGAAGGCTCACCTGCCGCTGAGGGAGCGGCGCGGCATGGTTCTGATCGACCCGCCTTTCGAGACGCCGGACGAGTTCGAGCGGATGGTCGCGGCGCTGGCGCTCGGCCACGGGCGGTGGCCGACGGGGATCTTCGCCCTGTGGTATCCGATCAAGGAGCGGCCGGCCGTCTGGCGTTTCCAGGACTCGCTCGAACGGACGGGGATCCGGAAGATCCTTGTCGCGGAACTGACCGTCCACGAAGAGGATACCCACAAGCGGCTGAACGGCTGCGGCATGATCGTCGTCAATCCTCCGTGGCAGCTGGACAGTGCGCTGAGGACGGTGCTCCCGGCCCTTCACGGCGCCCTGGGCGCGGAGGCCGGCGGCGCCAGGGTCGAGTGGCTGGTGCCGGAGTGACGCCGATCCCCGGATGACGAAAACGCCGCGGCCCCTTTCGGAGCCGCGGCGTTTACCGGACCTGGCTTGTGGACCGGATCAGGCGGTCTTGCGGGCCTGCTGCTTGACCTGGCCGTTGATCCGCTGGGCGGCGTCGTTGGCGACGCGGGCGGTCACCTCGGAAATCTTGACGCTGCTGTTCAGCAGGAGTTCGACCTCGGCATTGACGAGATCGCTCTGGGCGGCGAGCAGATCCTGCACGGAGCGGGCGCGCATGATCGAGTTCACGCCGTCGATGTTGCGCTGCATCGCGCTCTGGGTGTAGTTGACCCACTCGCGCATCACGGACTGGAAGCCATCGGCGAGGACCGAGCTGGCCTGCATCATGACTTCCAGGTTCTGCTGGGTCCGCTTGGTGACTTCTTCCGAAGCCTTGGCCTGCATGCTGAAGACGCGGCCGAACTGCTGGCTCGACTGCTCGGTCATCTGGCGGGCGGCACCGGCGGTGTCCTCCGCGACGCGGGAGACCGTCTGGGCGGCCTTTCCGGCGACGTCGCTGCCGGCTTCCATGCCGCGCTTGACGGTCTCGGCACCCTGCTCGGCGGTCTTCTGAGCGACTTCAGCGCCCTTCTCCGCAGTATCGGCGGCTTCGCGGGAAGCCTTCTTGCCGGTGTCCGCGGCCTCCGCGGCGGCGGCGCGGGTGGTCTTCACCGTTTCCTCACCTGCGTCCTTGGCGGTGCGAGTGGTGGTGGTGTCCTTTTCGGTCGCCATCGTCTACTCCTCAGGTATCGCTTCGCGTCCGAGCCGAAGCCGGACGGGACGTTAACGGTTTATTAACTGTGATTGTTGCGCTGCTATATCACGATATCGCGGGTGCAGCAAAGTAACTTTGCATGAAAATTCCGTCATATAGGCAAACTAGACATTTAATATTTATCTTAGTTGCGGTGCACACAAACATCTGGTGGTCTCTTCCGTACGGTACAACTGCACTTTCGGTAGAGGTCGAGGCTGCCCGTTCGGCTCGGAGAGCCGCCGGGTCTTGCTGCCGTTTCGCCGTGGCGCACGGCAGGTCCGCGATTACACAAAAAGCGATTACACAAAAAAAAGGAAGACGGCGGCCGGAGCCGCCGCCTTCGGTCGCGACGGGGAAAGCCTCAGCCCCTGGGCTTGAGGCGTGCTGCGATCTCGCCGACGATGCCGCGGCGGAAGAGGAGGACGCAGACGACGAAGATGACGCCGGTGACCACGGTGACGGGGAGCTGGGTTCCGGCCAGGTAGTTCTGCAGGGTGACCACCAGGAAGGCGCCGACGACGGGGCCGAAGATGGTGCCCAGGCCGCCGAGCAGCGTCATCAGCACCACCTCGCCCGACATCTGCCAGGTGATGTCGGTCAGCGAGGCGAGCTGGAACACGATCGCCTTGGTCCCGCCGGCGAGGCCCGCCAGCGCCGCCGACATCACGAACGCCGCCAGCTTGTACTGCTCCACCTTGTAGCCCAGCGACACCGCCCGCGGCTCGTTCTCCCGGATCGCCTTCAGCACCTGGCCGAACGGCGAGTGGATGGTGCGGTAGATCAGCAGGAACCCGGCCACGAACACCGCCAGCACGAAGTAGTACATGGTCAGGTTGTCGCCCAGGTCGACCAGCCCGAACAGGTGGCCCCGCGGCACCGCCTGAATGCCGTCCTCGCCGCCGGTGAACGGCAGCTGCAGCGCCAGGAAGAACACCATCTGCGACAGCGCCAGCGTCACCATCGCGAAGTAGATCCCCTGCCGCCGGATCGCCAGGTAGCCGAACGCCAGCCCGAGCAGCGCCGCCACCGCGACGCCGAGCAGGATGCCGAGTTCCGGCGTCAGGCCCCAGACCTTGACCGCGTGGGCGGTCACGTAGGCGGCCGCGCCGAAGAACGCGGCGTGGCCGAACGACAGCAGCCCGACATAGCCGATCAGCAGGTTGAAGGCGCAGGCGAACAGCGCGAAGCACAGCGCCTTGGCCAGGAACACCGGGTAGAGCTGGAAGGGGGCGGCCAGCGCCACCAGCAGCAGCGCCGCCAGCGCCGCCCACTTCAGCGCGGGCGAGCCCCGGCGGGCCTGCGCGCCGGCCGGCAGGGCGTCGGCCTGGGAGGGGGCGGTATGGGAATGGGTCGCCATGGCTTACTTCTCCCGTCCGAACAGACCGGCCGGCTTGATCAGCAGCACCACGGCCATCACGACGAAGATCACGATGTTGGAAGCCTCGGGGTAGAACACCTTGGTGAAGCCCTCCAGGATGCCGAGCATGAAGCCGGTCAGCACGGCGCCCAGGATCGAGCCCATGCCGCCGATCACGACGACCGCGAAGACGACGATGATCAGGTGCGATCCCATCAGCGGGTTGACCTGGTAGATCGGCGCCGCGAGCACGCCGGCCAGGCCGGCCAGCGCCACGCCGAAGCCGTAGGTGGCGGTGATCATGACCGGGACGTTGATGCCGAAGGCCTGGACCAGCACCGGGTTCTCGGTGGCGGCGCGCAGGTAGGCGCCCAGCCTCGTGCGCTCGATCATGAACCAGGTGCCGAAGCAGACCACCAGCGAGACGGCGACGACCCAGCCGCGGTATGTCGGCAGGAACATGAAGCCGAGGTTGTAGCCGCCGGCGAGCGCCTGGGGGATCGGGTAGGGCTGTCCGGAGACGCCGTACCAGTGGCGGAACATGCCCTCGATGATCAGGGCCAGGCCGAAGGTGAGCAGCAGGCCGTAGAGGTGGTCGAGCTTGTAGAGCCGGCTGAGCATCAGCTTCTCGAGCACGACGCCGAGCAGCCCGACCAGCAGCGGGGCCAGCACCAGCGCCACCCAGTAGTTGATCCCGGCGAACTTCAGCAGCATCCACGCCGCGAAGGCGCCCAGCATGTACTGGGCGCCGTGCGCGAAGTTGATCACGTTGAGCATGCCGAAGATGACGGCCAGACCCAGGCTCAGCAGGGCGTAGAAGGACCCGTTGATCAGCCCCAGCAGGAGCTGACCGAACAGGACCTGGGGCGGAATCCCCAGCAGCTCCATCATATCGTCGGTTCCTCCCTATCGTTCGGATCGACCGCGACTCACTTCTTGGTGAAGGGGCAGCCGCTCAGCTCCGCCTTCTGGTAAGCCTCGTCGGCCGGGATCGTGCGCAGGATGTCGTAATAGTCCCAGCGCCCCTTCGACTGCGACGGCTGCTTCACGCGCGCCAGGTACATGTCGTGGGCCATGCGGCCGTTGGCCAGGATCTTGCCGTTCTTGGCGAACATGTCCTTGACCGGCAGTTCCTTCATCTTGTTCGCGACCTTCAGGCCTTCGTCGGTCCCGGCGGCATCGACGGCGCGCAGATAGTGCAGGACCGAGGAATAGACGCCGGCCTGGACCATGGTCGGCTTCTTGCCGGTCTTCTGCTCGTACTTGGCCGACCAGGCGCGGGTCTCGTCATCCATGTCCCAGTAGAAGCCGGTGGTCAGCGACAGGCCCTGGGCGATCTGGAGCCCGAGGGAATCCACGTCGGAGATGAACAGCAGCAGGCCGGCGAGCGACTGGCCCGAGCTGGTGATGCCGAACTCGGCCGCCTGCTTGATCGAGTTGGTGGTGTCGGTGCCGGCATTGGCGAGGCCGATGACCTGGGCGCCCGATCCCTGGGCCTGCAGCAGGAAGGACGAGAAGTCGGAGTTGTTCAGCGGATGGCGGACGCTGCCCTTGACCTCGCCGCCCAGCGCCTTGACCTCCCGGGTCACGTCGGCTTCCAGCGAGTGGCCGAAGGCGTAGTCGGCGGTCAGGAAGAACCAGGTCTTGCCGCCCTCCTGGACCATCGCGCGTCCGGTGCCGACCGCGAGCGCGTAGGTGTCGTAGGCCCAGTGGAAACCGGTCGGCGAGCAGGCGTCGCCGGTCAGGCGCGAGGTCGCGGCACCGGAGATCAGGGTCACCTTTCCCTTGTCGCGGGCGACCTCCTGCACGGCGAGCGCCGTCGAGGAGGTGACCAGGTCGGCGATGGCGTCGACGCCCTCGGTGTCGAACCACTGCCGGGCGATGTTGGACGAGATGTCGGCCTTGTTCTGGTGGTCGGCCGAGATGATCTGCACGGGCTTGCCGGCCGCCTTGCCGCCGAATTCCTCCACCGCCAGCTGGGCGGCGACGACGGAACCCTCACCCGAGACGTCGGCATAGAGGCTCGACTTGTCGGTCAGGACGCCGATCTTGACGGTGTCTCCGGAGATCTGGGCATTGGCGGCCCCGGTCACGGCGCCGACCGCCAGGGCGAGCGTGGCGGTGCCGGCGAGAAGTTTCTTGAGCATGTTCAGCATCCCTATCCATCGTCATTGTTGTTGGTCGTTGCCCGGGCGCGAGCCCGGTCTTGACTGCCCGGCTTTCCGGCGCCTGGATCAGACGCCGAGATATTCGTGCAGCTTGTCCATGTTGGCTTCGAGCTGGTCGTTCGGGATCATGTCGACGATATGCCCCTCCTCCATCACGTAGTGGCGGTCCGCGATGGTGGCGGCGAAGCGGAAGTTCTGCTCGACCAGCAGGATCGTGAAGCCGCTTCGCTTCAGCTCCCGCACCACCCGCCCGATCTGCTGGATGATCACCGGCGCCAGGCCCTCGGTCGGCTCGTCCAGCAGGATCAGGTCGGCCCCGGTCCGCAGGATCCGCCCGATCGCCAGCATCTGCTGCTCGCCCCCGGACAGCCGCGTCCCCTGGCTCTTGCGCCGCTCCTTCAGGTTCGGGAACAGCCGGTAGATCGCCTCCACCTCCATCCCGCCCGCCTTGATCGTCGGCGGCAGCATCAGGTTCTCCTCCACGTTCAGGCTGGAGAAGATCCCCCGCTCCTCCGGAACGTAGCCGATGCCCAGCCGGGCGATCCGGTTCGACGCCAGACCCACCAGCTCCGTCCCGTTCAGCCGGATCGAGCCGGTCCGCCGGCCCACGATGCCCATGATCGAGCGCATCGTCGTCGTCTTGCCGGCGCCGTTGCGCCCCAGCAGCGTCACGACCTCGCCCCGCCGCACGTCCAGGCTGACCCCGTGAAGGATGTGGCTCTCGCCGTAGAAGGCGTGGAGATCCCGGATCTCCAGCATCCCCGTCGTCGTCGCGGCCCCGTCAGGCATGTCCCGTCCCCATGTACGCTTCCATCACCTGCGGGTCCTTCGACACCACGGCGTAGGGCCCCTCGGCCAGGATCTCGCCCCGGCGCAGCACCGTGATCTTGTCCGACAGGTCCGACACGACCGACAGGTTGTGCTCGACCATCAGGATGGTGCGGTCGGCCGAGACCTTGCGGATCAGCGCCGCGGTGTGGTCGATGTCCTCGTGCCCCATGCCGGCCATCGGCTCGTCGAGCAGCATCAGTTCCGGCTCGAGCGCCAGCGTGGTCGCGATCTCCAGCGCGCGCTTGCGCCCGTAGGGCAGCTCGACCGCCGGGATGTCGCGGTAGGCCGCCAGGTTGACCTGGTCGAGCAGATCGTCGGCCTGGCCGTCCAGCGCCCGGAGCGTCGTCTCCGAGCGCCAGAAGTCGAAGCTGTCGCCGCGCAGGCGCTTCTGCAGCGCCACCCGTACGTTCTCCAGGCAGGTCAGGTGCGGGAACACGGCGCTGATCTGGAACGAGCGTACGAGGCCGCGCCGGGCGATGTCGGCCGGCTTGACCCGGGTGATGTCGTTGCCGTTGAACAGGATCTGGCCGCCGCTCGGGATCAGGAACTTGGTCAGCAGGTTGAAGACCGTCGTCTTGCCCGCCCCGTTCGGGCCGATCAGGGCATGGATGCTGCCGCGGCGGACCTGGAGATTGACGTCCTTCACCGCGATGAAACCCTTGAATTCCTTCGTCAGGTTCCGGGTTTCAAGTATGTTCTCGCCCTGCATTCGCCTCCCCCGGTTGGCCCGTGCGTCGCGGTCGTCCCCTGGGGGACCCTGTTATCGTTCTGTCCGCGACACGCTGTCCCGCGACGGAACACGCGGTTCCCTACGCAGGCGAATGCAACTTAGCACACATGGATGGCAATTTCATAGTGTTTACGGGACACTCGACCATTCCGGAACTGCTTGAAATACAAGCAGTATATTCCTGCGACACATTGGTAATACCGGTTGCATAAACGATGCGCGCCGGCCCCTCGCGGGGCCGGCGCGCATCAGGCGTCGAATTCCGGTGCGCCGCCGGGCGGGTTAAGCCCGGCCCGGCGTGTAGGACGGCGGGTCGCTGGCCGGGAAGCTTTCGTCGGCCGCCTCGTCGACCCGGTTCCAGGGGCGGTCCAGGCGGTCGTCGGAGCGGCGGCGTTCCGACTCCAGGAAGTCCCCGGAATACATGCCTTCGTCGTGGCCGGAACGTTCGTCGATCATGGCCTTGATGGCACAGTGGCCGCTCATGCCGCGCGCGGCCAGCAGGCCGCCGGCCACGCCCATGATGGCGCCCTGCACGCCGCCCCGGCGCAGGCCGGCGGCAGCCAGCACGACGCCGCCGAGCATCGAGGTCCAGCGTTCGACCTGGGAAAGGTTCTCTTCCCCGCCGGCCACCCTCTCATAGATATCGTCGATGACCTTGTTCACGCTTGCCTCTCCATTTCGGTTCGAGATAACCGATGTAGAAACAAGTTGACAGGCCGCAGTGTTCCTTGCCCCCGCCCGGGCGGCTTTCAGCCCGGCGGCGGAAGGCCCCCGGCGCGGACGATGAAGGAGATGATCTCGGGCAGCCCCTGCCCGCTCTTCAGGTTGCTGAACAGGAACGGCCGGTCGCCGCGCATCCGGCGGGCGTCGCGGTCCATCACCTCCAGGCTGGCGCCGACCAGCGGCGCCAGGTCGATCTTGTTGATCACCAGCAGGTCCGAGCGGGTAATGCCGGGGCCGCCCTTGCGCGGGATCTTGTCACCGGCAGACACGTCGATCACGTAGATGGTCAGGTCGGCCAGTTCCGGCGAGAAGGTCGCGGCGAGGTTGTCGCCGCCCGACTCGACGAAGATCAGGTCCAGGTCGGGGAACCGCGCGTTCAGCTGGTCGACCGCGGCCAGGTTGATCGAGGCATCCTCCCGGATCGCCGTGTGCGGGCAGCCGCCCGTCTCCACCCCCAGGATCCGGGACGGGTCCAGCGCGCCGCTCCGGGTCAGGAACTCGGCGTCCTCGCGGGTATAGATGTCGTTGGTGATCGCGGCGACGTCCCAGGCGTCGCGCATGCCCTTGCACAGGGCATCGACGAGCGCGGTCTTGCCGGAGCCGACCGGACCGCCGATGCCGACCCGCAGGGGGCCGGTGTGTGACCGGACGATGGGGGCGGGTTCGGACGGTACCGGTTGGGTGGGGGCGGATTGGGTGGGTGCCGTTTCGGCAGCTTGGCTCATGAGCGGAACAACCTCGTATATTGCGTTTCGTGGGACATGGCGGCCCAGTCGACCAGGGGCGCCCTGGATCCCAGGTCGGCGGGATCGGCGGCCAGGGCATCGGACGCGACGCGGTGCAGGACCGGGTCGAGTCGCGCTATCGCGCGCTGCCCGTCGGTCTGGCCGAGCGGGACCAGCCGCACCCCGGCGGAGACGAGGTTCGCCGCGAAGCCGTGCAGGAAAGCGCAGAGCGCCGCCCCGGGGTCCATGCCGGCGCAGGCGGTGACGACGGCCACGGCGACGGCGTGGGCCGGCGGCCGGCCCGTGTCGGCGAGCACCGCCGCCCAGCGCTCCAGCCCGACGGGCGGCCAGGTCGCCCCCACCGTCGAGAGGAACGCGGTCCCCTGGGCGGCGCTCTCCAGCGCCAGCTCGCTGCTGCCGCGCATGGCGTCGGCCCGCTCCGCCGCCCACCGCAGGGCCGCTTCGTCGTCCCGCCGCACGGCGCGGGCGGCGGCCGCGAACAGGACCGCGTCGGTCCAACCCGCGCCGTGCAGCAGGATCGCCTCGATCCAGGAGACCAGCGACTCCCGGTCCCGGACCCGTCCGGCCTCTACCGCGTACTCGATCCCGTGGCTGTAGGTATAGCCGCCGATCGGGAAGCCCGGCGACATCCAGGCGAGCAGCCGCGTCAGATGCCGGGGATCGACCGGGCCGGCGGTGCCGGGTGCGGCGGCCGGGGCCTCAGTGGTCATGGTGCGCATAAGCCCCGGCTTCCGGCGTGAAGGCCGCGCGCAGCCGGACCACGTCGGCGCCGAGCCCTTGCAGCATCTCGACGATCACATGGTCCCAGCGGAGCCGGACCGCGGCGCCGGCGATCTGCACCGGAAGATGCCGGTTGCCCAGGTGCCAGGCGATGCGGGCCAGGGTCTCGGGGGTGGCGCAGGTCACCTCCGCCAGATCCTCGTCGGCGGCGCGCACCGCGATCCAGGTGCCGTCGTCCAGTTCCAGGGCGTCGCCGTCGTTCAGCACCACGGCGCGCGCGAGGTCGAGCAGGAACGGCTCTCCCGAATCGTCGTTGAGCTGGATCCGGCGGCGGAAGCGGTCGTCGAAGGCGAGGGTCACGGTACCGGCGGCGGCATGGGTGGGCCGGTGGCCGGCGGGGTGGACTCGGGTGGCGCGGCGGAGCATGCGGGGTCTCGGAAAAGCGGATCTCAGAACAGGAAGTAGCGCTGGGCGAGCGGCAGCACGTCCGCGGGCTCGCAGGTCAGGAGTTGGCCGTCGGCCCGGACCTCGTAGGTCTCGGGATCGACCTCGATCGCCGGGGTCATGTCGTTGTGGACCATCTGCTTCTTCCCGACGGAGCGGATGCCCCGGACCGGCACTAGCGGCCGCATCAGGCCGAGCCTGGCGGCGGGGTCGTTCTCCAGCCCGGCCTGGCTGACGAAGGTGACCGAGCTGACCGTGAGCGCCCGGCCCATCGCCCCGAACATGGGCCGGTAATGGACGGGCTGGGGCGTCGGGATCGAGGCGTTGGGATCGCCCATGACCGCGCCCGCGATCATGCCGCACTTCAGGATCATGTCCGGTTTGACCCCGAAGAAGGCCGGCGACCAGATCACGAGATCGGCCAGCTTGCCCACCGCGACCGAGCCGACATGGTCGGCCACCCCGTGCGTCAGGGCGGGGTTGATGGTGTATTTGGCGATGTAGCGCTTGACCCTGAAATTGTCGTTGTCGCCCCGTTCCTCCGGCAGCGCGCCCCGCTGGCGCTTCATCTTGTCCGCCGTCTGCCATGTCCGGATGATCACCTCGCCGACCCGCCCCATGGCCTGGCTGTCGGACGAGATCATGGAGAAGGCGCCGAGGTCGTGCAGGATGTCCTCGGCGGCGATGGTCTCGCGCCGGATGCGGCTCTCGGCGAAGGCGACGTCCTCCGGAATGCGTGGGTCGAGATGGTGGCAGACCATCAGCATGTCGAGATGCTCGTCCACCGTATTGACCGTGAAGGGCCGGGTCGGGTTGGTCGAGCTGGGCAGCACGTTGCCCAGGCCGCACAGCTTGATGATGTCCGGCGCGTGGCCGCCGCCGGCCCCCTCGGTATGGAAGGCGTGGATATTGCGCCCCTTGAAGGCCGCGATGGTGTCCTCGACGAAGCCCGATTCGTTCAGCGTGTCGGTATGGATGGCGACCGCGACGTCCATGTCGTCGGCGACGGCCAGGCAGGTGTCGATGGCCTGGGGCGTCGTCCCCCAGTCCTCATGCAACTTCAACGCGCACACCCCCGCTCTCACCTGCTCGACCAGCGCCGCCGGCTGGCTGGCGTTGCCCTTGCCGAACAGGCCGAAATTGACCGGCAGGGCCTCGACCGCCTGGAGCATGCGGGCGATGTGCCACGGTCCCGGCGTGCAGGTGGTGGCGGAAGTCCCCGCCGCGGGCCCCGTCCCGCCGCCCATCAGGGTGGTGACGCCGCTGTAGAGCGCTTCCTCCGCCTGCTGCGGGCAGATCGCGTGGATATGCACGTCGAGGCCGCCGGCCGTGACGATCTTCCCCTCGCCCGCGATCACCTCGGTGCCGGGACCGACGACGATCGTGACGCCGGGCTGCACGTCGGGGTTCCCGGCCTTGCCAATGGCGGCGATCCGGCCGTCCCGGATGCCGATGTCGGCCTTGACGATGCCCCAGTGGTCGATGATCAGCGCGTTGGTGATGACGGTATCGACGGCCCCGTCCTGGCGGGTCACCTGGGACTGCCCCATGCCGTCGCGGATCACCTTGCCGCCGCCGAACTTGACCTCCTCGCCGTAGATGGTGTGGTCCGCCTCCACCTCGACGATCAATTCGGTGTCGGCGAGGCGGAGGCGGTCGCCGGTGGTTGGGCCGAACATGGCGGCATAGTCGGAACGGTCGATGCGATAGGCCATGGCGGACGCTTTCCCCGGATGGATGGAGATCTGACGAAGGGACTTCTAGGCTAGAGCTTGCCGTTGATCCGGCCGGTGAAGCCGTGGACCTCGCGGCTGCCGGCGTAGGCGACCAGGTTGACCGTGCGGGTCTGCCCGGGCTCGAACCGGACCGCTGTGCCGGCGGGAATGTCCAGCCGGAAGCCGCGCGCCTTCTCCCGGTCGAAGGACAGCGCCGCGTTGGTCTCGTAGAAATGATAGTGGGACCCGACCTGGATCGGACGGTCGCCCGTGTTGGCGACGTCCAGGCTGACGGTCTCCCGCCCCTCGTTCAGGTCGATCTCTCCGGGCCGGACCAGCAGTTCGCCGGGAATCATGGCAACCTCCTTCAGCGGATCGGCAGGTGGACGGTGACGAGCTTGGTGCCGTCGGGGAACGTGGCCTCGACCTGGATCTCGTGGATCATCTCCGGGATCCCCTCCATCACCTGGTCGCGGGTGAGCACCTCGGCGCCGTCGCGCATCAGCTCGGCGACGCTTCGGCCGTCGCGCGCCCCTTCGACGACGAAGTCGGTGATCAGGGCGATCGCCTCCGGGTAGTTCAGCTTGACTCCCCGCTCCAGCCGGCGCCGTGCCACCATCGCCGCCATGGCGACCAGCAGTTTGTCCTTCTCACGCGGCGAAAGGTTCATGGCTCCGTCCCCACTTGCATCGTCCCAGGCCTCATGCGCAGCACCCCTCACACGTCCCACAGGCGGGGCAGACGCCCCGGCAGCCCGGCGGCGTGGGCCCTGAACCCGGCCCAGAAGCCGGCATAGGCGCGCCGCACATGGTGCGCCCGGTCGCCGAGCCAGCGGATGACCAGCATGCCGTCCAGACAGGTCGCCGCGGCGAGGACGCCGGGAGGCACCCCGGATACCACAGTGTCGATCAAGCGGCGCGCCGCGTCCAGATGGCGTGCGGCATCGGGCGCCGCGTAGAGGATCGTGCCATAGGCGGCGGCTCCCCCGAAACAGGCGGGGTGGTCCAGCGCGTTCCGCACGTCGCCGTCCAGGTGCAGCGCGTCGGCCCAGGCCAGCCTGCCGTCGCGGCGGACCTCCCAGGCGTCGCGCGCGAGCCCGCGGGTGAACCGTTCGCCGCTCGCGATCCGGCCGAACACCAGGAGCTCGCCGGCCATCAGGCGGGAGGAGGCCTCCAGGTGGACGGTCGTGGCGCGGCGCAGCCGGGCGCCGTCGAACAGGATCGCCTCCTGCGGCAGCCATTCCAGCCATCCCTCGGGGCCGACGGTCACGCCGGTCGAGACATGGACGTCGGCGCCGGTGGAGCGATAGATCTTCTCGGCCGCCTGGGTCGTGACCAGCGCCGAGGCGCCGGGCCCGACCTCGACCGAAACGTCCAGCCGGTCGCCGCCGACCAGCCCGCCGGAGGTCGTGACCAGCGTGGCGACCGGCAGGTCGCCGACCCGCGGGTTCGGGAACAGCACCCGCAGGGGGTCATGATGAAACAGGGCGGCGAGGCGCGTGGCCCCGGCCCGGTGCTCGAAACGGACCCGGGCCTCGCCATGGATCTTCAGGCGGGGCTGCGCGGTTCGGGATGAGAGGGCGTCGGCGGAGGAGAGAGGGATATCCGGCGCCATCGTCAAGAGCGGGCACTATCGGCAGATTTCATGCAGCGTCGTCCCGCCAACCCAATGATGCGGCATCATAACGCGCGCCGCCGCAGTGCGAAAGGGCATCCGGCGCCCCGCGGCGATATCGGAAGGCGACATCCTGCCCTTTCCCCGCCGCCGCGGCGGCGCCGGCATTCCGCCCCGGGATCATTCCCGAGCGTCGGGAGGGTTGACCACCGTGAAGCTGCTCAGGTCCTCCTTCAGCCGCTCCTCGCCGGGCAGGCGCCCCTTGACCAGGAAGCAGACCGTTTCGGCGACGTTGGTCGCATGGTCGCCGACCCGCTCCAGGTTCTTGGCGATGAACATCAGGTGCGTGCAGGCGGTGATCTGCTGGGGCGACTCCATCATGTAGGTCAGCAGTTCCCGGAACAGGCTGGTGTAGACGGCGTCGACCTCGGCGTCGCGGTCGCGGACTGCCATCGCGAGGTCATAGTCCTCGTCCACGTAGGCCTTCACGACGTCGTGGACCATGCCGGCCGTGGTGACGCCCATGCGGTTCAGGGACTTCATCGGGCCGGCCGGCGGCACCTGCGACAGCGCCATGACCCGCTTGGCGCAGTTGCTCGCGAAGTCGCCGATCCGCTCCAGGTTCGTGCTCACCTTGAGCGCGGTGATGACCTGCCGCAGGTCCTTCGCCATCGGCTGGCGCAGGGCCAGGACCCGCACCGCGAGGGCCTCCACTTCCGCTTCGCCCCTGTCGATCTCGGCATCGCGGCCGATGATGCTGCTCGCGAGGTTCTCGTCGCGGGAGACCAGGGCCTCCATGGCACGCATCAACTGCTCCTCGGCAAGGCCGCCCATCTCGGCGATCTTCCTGTGCAGCGTGGTCAGTTCGTTATCGAACGCGACCACGGTGTGTCCTGACGGCATGTTCCGCTTCCTTGCATCCAGGGTCATGGCAGGCCCCGACCGGGGACCCTCGGCACGATAACGGCCGACCGTCCGGAGGTGTTCATCGATTCAGGGGGGATCGTCAACCCGCTTGTGCGCCTGTCGCCCCCGCGCCGCGGGCCGGGCGCGCGCTCGGCAACTGGATCTTAACCGCTTTCCGGCAGAGTGCCGGACGGTATTCCACTCCGGGAAGCGCCGTTCAGCCTCCATCCCGCCGACCAACCGCGACATATCCCGCATTCCCCATTTCGAACGGACCACTTCATGACCCCACACGAGTTGGTCGCCATCCTCGACAAGCATGAGCGTTGGCTGAGCAAACGGGCCGGGGGCGTGCGGGCCAATCTGGCGATGATCGATCTCCAGGGGATGCATCTGGCGGGCTCAAACCTGCAATCGGCGAAGCTGTCGGGCGCCAACATGTCGGGCTGCGACATGAACAAGGCCAACCTGAGCTACTCGGACATGTTCGCGGCGCACCTGACGAAGGCCGACATGTCGGGCTGCAACTTCTATCGGGCCGACATGAGGGGCGCCCACATGCGGGGCGCCCGCCTGAAGGGGGCGATCCTCCGGGAAGCCGACCTGCGGGGCGGCGCCCTGCTCGACGGGCGCTCTTCGGGCGCCCAGGTGCTCAAGTCCGACCTCACCGGGGCGAACTTCGACGATGCCCTGCTGTCCCGGGCGAACCTGTCGGGCGCCGACATGTCCGAGGTCAGCCTGTCCGGAGCGGACTGCCAGGGCGCGATCATGACCGGCGTCAATCTCAGCGGCGCGAACGTCAAGAACGCCAACCTTTCCAGGGCCGACCTGAAGGGCGTCAACCTGAGCGGCGCCAACCTGTCGGGAGCCGTTCTGCGCGACTGCAACCTCGCCGGTGCCATCCTGGCCGGGGCGGTCCTCAAGAACGCCGACCTGCTGGGCGCCAAGCTGGAGGGGGTGGATCTGTCCGGCGCGGACTGCACCGGCGCCAACATCGCCCGCACGGCCGAGAATTTCTCGCTGAGGATCCAGCGCAGCCTCGAAGGGCACTACAACTGGATCAACAGCAACGGCGCCACCGGGCAGCGCGCCGATCTCCAGTCCGAGGATCTGGCCCATATCGACCTGAGCGGCGTCAATCTCTCCGGCGCCAACCTGAAAGGCATCAAGCTGGTCGGCGCCAACGTCTCCGAGGCGCTCCTGGTCATGTCGGACCTTTCGCTCGCGGACCTCAGGGAGTGCAACCTGTCGAATGCGACGCTGGACGGCACCAATTTCCGCGGCAGCGATCTCAGCGGGGCGCGGCTGGACGGCGCGGAACTGGGTTCGGTGGACATAAAGGGCCCCACCGGCAAGGCGACCGGCCGGATGTGGCCCGCCAACCTCAGCGAGGCCAAGCTCATCGGTGCCAGCCTGCGCCGGACCAATCTGCGGGGCGCCAATCTCTCCGGAGCCGACCTCAGCTTCGCCGATCTGACCGACGCGATCCTGATCGACGCCAATCTCAAGGACGTCAACCTGGAAGGAGCGCGCCTCGACGGCGCCGCGATGCCGGCACACTCGCCCGACGACGAGGACTGATCCGTCCGGAGAAGCGGCTCAGGTCGCGCCGAGGTCAGATCGCGTCGCCGTTCTCGCTGAGATTGACCATCATGCGGTGCAGGACGTTGATCGCCAGGGCGAGATCGGCGGGATCGATGCCGCGGGTCGCCTGTTCGCTGACATCCGCCGCGCAGGGCAGCAGGACGTCGCGAAGCCCGCGCCCCTTGGGGGTGAGATAGATGTTCACTTTGCGGCGGTCGTGGGGGTTGCGGACGCGCTCGACGAGGCCGCGCCGCTCCATGCTGTTGAGAGCAGTGACAGTAGTCGGCTCCATCATGCCTACGCGCTGGCTGAGTTCGCGCTGTGTAAGCCCGTCCTCATCCCATAAGGCGCGAAGAAAGAACCATTGTCCCATGCTTACGCCGTGGGCAGCGATCTTGGCCTGCAATGAACGGGAGAAGGCGCGGTGAACATCCCTTACCACATAGCCGACGCTGTTGTCGCTCTGCGGGTTCGTCTGCCCGGCCGGCCTTTCGGACGCATATTGGATCTTTCGACCAAAATTCGCGATACTTTCGGGCATGTAAAGATTCTCTCGTAGCCTATGGCGTCTCAACTGTCTTTGCATCCATAGTTCTTATCTATGGCGCGGCGGATACACTTCAAATTTTTTCGTCCGATAATAACCGCTTACTGATCCGTCTTGCATGATGGCACCACTATGCATCGTGGCCAATCGTTTTTAGAGAAGGATTAGCTGGAGCGATAATATTTTTTCCCCTTGCAATCTACTACTCCGTCGGCCGCGACCTGCGGGCTGATAAATTAGATATCGAACCAATAGACTACTTCGTTCTTATATGATGTGGTGGCTTCTCATGTATTGCCATGACAGGCGGGACCGTATCGCCAGTCCGTAAACTCTCTCTTAATTGGAGAAAATTAGCTGAGATTTCGAAGCTCGGGGAATGGCCTGCCTGGAAATCCTGGAATCCTCCCCGGCACGGCCCCGGGATCATGCCGCGCGCGGTCGGTGCCCTCGACCTGCGCGCCCCCTACCATCCGCGGCTGCCTGCCCCCATCTGTTGACGGGCTTTCCAGCCGGCCTTCCACGCGGCCCGATTGACAGGCGGGCCCGATCGTTTCGTGAGGAGAATGATGAGAAACGTGACACTTGCCGCGACCCAGACCAGCTGCACCTGGGACAGGGAAGCCAATGTGGCGACCGCGGAACGGCTTGTGCGCCATGCCGCGCGCGAGGGCGCGCAGATCATTCTGCTTCAGGAATTGTTCGAAACTCCTTATTTCTGCCAGGATCAGAAACAGGAACTGTTCGCGCTGGCCGCGCCGGTCGACGACCATCCCGTCCTGCGGCGTATGAGCGCATTGGCCGCGGAATTGAACGTGGTGCTTCCCGTCAGCTTCTTCGAACGGGCGAACAATGCCCACTACAATTCCCTGGCCATGATCGACGCCGACGGCCGGATCCTCGGGACCTACCGCAAGTCCCACATCCCCGACGGGCCGGGGTACCAGGAAAAATACTATTTCAATCCGGGAGATACCGGCTTCCAGGTGTTCAAGACCCGCTACGCGGCGATCGGAGCGGCGATCTGCTGGGACCAATGGTTCCCCGAATCGGCGCGCTGCATGGCGCTGATGGGGGCGGAAGTCCTTTTCTATCCGACCGCGATCGGCTCCGAGCCCCAGGACGCGGGCATCGACAGCCGCGATCACTGGCAGAGGGTGATGCAGGGACATGCCGGCGCGAACCTGATGCCCCTGGTCGCCAGCAACCGCATCGGAATCGAGCAGGCCGAGTCGTCGAGCATCACCTTCTATGGGTCGTCCTTCATCGCCGGTCCCCAGGGCGAGAAAGTGGTCGAAGCGCCGCGCGACCAGGAAGCGGTGCTGACGGCCACCTTCGATCTCGACCGGCTGCAGGCGGCGCGCGCCTCCTGGGGCCTGTTCCGTGACCGCCGTCCCGAGCTTTACGATCCGATCCTCACCCTGGACGGGCACCGGCGGATCCGGCGCTGACCGGTTCGCGGGCCTGGTCCGGAATGGCCGCGGCCGGCTGCCGGGCGGAAATGCCGCAGCCATGGCCAGGGCCCCTCCCCCCGCGGCGCCTGGGCGGGTCCGGTCGGCATAACCGGCGGTAGGCACCCGTCACCGGTTGCCTATCCGTGGCGGGCATGCGATAGTCTGCACATTGCATCCGGTTGCAGCTCCGCATCGGATGCACCCTCGTAGACGAACAACAGATTATGCTTGCTGCCGTGTGCAGGATTACCGCCCGGTTGATACCGTCGGCGATGGCCTTGCTGTGCCTTGTCGGATCTGCGATCGGGGCCGACCGGAATCCCGTCGGCGGGCGCCTGCCCGTGGAGTCTGCCGCCCCCGCCAGCCCGATCGAGGCCGCTTTCAGCCGCCGTGCCGGAGCTCCGCTGAAGCTGTACGGCCATGACCTCTTCACCCCGAGGCCCGGAAAGGTCCCTCCCTCCTTCGGCACCGCGCAGAACGACTACCTGCTCGGCCCGGGCGACGAATTGAGGATCACCATCCATGGGGCGATCTACCCGTCGAGCCGCCGCTACGCGGTGGATTCGAACGGAGACGTGATCCTCGACCATCTGCGGCCCCTGCGGGCGGCCGGCCGCACGATCGCCGACCTTCGCCGCCAGCTCGAAGCCGAAGTGACGCTCAGCATGGCCGGTCACGAGGCGTTCCTGTCCCTGGAAGGCATGCGCCGGATGGGCATCCTGGTCACGGGGGCCGTCGTTTCTCCCGGGCGGCACGAAGTATCCGGTTCCGGAACGTTGCTCGACGCCCTTTTGGCGGCGGGCGGCGTGGACCGCCTCGGAAGCCTGCGGACGATCCGGCTGATCCGCGGCGGGAACTCCCGGACCATCGATTTCTACGGCCTGCTCCAGGGTCTCGACGGTTCCGACCCCGCCTTGCGGGACGGCGACCGCATCGTGGTTCCGCCGATCGGCCCCACCATCGCGGTCGCCGGCGAGGTCAAGCGCCCGGGGATCTACGAACTGGCGCCGGCCGAGCAGACGGACGGCGCGCCGATGTCCATGGCCGGCGCCCTCGCCCTGGCGGGTGGTCCGATCCAGCCGGCGCCGGCCCGCATCGTCCGATTCGCCCTGGGCAGCGACGGCATCGAGACGCCGGACGAGGCGACGCGCGGCCCGGGGGAACCCGATGACCGGCCCGTTACGGCCGGCGACCTGCTGATCGTCAGCCCGGCCCGCGACCATCGCCGGGGCACGGTGACCATCGCGGGCCATGTGCGCCGGCCGGGACCACGCGCCCTGGCCGAGGCGGAGACCCTGGCATCCCTGATCGGCTCCGCCGACCTGCTCGCCGACCCGTACCTGCCCTTCGCGGCGCTGGAGACCACCGATCCGCGCAGCCTCGCGAGGGTGCTGTCCCCGGTCGATCTCCAGGCTGTCCTGGACGGAAGGTCCGACCGGCTCCTCGGCGGCGACGATATCCTCGTCGTGCTGGGATCGCGGGACATCGGCTTCCTGTCCTCCCGGCCGGTCCTCGACCTGTTGCGCCGGGCCGGCCGAAGCCGGGATCCGGCGGAGTGCGCGGGCCTCGAGGTGCTGGCACGCCGGCTTTCGGGCGACCCGGAAGGCGTGCTCGCCCGCGGGCCGCTGGCCCGGGCCGCGAAGGACCTGACCCCGTCCACGATGCCGTGCCCCCGGGTCTTCGACGAACACCCCGACCTGCTCGCCTTCGCGATGGAACACGCGGTGCTGGTTCGAGGCGTCCTCCAGCCCGGATTGTACCCGGCGGCCGACCGGTCGGATCTGGCCACCCTGTCGCGCGCGGCGGGCGGCGGCCCGAGAAGGCTCGGCGTGGTGTCGGACCCGGCGTCGGGCGGGGGAAGCGCCTCCGTCGCGGCGGGCGCCGAAGGCGGCGACATCGTCGACTCGGTGTCGCCCCGGATCGAGCTGGCCGGCCATGCGAGATTCCCGGGCACGCGGCTGCTGTCCCAGGCGCCGTCGCTGCGCGCGCTGCTCGGCGACGGCAGTCAGGTGCCCAACGGGCTTTACCCGCTGTTCGGCGTGATCGAGCGGTACGACCGGCGGCGGCTGACCGGGCGCCTGATCGCCTTTTCGCCGCATGAGATCGTCCAGGGCCTGTCGGACCGCCCGCTCGCCGACGGCGACACGGTGAGGCTGTTCTCCTTCGCGGAGATCCGGTCGGCGATGACACCCAGGACCGGAACTTCCGGAGGTCCCGGCGAGTCGGCGGCCCCTGCCCTGCTGGCCCTGCTGTCCGACCGTTCCGTGGATGTCCACGGCGCCGTCCGGGAACCGGGCGCCTACCCGGTCGACGGAAGCGTCGGCCTGGACCTGCTGCTGTCGGCGGCGGGCGGACTGAACGACCTGGCGGACCGCAACAGCGTGGAGATCACCGCCCGGGAGCCGCCGGGAGATGCCGGGTCCGTGACCAGCGCGAGGCGGGTGGTATCCCTGGACGCGGCCAACGGGCTGGCGGCGGTCGTCGGTCCCGGGGACTCGGTCCGGGTCAACCCCCTGTTCAGCGACCGGGAACCCTATGCCGTCACCATAGAAGGCGAGGTCAAGCGCCCCGGCAGCTTCGACGTGATCCGCGGCGAGCGGCTGTCGTCGCTGCTGAAGCGGGCCGGCGGGCTGACGGACCAGGCATATCCGGCCGGAGCGGTCTTCGCGCGGGAGAGCGTGCGTCGCCAGCAGGCCGAGTCCTTCGCGGCCATCGCCCGCAACATCGACCGCGACATCTCGGTCGTCCTGGCGCGGCCGGACCCGCCCCCGGCCGCGCAGATCGAGCAGGCGCGCACCCTGTCGAGCGAGTTCCGCGAGGCCCAGCCCATCGGGCGGATCACGGTGGAAGCGGACCCGGCAAGACTGGCGCTCCGCCCGGAACTGGACATCGTGCTCGAACCGGGGGACCGCATCTTCTTCCCGAAGCGCCCGCTGACCGTCACCGTCACGGGGGAGGTGCTCGCCCCCGCCAGCCTGCAGTTCTCCCCCGCGAAGGAGGCGGACGACTATATCGGCGAAGCCGGCGGCATGACCCAGTATGCCGATGCGTCGCGCGCGTTCGTGCTGAAGCCGGACGGCAGCGCCCAACCGCTCAAGATCAGCTTCTGGAACCACGAGCGGACGGCCCTGGTGCCCGGCTCGACCATCATCGTGCCCCGGGACCCGGAGCCGTTCCATTTCTTCCGGTTCACGCAGAATGTCGGCGGCCTGCTCAGCCAGCTGGCCGTCGCCGCGGCGGCCGTGTTCGTGCTGACCGACCGATGAGAAGCGACGCATCGGCCCGCCCGCTCTTCAGCATCGTCACCGTGGTGCTCAACGACCGCGAGGGGCTGGGCCGGACGCGGGCGAGCCTGCGCCGCCAGTCCTGCCGGGATTTCGCCTGGATCGTCGTCGACGGCGGATCGGAGGACGGTACCCGCGACGAGATCGTACGCAGCGCTCCCGAGATCGCGTGGTGGCGGTCCGGACCGGACCGGGGCCTCTACGACGCCATGAACATCGGCATGGCCGCCGCGACCGGGGACTACCTGCTGTTCCTCAACGCCGGCGACGAGCTGGCGTCGCCCGACAGCCTGGAACGCCTCGCGGCCGAGATACGGCGCCATTCCTCACCCGATTTCCTGTACTGCGACGCCCTGGAACGCACCCTCGGGGGGACGCTGCTGCTGAAGCCCGCCCGATCGCACCGGACCCTCTGGTACGGCATGTTCACCCACCACCAGGCGATGATCTACCGGCGCCTGGCGGTCGCCGGCCTCAGCTACGACCTGTCGTTCACGGTTGGGGCGGATTATGCGTTCACGATCGAGGCGCTGGCGGGAAATCCCCGAGTCGTCCGGCTGCACGAGTCGATTGTGCTTTTTGCAGCCGGCGGTATTTCCCATGTGATGCACGCGGTCGGACGGCGCGAGCAGGCCCGCATCCGGCGCCGCTATCTGCGTCTTTCAGCCATTTCCTGCTTTTTAATAATGGTGGTGCAATCCTTGGCCATGTTCACCCGCCGCCGATTTCCGGTGTTTTACGAAATTTATCGATGCCGCCGGATGTACGAGTAGCCAAGACACCACTCACACGTGTAGTATGAGTGTAACCTGTACTACGCTTATTCCATTTCCCTAACCAGATGAGGGTACGCTCGACAGGTTGCACCGTACTCGACATCATGCACGCGAAAGGTCTTGACATTTGAGCCATATAAGTCCTTTTGAAATCTAAATTTGTGCGCTACACCTTAATCGCCGGGCAAGTACTCAGGGGTAGAAGATGAAATCGAAAAAGTCCCAACCCGCAACTGCGAACACGATATCGCGTCGCGGTGAAGGGCCCCATCCAATCGACATTCATGTCGGGGCGAGACTCCGACTGCGCCGAACCTTGCTGGGCCTTAGCCAGGAGAAGCTCGGAGAGGCCGTCGGCATTACGTTCCAGCAGTTACAGAAGTATGAGCGCGGCGCCAACCGTATCAGCGCGAGCCGTTTGTACCATCTGGCACTGGTGCTCGACGTTCCCGTGGGCTTCTTCTTCGAGGACATGCCCTCCGGACAGCCGCTGCCCGAGGGCGCCGACGTCATCCATGAACCGACCGAAACCGACGAATTCGAGTCGATGGCGAAGCGCGAAACGCTCGAGCTGGTCCGGGCCTACTATCGCATCAGCGATCCGACCGTCCGCCGTCGTGCCTTCGAATTGATCAAGGCGCTCGGGGGCGAAACAAAGGATAGCGACACGGCGGGTTCCTGAGGCTCCGGCTATAGCACGGGTCCGCCGCGCCGGACCCGTGCCTTGACCGCGACCTGCCAGTAGTAGAAGGCCCGGGCGACGGCATAGTCCCAGCCGTCCACCCCGTCGAGGAAGCCCAGGCAGAGCACGTAGCTGTGCAGGAAGACCGACGGAGCGCGTGCCGGCAGCCGGTGGAAAACCCGCTTGAGCAGGCGACGCGCCCCTTCTTCGCGCTCCGCCAGGATGCGGAGGCGACCGTCCGCGATCAGCGCCGCTTCCCAGTCAGAATAGCGGTTGTGCCTGTCGAACCATGCGTGCAGCGGTTTCGCATCGTGGTGGGTCATCCGGCCGCGCAGGCTCCCCGCCGGCCCGTCCAGGCAGGGCTGGTAGTGGCCCTCGACTTCCCACATGCGATCCACGTCGAGGTCGGGAAAGGGCGGGAAGGCCGCCCTGTTCCGGTCCAGCAGGGCCAGCTTGCGGTTCCAGGCGCCGAACCTCAGGGGTTTCCCCGCGAAGACCGGCTGTCCGGCGATGAAGTAGCCGGCCGCCCGTGGTCCGGTTTTCATCAGGCTTGCGATCTCTTGGGCCAGCCCCGCTGAGACCCGTTCGTCGGCATCGACGAAGAGCACCCAATCATGCCGGAAAGGAAGCGTCTGCAGGCACCACTGCTTCTTCTTGGGATAGCGGCCATCCCACCGGAACGGCACGACCCGCGCTCCCATCTCCTCCGCCAGCGCCGCCGTCCCGTCGCCGCTGTCCGAATCGACGACGAAGACCTCGTCGAAGCGGCGGAGCGCCTGGAGGCACGCGCGGATGTTCGCCTCCTCGTCGCGCGTCATGACGATGACGGATACCGGTATCACCGTTCCGCGGCCTTCAGGAACCCGGAGAGATCGGCGCTGCGGATGAAGACGAGGCAAAGGCCGGCCACGAACCCGGCCGCGGCGGCGATCGCCACGACGACGACCGGATCGGGCGTGTCCGGCACGGCCTCGGCCATGGCCGGCTGGACCAGGTTCGCGGCCAGGGGGAGGTCGACGTCCATCATCATGGCGAACCGTTCATGGGCGATCAGCAGGGACCGGAGCGCCCCGACATGCCCGACTTCCTGCGTGACCGCGATCTTGCGGGAGATCTCGCCGATCATCCTGCCATTGTCCCGGACGGCCATGGAGCGGAGCTGCCGCTCGGTCGTGGCATAGAGCCGGTTCAGCAGAAGGCGGGCGAACTCGGGATCGGCATGCCGGTAGGAGATCCGGCGGAGCGGCGTGGTGCCGACCTGCTGGATCCGCACCTCCTTCTGGAGGTATCGCACCAGGGTCCTGCCGTCGGGCTCGGTCCAGGGGATCCGGCCGACCAGTTCATTGAAGAAGCGGCGCAGGCGCGCCACGGGCGAATCGTCGGGTACCCAGGTTCCCGCGTCGGCATCCCACATGCGCTCGAACGCCCGGTGCATCACCTCCGGCGCGGCAGCAAGCTCCTCGGCGACCGGAAAGGACGTGAGTTCGTAGAGGAAGCGTTCGTAGTTCGACATCGTCTCGCCCGCCCCCGGGATCGTCGCGGTCTCGCTGCCGGGCGGGATCGCCGGCAGCGGAGCGGCGCGGCCGAGCAACCCTCCCGCGGCGGTCGGCCCGACCACCAGGGTGGCGGTGAAGACCGGCTCGATCTGGCGCAGCGCCAGCACGGCGAAAACCACCGAAAGCGCGGTGACGCCGAGAACGAGGCGGCGGCCGGCGAGCGCGATCGTCACGCCGTTCCGCAGCAGTCTCTGCACTTCCCCCAGGGGGCCGATCAGGTCCGTGTCGAGGGACATGTCAGCCGCCGACGGTCATGCAGCGGGATGCCGGCGGTCGCGCCGCCTCGCCCCCGGAGACGGTGCGGACGGCCGAGCCCGCCACCTTCAGGAAAGCATCGGCGGCATGGTCGGCCGACCACGACGCGGCGGTCGCCCCCGCCCGTTCGCAAGCCGCCGCGTGGAAGGCGGGATCCCGGGCATGGGACAGGATCGCCGCTGCCAGCCCTTCCGCATCGTCGGGGTCCAGGACGGCGCCGCACCGGTTCTCCGCCAGCATCCGCGCCGCCGCGCTGCCCGGGGGGCCGAGCAGGATGCAGGGCCTGCCGGCGGCCAGGGCGCCGGACACCTTGCTGGGAACCAGCAGGCCCTCCGCGCGCCTGTCCATGACGGCGAGATGCAGGTCGGCGGCCCCCAGGCTGGCCGCCAGGGTCGCGGACGGCTGCAGGGGCAGAAGCCGCAGGTTCGGCGGAGCGTGCCGGTCGAGGACGCGCCTCACCCGCGGCAGCCCCCGCCCCTCCCCGATCAGCAGCACCGCGATGTCGGGCGCGGTCACGGCAAGGGCGGAAGCGGCCTCGAGCACGGCGTCCAGCGGATGGGCAAGCCCGAAGTTCCCCGAATAGGCGACCGTGAAGCGCCCCTCCAGGCCCAGCGCGGCCCGGACCGGATTGCCGTCCCGCTGAATCGGACGGATCACCGGGTCGGGCCAGTTCGGAATCGTGACGATCCTTTGCGCCGGGACGCCCCGGCCGGAAAGCCGGTCCGCCATGCAGGAACCGATCGCGACCACCGCGTCGCATCTGCGCAGCGCCGCCGCGGCGGTCCGGCGCAGCAGCGACGCGACCGGCCACGCCAAGCGGACGCCGACGACGGGGAACAGGTCCGGATAGAGGTCGTGCGACCAGTGGATCACGCCGCACCCCCAGCGCCGGCCGAGCAGAGGTCCGAGCACCGCGAGCATGGGCGGGTCCGTCATGGTGACGATCAGGTCGTGCCGGGGTATCCGCGACGCCGCGCGGTGCAGGCGATGCAAGGCCGACAGGTAGCCGGAGCCGATCGAGCCGGAGCCGCCGACCGGGTCTCCCGCCCGGATGACGGAGACCCCCTCGGGAGCGTCCGAGGGCGCATCGGCGGCTCCGCACGCCAGGACCGAGACCCGCCAGCCGCGCGCGGCGATCCGCCCGGCGAGGTCGCGCAGGCAACGGCCGGTTGCTCCGCGATCCGGCGGAAACACACGGTTTATGAAAAGGATGGACGGCCTGTACATCCGATGCGATCCAAACCCGCTCCGATACACGCACACAGAAGCATTCCGGCATCGGGCAGGCAAGAAGATTAAGCCCTGGTGTCGCGATAGTGCGCGGTCCGGGTCGTGACGATCGACAGGATCAGGCCGAAGCAGAGATACTTGAAGCTGGTATGGGCGAACAGGCCGATCGCCAGGGACGGCAGCAGGCCGAACGCCAGCGTGGGTTCCCGCCGCATGAGCGCGACCAGCGGCGGCAGGAGCGAGAGGAGATAGGCCAGGACGGCGAGAGCGCCGGCGATGCCGGTCTTCAGCAGCATGTAGGTCGCGAAGGAGTGGGTGTAGGAAACCCACATCTCCCCGACCGCAGGGTTGCGCACCAGGGCTCCCCAGCCGGCGCCGAACACCAGGGAGGCGAAGGAGGAGCCGATATGCCCGGCGACGATCGCCGCCTCGGAGGCCCGCTCGTTCAGTCCGTAGGTCTCGGTCTTCCAGGCGATCTGCGCGGCCGTCCCGAGGATCGTGTCGTGCAGCATGGCTGCGACTCCGCCGGCGGCCAGGGCGGCGGCCGCCAGGACCAGCGGGACCCGCCGCCCCAGGACGAGGATGCGGCAAGCCACCGTGGCCGCCGCGATCAGCACCGCCGCGCGATGGACGGCACCCGCCAGCGCGGCCGCGGCGACGGCCCCCGCCGCGACCGACAGGGCCGCCCCCGCGACGGCGAGGACCGCCGATCCCCGGCCCGGTGGGCGGAACAGCCTCGCCGCCCCTTCCAGCGGGAGCCAGACCGCCGTGAAGAGCACGGCCGGGCTGTTCAGCAGATAGAGATCGCCCTCCGCCATGACTGTCCGCCCGACCGACCCGATATCGACGGCCGGCCACCACCAGCGAAGGGCGAACAGCAGGCCGACCCCCGCCAGGCCGATGGGCAGCAGGCGGCCTGCGAGCGGGCCCGCCGGAGCGAGCAGCACCGGCAGGAACAGGAAGCCCAGCGGCACGATGTCGCGGACGATATCCCCGGGCGCCGCCCCGGCGAACGCGGCCCCCAGCAGGGGAACCCAGAGAAGGTAAAGGAAGGCCGCCGTACCTACGACCTCGTGCAGGCGGGCCGACGGCGCGATCAGCATCAGGCCGCTCCCCACGCAGATGGGGCGGATCACCCCCAGGGCGCAGGCCAGTCCCCCGGCCACGGCCACCTCGGCCAAGCCGATCCCGGGCGGCGCCGGGGCTCCGAACAGGCCGTAGGCGGCCAGCGCCACGGCCAGTCCGCCCGCCCGCATCACGTCTCCCGGTCCCCTGCCCGGCATGCTGCCGCCCGCTCCCATGCCATCCCGCCGCATGCCGTCATCCATGCCGGACAGTGCGTGCAATCCCCGAAGCTCCGCAACCGGGAGCGCCGACCAGCGGCACCATGCCCCATCCGCGACGGGACACCCAACTCAACCGTGGAAACGGATTGCATTCTAAAGTAAAGCTATGGAAACCTGCAGGCGTTACTCCGCATGGGGTACGTCGGGGGTCACCCCATCGCGAAGTGAACGCCCATGACCGCCGGACTGAGACTCGACGAAATCAGCCTACTGGTCGTCGAGGACGATGCTTTCACGCGGAACCTGATCCTGTCGATCCTGCGGAACCTCGGCGTTCGCACCATCGCCGAGGCGAACGGCGCCGGCGTGGCGCTGGAAATGCTGGCGGCCACCGACGTGGACATCATCATCAGCGACATCCAGATGTCCCCCGTCAACGGGATCGAGTTCCTGCGGCATCTCCGCGCGGGCACCCGGCCGGCCGGCGTCGTCCCGCCGCAGGCTCCCCCTTCCCAGATCCCGGTCATTTTCCTGACCGCCCACGCGCAGGCCAAGCTCGTCGAACTCGCCCGAGCCGCGGGCGTCTCGGCCTTCCTTACCAAACCGATCCGGCCGGCGCTGCTCCGGGACCGCCTGCTGCAGATCTCGGCCACGCTCGGCCGGCGGGAGCCCGAGCCGGCGCGGGGCGAACCCGCCCAGCCCGCAAGCCTCGATCTTCCGGCATGATCCGGATTGGTTTAGTTACGGTCCCATTGTACCTTTTCCGCGCGAGGGCGGCATGATCGCTGAACGCGGTGCGTTCAGTCTCGCAGGGGCGGCCCGGCAGGTTGATCCTGACAAGGGCGGGCCGGCAGGTTCAACTCGGCGCGCCGCAGGCCCGCGCCCGACCCGGATGGAGAGGCAACCATGGGCATCGCAGGGACTACCGCCGCCAAGGCGCCGTACGGGGAGCCGCGTCCGCTGCTGAGGACGGCCGCGAGGGCCGTGGGCGGCATCCTCGCCGCCGCCTTCGCGACCCTCTGGCTCGCCGCCTGCGACGACCCCAAGCCTGCGGACAAGGGCTCCATCGCCGACCGTAAGGAAACCGCCGCCAAGCCGGCCGATCCGGTGCCGGAACGACGCCGGATCGGCCTTGTCATGAAGACCCTGACAAACCCTTTCTTCATCGAGATGGAGCGGGGAGCGCGCGTGGCCGAGTCGGAACTCGGCATCGAGCTGCTGGTCAAGACCGCCGCACAGGAAACCTCCATCGAGCAGCAGGTCGCCATCGTCGAGGACCTGATCCGGCAGAAGGTCGACGCGATCGTCATCGCGCCGGGCGACAGCGTGAAGCTGATCCCGGTGCTCAAGCGGGCGCAGGCGGCGGGCCTCGCGGTGGTCAACATAGACAACCGCCTGGACGCCGAGTTCTCCCGGAAGGTCGGCCTGGCCCCGGTGCCCTTCATCAGCGTCGACAACGACCACGGCGCCTACCTCGCCGGGATGGTCCTGGCCGAGGGCGTCACCGGGCCGACGAAGGCCGCGATCATCGAGGGCATCCGCAGCGCCGCCAACGCCGAGGCGCGCAAGGCCGGCGCGTTGCGGGCCTTCGCGGCCGTCCCGTCGATCACCGTGGTCGCCCAGGAGAGCGCGGACTGGAAGATCGACGTGGCGTACGACGTCGCCAAGTCGATGTTCGAGCGCGAGCCCGGCATCTCGCTGCTGTTCTGCGCCAACGACATGATGGCGCTCGGCGCCGCCCGGTACGTCCAGGAGGCCGGGCGGCGGGACGTCAGGATCGCCGGATACGATGCCCTGAACGACGCGGTCGAGGCGGTCAAGGCCGGCACGCTGGCCGCGACCATCGACCAGCAGGCGGGCCGGCAGGGCTACCTGGGCGTCGTCTACGCCAACCGGATGCTGTCCCGGGAGGAGGTTCCGCTGGAGACGATGGTCGAGGTGCGGGTCGTCACCGGCCGGCCGGAGAGGCCGTGACGCCGCGATGTGGCTGTCCCGCTTGAGGTTGAACATCACGCTGAGGTTCATCGCCTACCTGATGTTCCTCAGCTTCCTGCCGATCCTGGCGATCGGGCTGACCGCGATCGAGGTCTCCCGCTCGATCCTGGCGACCGAGGCGAGCCGGCACGCGGCCGAGCAGGTCCGCAGCCAGCGCGACCACCTGCATGTCCAGATGGACCAGGTCGAGAGCCTGATCGCGAACATATCGGGCGTCGATGCCATCACCGATGCGCTCAAGCAGGACGGCACCGCCCGGGACAGCTTCACCAATCTCGCGACCCAGGCCCGTATCGGCTACATCCTGAACAGCTACCTGAACATCAGGGGGCTGGTCTCGATCGACATCTTCACCACGGACGGGACCCATTACCACGTGGGCGACACGCTCGACGTCGGGCACATCCGCAAGGACGTCCGGGAGCGCCTCTACGACGAGGCGCTGGCCAGTTCCAGCACCGTCCACTGGGCGGGGATCGAGGACAACGTCAACGCCAGTTCGAGCCACCGCAAGGTGATCACCGCGGCCAAGGTGATGCGAAGCTTCGACCGGGCCACCCTGCGCGACCGGCCGGTGGCGCTCCTGGTGGTGAACTACAGCGTGGACCTGCTCTACCGGCATTTCCGCGACAGCGAGACCGAAGCCACGTCGCACATGCTGCTGGCCGACGCAGCCCGGCGGATCATCTACCATCCCGACCGCGACCTGATCGGCGAACGGCTCAACGCGTCCTTCGCCGAGGGTTTCTCCGGGCAGGCCGGAAGCTTCACCCACCCGATCGCCGGCCGCCCGGTCGTCGTGACCTACCTGCGCTCCGACCGTACCGGCTGGCTTATCGCCCAGGTCGTCGACCTCGAATCGCTCAACCGGCATGTCGGCACCATCAGCCGGGTCACCGCGGGGGTGATGGCCGTATGCCTGGCGGTCGCGCTGCTGGCGGCGATGTCCTATTCGCGCAGCGTCGTGGCACCGATCCGCCGGATCACCTCCCGCTTCCAGGCCCTTCAGGACGGCTCAGGCCAGGACGGCTCCGGACATGACGGCTGGGGTCCGGGCGAGCGGCTGCCCGTGCTCGGCAGCGGCGAGGTCGCCGACCTGACGCGCTGGTTCAACGCCTTCATGGACGGACACGAGGCGCGCCGCCAGTCGGAGGCGGCGCTGCGGGAAAGCGAGAAGCGGTTCCGGGCCCTCCACGAGGCGTCCTTCACCGGCATCGCGATCCACCAGCGGGGCGTCATCCTGGAAGCGAACCAGGCCCTGTGCGCCTCCACCGGCTTCTCCTACGACGACCTGATCGGTCGCAGCGTCCTCAACCTGATCGATCCGACGGACCGGGCGCGCGTCTCGGTGCCGGTCCTGACCGGCTCGGCCGAGCCTTGCGACGCCTCGGGCCTGCGGCGGGACGGTTCCTGCTACCCGGTCGAGCTGCGCTCGCGCCCGATCCCGTTCCGCGGCGTCGATGCCTGCGTCACCGAACTGCGCGACATCACCGAACGCAAGCGCAACGAGGCCGACCTGCGCAAGGCGAAGGAGGAGGCGGAGATCGCCAACCGCACCAAGTCGGAGTTCCTGGCCACCATGAGCCACGAGATCAGGACGCCCATGAACGGCGTGATCGGCATGACCGGCCTGCTGCTCGACACCAAGCTGGAGGAGGAGCAGCGCCGTTACGCGGAGATCATCCAGGAATCGGGAGAGGCGCTGCTGACGATCATCAACGACATCCTCGACTTCTCCAAGATGGAGGCCAACCGCCTCACCCTCGACGAGATCGACTTCGATCTCCTCCAGCTCGTGGAGAGCGTGCTGGCGATCCTGGCGCCCCGCGCCGGCAGCAAGCGGATCGAACTGGCCTATCTGGTCCCGGCGGAGCTCCAGGGCATGTTCCGCAGCGATCCCGGACGGATCCGGCAGATCCTGCTCAACCTCGCCGGCAACGCCGTCAAGTTCACGGAGACCGGCTGGGTATCCCTGGTCGCCAGCAAGGTCGGAGAGGCGGACGGGCGGGTCATCGTCCGCTTCGAGGTCACCGATACCGGCATCGGCATTCCGGCGGAAGCCCTGCCCCGTCTCTTCACCATGTTCACCCAGGTGGACTCCTCCGCGACCCGGCGATTCGGCGGCACCGGCCTCGGCCTCGCCATCTCGAAGCGGCTGATCGACCTGCTGGGCGGGACGATCGACGTGCGCAGCGAGCACCGGAAGGGCAGCGTCTTCATCATCGAGATCCCGCTCACCCCCGTCGCCGACGGCGTCGGCCGGGTCCCGGGACGGGGCTGCATGGAGATGACCGGCAAGCGGACCCTCGTGGTGGACGACCTCGCGATAAACCGCGACCTGCTTCAGCGCCAGCTCGAATCCTGGGGCATGGTCGCCGACACCGCGGCCTCCGGCGCCGAGGCGCTGGCCATGCTGGCCGGGGCGAGCCTGTCCGGCCGCCCCTACGACATGGCGATCATCGATCAGATGATGCCCGGGATGACGGGCGTCGATCTGGTCCGCGCGATGAAGGCCGATCCCCTCACGGCGGGGGTGGTGGCGATCCTGGCGTCGAGCGACGGGTCGGAGGAGCTGCGCGTCCTCGCCCAGGCGGCGGGAGCCGCGGCGACCGTGATGAAGCCCATCCGCTGCCACTACCTGTTCGACCAGATGTCCCGGGCGGCCCACCCCGCGCCGGCGGACCCCGCGGCCGTGGCCGGAGAACCGCCGGCGGACGGCCCGGCGGCGGCGCCCGGAGCGCCGAACCGGCTCCTCGCCATCCTGCTGGCGGAGGACAACCTGATCAACCAGCAGGTCGCGGCACGGCGGCTCCGCAAGATGGGCCACGCGGTCGATATCGCGAACAACGGCGCCGAGGCGGTGGAGATGGTACGGTCGAAGGCTTACGACATCGTCCTGATGGACGTGCAGATGCCCGAGATGGACGGCTTCGAGGCGACCGCCGCGATCCGCGCCCTGCCCGGCGAGAAGAGGCGGATCCCGATCATCGCCATGACGGCGAACGCGCTTCCGTCGGACTGCGAACGCTGTCTGGCCGCCGGTATGGACGACTACATCGCGAAGCCGGTCCACCAGCAGATCCTGGTGGGCATGATCGAGAAATGGGGATCGATCGGCTTCGCCACGTCCCATGCCGGCGACCGCTCCGCCCCGGGGGCCGACGGCGCCGAACCGCCGCCCGGCCTGCTGGACGAGGACGGGATCCGGGAACTGGTCGCCGTGATCGGGGAGGATGAATACCGCGGGCTCGCCGGCCAGTTCTTCGACTGCCATGCCGCTACCCTCCGGGCGCTTCGCGAAGCGGCGGAGAGCGGCGACCCCGAGGCGCTCGACCGCCACGCCCACCAGCTCAAGGGAGCCGCCTCCAACCTGGGACTGGCCCGGCTCGCAGCGGTCGCGTCGGACCTGAGGCGGGCGGTCGAGGATGCCGGAGGCGACGGCGCCGGCAATGCGAAGGTCCGGGCGATGCTTGGGGACGTCGAGACGCTGTTCGAGACATCCCGCCAAGCCCTCTGGTCCTTTCTCGCACCGCTGCCGACGGAAGCCGGGCCCACCCTGCCCTGATCGGCCCGTTGTCCGAAAATCCTGCTTGTGCCCGGGTGTCCGGCACCGCTTAGATTGGCGGGATAGAAGAACCCGGTATCGGATGATCCATGGCCAAGAGCACCGTCGCCCTCCCGCTGCCCGCGCAGCATCTCGGAACGGCAAGACACGTCACCGTGCATCGGTACGGCACGCCCGGCGCGCGGCCCAAGGCCTATGTCCAGGCGGGACTGCACGCCGACGAAATCCCCGGGATGCTGGTCGCGCACCACCTGATCGCGCGCCTCGACGAGGCCGACCGGAGCGGCGCCATCCGCGGCGAGGTCATCGTCGTCCCGGTCGCGAACCCGATCGGGCTGGACCAGTACCTGGCCGGCCGTCTCCACGGCCGCAGCTCCCTGGAGCATGGACAGAACTTCAACCGCGGTTTCGCCGACCTGGTCGAGACCGTTGCGCCGCGTCTCGAAGGCAGGCTCGGCGGCGATGCCGCGGGCAACGTGGCCGCCATCCGGGCGGCGCTGCT